>JBLMXM010000051.1:0-41443 GCA_050257775.1 Hyphomicrobiales bacterium
GGGTCGCCGCGGTAGAAGCGCTCGAAGATGTGAGGCAGATCCTTTGATGAAATGCCCGCTCCGGTGTCCTTCACGACAATGGTTATGGACCGGTCCGGGGCGCCGTCGACCGAGACTTCCACCGAATCGCCCTCCGGAGTGTACTTGATGGCGTTGTCCAGAAGGTTGCCAAGCATGCGCTGAACCAGGCGGATGTCTCCCTTCATGGGGAGGCTTTCCGGTGCCCGGCATTCGAGGTTGATCCGTTTATCTTCCGCTGGCGCTTGGAAGAGTCGGAAGGCATCGCGCACCACCGCCGCGATATCCATCGGCTTGCTCTCGGGTTGGCTCAATCCGGCTTCCGTGCGGGAGATGAACAGCATGGTGTTGATCATCTCAAGCAGCCGGTCGCTCTCCTCGATGGCCGAAGCGGCCATGGCTTCGTACTCACCGATACCACTGCCGGAGGTCAGCACGATCTCCGCCTGGCCGCGGATACGGGTGATGGGGCTTTTAAGGTCATGGGCGATATTGTCGGTCATCTCCTTGATGCCGTTCACGAGCCCTTGGATGCGATCGAGCATCTGGTTGAAGGTGACCGCGAGCTGGTCGATTTCATCTTCGGCCCGCTTCACCGGCACACGCTCGTTCAGGCTGCCGTCAGCGATCCGGCGAGCCGTGCGGGTCACGTTTTCAACCCCACCCAGAGCCCGTCGAGCCATGAACCAGCCGATGATGACGGCCAGCATAAAGAGCGCGGCCATGGTGGCTACGAAAATACGTTTGAATGCATCGATGAATCGCGTCAGGGCCTCCAAGGCCTGGCCGAGGTGCAGAATGACGCCCGGTCCGAGCAATGCATAGACCACACGGATTTCATGCTGTCGATCCGGGGAAGAGACCGTTGCAAAGACAGGCTCTTTCTGCTCGAGCATGCGCCTGATGGCCTCCGATGAAATCGGAATATCACTGAAGTAGGACATGTTCGAGGATGAAAATAGACGGCCGTCCGGGTAAAGCAGCTGGATGAAGATCTTCTTTTCACCTGCTGCATGGGATTCCAGCAGCGCCTGCCGCTTGACCGCCTCGATACCCTGAAGCAGCATGACCGAGGATAAGCTGTGCACTTCGGCCAGCAGGTCCTGATCGGCGCGGCCCCTGATGGTCGTGGTGATGAGATAATAGAAAAAGGCGAAGGCCACCGCGGCGGAAACCAGGAAGATGCCCGCGTACCAGAGGGTCAGCCGGAAGGCCAGCGTATGCCGCAGGCTAAGTCTCCGCTTTAATGACATAGCCCACCCCGCGCACCGTATGAATGAGCTTTACGGGAAAATCCCGGTCGATCTTCTCGCGAAGCTTGTAGATTCTCGACTCCACCACGTTGGTCTGAGGGTCGAAGTTATAGTCCCAGACGTTTTCCATGATCATGGTTTTCGACACCACCCGACCGGCGTTGCGCAGGAGGTACTCCAGGAGGGAGAACTCCAGCGGCTGAAGTTCGATCTTGATCCCCGCGCGGAAAACGTCACGGGTAATGAGGTTCATCGACAGATCTGCGAAAGAAAGCCGGGTCGGTTCGGCAGCGTTGGTGCTGCGCCGGATGAGCGCCTGCACCCGCGCCAGGAGCTCGGAGAAAGCAAACGGCTTGGCGAGGTAGTCGTCCGCCCCGGTTTGAAGCCCCTTCACCCGGTCCTCCACCGCGCCCTTGGCGCTCAGGACGATGACCGGGATCTTCACTTTTTCATGGCGGATGGTCTTGATCAGCTCCAGGCCGCTTAGTTTGGGGAGCATGAGGTCGACCACGGCGGCGGCATATGGTTCGGTCAGGGCGAGATCCAGACCCTTTTCGCCGTCGGCGGCATGATCCACGGCAAACCCCTCGGCCTTCAGGCCCTTGAGGATGAAGGAGGCGATTTTAGGATCATCTTCTACGAGCAGGATGCGCATAGGTTCCCCCAGCTCAAAGCTGAAAATAGCAGGTTATGGGTTTCGCTGGCCTTATAGACTGTTGCCGGGAGATCGCCCGGCAATAGCTACCCAGCCCTCCTGCAGCCGGACGTCTTCGATCGCAAAGCCCATGGCCTTCATTTTGCGGGCCACAAGCGACTTGTTCTCCGCGATGATTCCCGAGCAGATGAAGATGCCGCCGGGTTTGAGCAGCCGGGGGATGTCGTCGAGCAGCTCCAGGATGACATGCGTGAGGATGTTCGCGGCGACGACGTCGAAGCGCCCCTGGAACGCAGCGGCCAGCTCTGCCTGGGCCAGGTGAACCTCATCGGCGCTGATCCCGTTGCGCTGCAGGTTCTCAGCCGCAATGCGCACGGCCAGCCCATCGCGATCCCCCCCGCACAGCCGCGCCGCTCCGACTTTCGCGGCGGCGATCATCAGGATGCCGGAGCCTGTGCCGATGTCCAGAAACGAATCACCTCTCTGCAGCCAGGCCTCGATCAGACGCACGCACAGCGCCGTGGTCGGGTGGGTGCCGGTGCCGAAGGCCATGCCGGGATCGATCTCGATCACGATCTCGCCCGGCCTATGGTTGTAGTCGCGCCAGGAGGGTTTGACCACAATGCGCTCACCGATTTTCTGGGGCCAAAAAAAGGCTTTCCAGGACTCGGCCCAGTTGTGCTCATCGACCTCCCGGTAGCTCAGCCGATAGAGGAGGCCGATGTGGTTCCCCAGCGCGCCGATTTCCTCCTCCAGCCTGCTGCGCCGTCCGTCCAACCGCTCGTCCTCGGGCAGGTACCCGACCACCGCATGGGCTACAGGCTTGGCTACCGCGTCCTCGGCCCAATCCTCTCCAGGCTCGAGACCCGGATCCTCCATCACCACCCCCTGAAGATCGAAGCCGAAAAACACTCCGGCGACCAGGTCTCCCGCCAGCTCCGGGTTCGCATGATCGAAGGTTACTTTGGCTTCGATGTATTTCATGGTTGATCTAAATTGTTGCGTGCTGAGTGTCAGGTGTTAGGTTTTAAGAGAAGGATACAGGCTTCTTTCCAAAGACAGCATTTCACTCCTTAACACTTAACACTTTATGCCTAAAACCTTTTATAAACATCCATTTGATACCAGAAAGCGGCCGCGCTTAAGCAGAAACTTTCCTGGAGGGCCTGAATTTCTCTTTGGGCGGATTGAAATAGCCGAACTTGAGATGGGGAAAGCTGCTCCGGATCCCCTGGATCAGCTCCGCCATGCCGATCGGCTCTCCCAGTGGCGCGGCGGCATCCATAGCCCTCCAGTAGCGGATCGGATCGAAGTTGAGGTTGCGCCACTGGATCATGTGGATGGGATGATCCTCCAGGAAGCCGAGCAGGGCCTCGGCCTCCTCGGCCGTGTCCGTCACGCCCGGGGAGTTCAGGTAATTGATGGAGACGAATTTGCCCTGCCCGAGAGCGACGTCGATGCTCTGCAGCACATCTCGGAAGCCGTACCCCTTGGGCCGGAAATAGGCGTCATAGCACGCCCGGCGCAAGCTGTTCATACTGACACGGATGCTGTCGAGGCCGGCCTCGCAGAGCGCTTCCACGACTCCCGGCCGGCTGGCGTTGGTGTTGAGGTTGATGGTGCCGCGGCCCGTCCGGGAGCGGATGAGCCGGATGGCGGGCTCGATGGCCCCGGCGGCGGTCAAGGGTTCGCCCTCGCAGCCCTGGCCGAAGCTCACCACGGACTTTTTCACCCGGCCGATGTGGAACAGCGCCACCTCGGCGATTTCCTCCGGGGTCGGAGTAAAAGCGATCCGCTCCTGGGTGCAACTGAATCCGCTGCCTGTCTGAAGCGACAGGCAGCCGAGGCAGTTCGCATTGCAGGTGACCGCCGTGGGCAGCGGGGCCTCGTAGCGGCCCAGGAAAAAGTTTTTGCCCGCCGGGCAGCCGTAGTGCAGCGCGCAGGTTTCCAGGTGCAGCCTCAGGCGGTTGTTCGG
Source organism: Hyphomicrobiales bacterium (assembly GCA_050257775.1). Lineage (GTDB taxonomy): Bacteria > Desulfobacterota > Desulfobacteria > Desulfobacterales > SpSt-501 > SpSt-501. The sequence goes on from JBLMXM010000051.1 coordinate 3,902, forward strand.
CATGCTCCGGCGCAGGGCTCTGACCGCAGCGCGTACCCCCGGCAACGGCATGCGGCGCAGGTCCTGTCGGGGCTCCCGGTCGACCCGGATCGCTGCCGATCGGAACTTTCCCCGCTGCCATCCCACCGCGCCATAGGAGAAAAGTGGAAGGCAGCGCGCCCGCGGTCTTTCCCGGTAGGCGCTGACATGGGTGATCACATGCCCCGGCGAGTTGAACACCGCTACGGGAAATATGGGCTCGCCGGGGACATGCGGGTTGTCGGGGACTTCCTCCAGATCACCGTCGGTCACGTTGAATAACACTGGGATGCGGTCCGGCAGGTACATCAGTTCGCTGCCGAACGGCATGCCGATGGCCTGCTCCTTCGCCAGAGGCACCAGATCCTCTCCCGCCATGCCTGCGGCAGCGTAGCCCGGGAGATCGAAGATGTGTCCGCGGGAATCGGCCACAACCGCTGTCAGCCACGGTCCGTTGAGTGCCGTTCTGCGGTTGGCCCCTTTCCTTCTTCTATTGACCATACCAACTATTCAATCCGAACCAAGCTGATCATACTCTGATATCCTGTGGCATCGGTACCGTGACGGCAACGGGAGAACGGGTTATCCTTCTTTCACGAACATCACACATCTCGAACTGCGCCCATCCGCCTTGATCACAAAGGGCCGCGGCAGGCGGACATGGGCCACGCGCTGGGTTTCGGCCGATTTGGGTTGGGAGGTGAGCCAGGCCCACTCCAACCGGTCGCCTTTCTCAGGGTTCACCGTGCAGTAGGTGATATCCAGCGTGGTGATGTTGTGGAAAAAGTGCGAGCCCTGGGAAGGGTCGGCCTTGAGCTCGGGGCCGGTGGTCTCGATCATGGCCCCCACGCCGCAGATTTCCGCCCAGCTCACGGGAATGCCCAGCCAGCGGTCGGCCGAGCCCCAGCGCCCCGGCCCGACCAGAAGATATTTGCGCCCTGCGTGCATCAGGCCGGCGTTAAGCTGCCCGATTTCCCGGGCGATCTCGACCGTCCGGGCAGGGTCGAAGGCATCCGGCTTGACATAGATGATGTCGGCAATGTCGGTTTTCTCGCCGTTGCCGAGCGTCTGGGAGGAGAAACAGAAGGCCCCGGCGGTCTCATCGTCATGGATGAGGACCTGGACGTGCTCGGCCCGGGCCGTCATGGGCCGCAGTTGGAGCAACGCGAAGCCCGGGCGTCCGCCGGCATCCGGGTGAAGATCCACGGCAAACTCAAGCTCCACCGGGCATCCCATGCCGTCCTCGCCCATGGCGAGGACCTCGCTGAGCAGGGGTGCCAGCGGAAACAGGTCGTATTTCAGGACCTGACCGAAGGTCAGCACCGGGTAGCCCGACAGGTCGTAGCTTTCCCGGATGCGGCCCTCGCTGGGCAGAAAATATCCGGAAAGCCCCCGTACGGCTTCATCCTGCGGCGCCTCTATCACCTCGCGCTTTTCCAGGTTGGCATCCTCCTTGATCCCCAGCACGGGATAGGGGCCTCCAAGTCTCAGGCTGTAGAAAAAGCGCTGGGCGTTGTCCAGGATGTCCTTCGGTGTCGAGCGCTGGGGCAGCAGCTGGGGATGGCGGGGACAAAAGCGCAGGGCTTTTTCGCCTTCCATGACCGTCTTGCCCAGTCCCAGTGCGATGGTGGCGATGCCCTCCTCGGGCTTCATCGGGCCGAAGGGGTAGTAGTTGTGGGACTGGGCCACCCCGGAGATAGCCGGATAAAAATACCGTCCACTGGGGCGGCCGACGAGCTTCTGGATGATCACCGCCATCTTCTCTTCCTCGGTGCGGTGGCCCACCCGCCGCGAGAAAGCTTTGGGACTCTGGAAGTAGGTCGAGGCGTAGATGAGTTTGATGGCCTCGATCAGCTGCCGCAACCGCACATCGAGGCTGGGGTGGTCGTTGGGCAGCATGTAGGTGCGGTACAGGCCTGCATAGGCACGAATCATGGCGTCTTCGAGCAGGCTGGAGGAGCGTACCGCCAACGGGTAGGTGACCCGGGCCAGATAGGCCCGCAGGTCGTCGGCCACGTGCTGGGGAAAGGACACCCGGCGGAACGCTTCGGCGACTTCTTCATCCGGCGCATCCTGGGTGGCGAAGCGCTTCAGATCGTTGTCCCCGAAAAATGCGTCGAACCCGTCGGTGGTCACGACCAGGGTTTGGGGGACGAAAAGCCGGACGGACTCGAAGCGCTGGTGGATGATGTTGATGCGCTGGAGCAGGTTGGCCATGAAGGCGAGCCCGCGGGCCTTGCCGCCGAGGCTGCCCTTGCCGAGCTTGAAGAACTCGGTGTCCAGGTCGAAGGCTCCGGCTTCGAAGTTGGCCACCACCCCTTTCTGGCGGCGACTGCGACGGGAAGCGATCAACGAAATCAGGTACTGCCGATGGCTGGCGATGTTCTGGAAATCGGCGTGCCGAAGGGGGCGCAACTTGCTTGCCAGCATGATCTCGGTGCGGGCGAACAGCCAGCGAGAGAAGTCGTTGCGGTTGCAGTGCTGGGCGAACGCGTCCTCGGGGATTTCGGCCATCAGTTTTTCAAGGGTACGCAGGTTGGCGGCCCGGCCGATCTCCTCCCCGCTCGGCCGGCGGAAGACAAAATCGCCGAATCCCAGCTGTTCCAGAAAAAAGGCGTGCACCTCCTCGTGCAGCGTGGGCGAGAGCTTGTGGGCGAAACGGGCGGGAATGGTGGTGGCCCGGGCCGCGTTGGAGGGGTCGGAGCTCGTGAGCAGCAGCGGGATGTCGAACCGCTCCCGTTTGATCCGTTTGAGGAAGTCCACGCCGGCATCGTCATCGAGCCGACCGTTGCGCGGGTAGCGCACGTCGGAGATGACTCCCAGAATATAGGGTTCGTAGGTCTCGAACAGCCGCACCGCCTCCTCGAACTCCTCGGCAACCAGGATCTTCGGGCGGGCCCGCATGGTGAGCAGCCGGTGTTCTTCGTTCAGGCCCTCCTCCAGCAGGGCCTGGGTCTGGGAGACCACTTCCTTGTAAAGCAGCGGCAGGAGCGATGAGATGTAGACCGGCGAGTCCTCGACGAGCAGGATGACCCGTATCCCCGCCGATGAGGTGTCGTGGCCGACGTTGAGCCGGTCCTCGGCGCTCTTGATCAGGGCGACCAGGAGGTCCGTGTTGCCGGACCAGATGAAGGTCCGGTCCACGCCCGCCGGTCGCGGGAACTCCGCACCCGCAGTATCCGTTGTCGCTGCCAAGGCCTGGTGGCTCAGGCGCACCACGGGCAGGTCCGGGTCGCGCGTTTTGATTTCACGGCCGAGGCCCTGGGCGCCCGCGTCCGAGGGGTTGAGCATGGTGATCACCATGTCGAATTTTCGATCCGCTAAGGCCGAAAGGGCGGCTTCAGCTGTGGGCACCCAGGTGATGCGGGGGGGGTTGCTGAGGTTGAGGCCTCGATATTCGTGGATGATGCGCTCGGACAGACGGCAGTCTTCCTCCATGATCCAAGCGTCATACGGTGTTGATACCAGCAGCACGTCCCGCACCTTGCGGGCCATGAGCTCATGAAAGACTTTGAACTTCGGGTCGAAATCCTGCGCAAAGCTCTCGATGGGCAAGGTCATGCCGTTTTTCCTTTTGGCGGTTTCCTCATCGCTAAATTTGTAGATGCTCCCGCGCTCATTGTCAAATTCATCAGGTATTTGGGTATTCGGGTGTTTAGGTGTTTAGAGCCCAGCAAAGGCGGCTTCTCGTTGCTCGTTGCTCGTTACTTTGCTAATAGAAGTGCCCATGAACACCTCTCCCGACAAAGTGATGGGGCTCGCGGCGGCCGTGGAGCAATTCGTGCCTGACGGCGCCCATCTTTCCATCGGCGGTTTCACCTGCAACCGCAATCCCATGGCAGCGGTCTACGAGATCATTCGCCAGAAGAAACGAAAGCTCCACCTTTACGCTCACTCCAACGGCCAGGGAGTGGACGAATTGGTAGGAGCCGGCTGCGTCGCCCGCATCGAGATTGCCTATGCGGGTACTGGCCGCTTTGCACCGACCTGCATCCGTTTCCGCAAGGCGGTCGAATCGAAGACCATCCTCTTCGAAGACTACTCCAACTACCAGATGACCCTCCGGTTCATGGCCGGGGCCATGGGGGTGCCGTTTCTGCCGACCCGCTCGTCGCTTGGTACCGATATCATCCACCGCTGGGGGTTCTCCAAGGAACTGCGCCAAGCCGAGCAAGGGATTCCCGATCACAAGCTGGTGGTTATGGAAAACCCATTCGGCAGCTGGGCCGACACCGAGCGAGTGGTTCTGGTTCCGGCGATCCGGCCGGATGTGACTCTGATCCATGCCCAACAGGCGGCGGCAGACGGCACTGCCAGGCTCATGGGGCTGACCTTTGCCGATGTGGAGCAGGCCAAGGCCGCCAGGCAGGTGGTTCTGACCTGCGAGGAGCTTGTGGCTCCCGCAGAGCTTCGGTCGCATCCCGAGCACAACCAGATTCCGGCAATCATTGTGGACGCAGTGGTGCCAGTACGCTACGGCGCCTATCCGACCGCCTGCTACCGCTACTACGACTACGACCCCCAATTTCTGAGCGACTATCGCACCGCTGCCATGGATGATGCGCTTTATGCCGCCTATCTCGAGGAGTGGGTCTACGCCAAGAAGGACCATCCTGAACGCATCGCTCAGGTGGGAAACGGCCGTCTCGCCTCCATCCAGGCGGACCCCCGCACGGGGTATGCGACGGGGCTGCGAAGGTGATGCAGAGAGATTTCTTTAGGAGGGAATTATGCCCGACTACACCGCCCGCGAACTCATGGCGATAGCCGCCGCCCGAAAGATCACCGACGGCGAAATCGTCTTCTGCGGCACCGGCATCTCCATGCTGGCCGCCATGGCGGCCAAGCACATCAACGCCCCCAACAGCGTCATCATCTTTGAGACCGGGGCGATCGACTCCCAGCTCGAGGAGATCCCCATGGCCGTGGGCGACCCCCGGGTCATGCTCGGCGCATCTTCCAACAGCGGGCTGGCGGATTCCTTTGCCCTGATGCAGAACCGCACCACCGGTCGGCATGTGCTGGGCATCCTGGGCGCGGCTCAGATCGACAAGTACGGCAACCTTAACTCCACCGCCATCGGCGACTACTTCCATCCCAAGGTGCGCTTCTCCGGCAGCGGCGGGGCCTGCGACGTGGCCTCGTTCGTGGACCGCACCATCATCTTCATGCAGCACGAGCGCCGGAAATTTGTCCGACAGGTGGACTATCTGACCAGCCCGGGCTGGCTGGGCGGCCCCGGCGGCCGAAAGAAGGCCGGCCTCACCGGAAACGGTCCTACGGCCGTGATTTCCAACCTGGCCGTCATGGGCTTTGACGATACGACCAGGGAGATGTTTCTGGAGGCCTATTTTCCCGGCGCGAGTCCACAGAAGGTGCTCGAAAACATGGAGTTCACCGTGGATGTTTCCCGCGCCCGGGAGCTGGAACCGCCCTCCGAACGGGAGCTGCGGATCCTGCGGGAGCAGGTCGATCCCCAGCGGCTGATCCTGGGGGGATAAAGCCGGCCGATCGAGTACCCGGCATCTAATTTGAAACCGCTGCCAGCCCCTCCTCAAGGATCTTGAGCCCTTTCTGGAGCTGATCAGCTGTGATCACGAAGGGCACGAGCACTCGCACGACGTTGCTGTAGGTCCCGCATACCAGGATGATCAGCCCTCGCTCCAGGCAGAAGGCGGCCAGCTTCTTAGCCTCTTCCGCCGCGGGCTCGCGCTGATCGCCCTTCACGAGGGCCAGGCCCAGCATGGCGCCCAGCCCGCGGATCTCGCCGATAATCCTGAATCGCTTCTGCCAGGTCTCAAAGCGATCCTTGAGCGTCTTGCCCAGAAGCTTGGCCTTGGCGAGCATATCTTCTTCTTCGAAGGCCTCCAGCACGGCCAGGGCCGCGGCACATGCCACCGGGTTCCCGCCGTAGGTGCCGCCCAGGCCCCAGGGATGGACCGAGTCCATGATCTCACGGCGGCCCACCACGGCTGCGATGGGCATCCCGGCGCCCATGCTCTTGGCCACCGTGATGAGGTCGGGCTCAACCCCCCAGTGCTCGATCGCGAACATCGTGCCGGTGCGGCCCATGCCGCTTTGGATCTCATCGGCCACAAAAACGATCCCATTATCGCGGCAGATCTTGGCGAGCTCCTGGAAATAACCGGGCGGCGGGGCGATGAACCCGCCCTCGCCCTGGACCGGCTCGGCCACCACACACGCCACAGCCTCGGCATTTACGTGCTGGATGAAAAAATCCTTCAGCTTCCCTGGGCCGACGACATCGCCGAACGGCATGCGATAGACTTCAGGGGCGAACGGCCCGAAGCCGAACTTGTAAGGCTTGACCTTGCTCGTCATGGTCATCGTGAGCAGGGTCCGGCCGTGGTAGGCATTGTCGAAAACAATGACCGCCGGCCGCTTGGTGTAGTAGCGGGCGATCTTGACCGCGTTTTCGACCGCCTCGGCCCCGCTGTTGACGAAAATGGCCTTCTTCGCGAAGCTCCCCGGTGTCACCCGGCAAAGCTTGTCCGCCAGCTTGATGGCGGCCTCGTAGGGGCTGACCATGAAGCAGGTGTGGGTGAACTTCTCGGCTTGGGCTTTGATGGCGGCCACCACCTTCGGATGGCCGTGCCCGATGTTCATGACCCCGATGCCGCCGCCGAAATCGATGTACTCCCTGCCCTCCACGTCGTGCACGATAGCTCCCTTGGCGGAGGCCACGTGCACAGGGGTCACACTCGCTACTCCTGCGGAGATGACCTCTGTTCTCAGTTTGTGCAAGGCTTCGTTGGTCTGTGCGATGCTCATGAGATGACTCCTGTTTTAGTGATATTGGACGACTTACAATCCCAAATAGGCGGTGCGAATGTGGGGGTTCTCGAGCAGCTCCCTAGCCGGCCCCTCCATGACCGTGCGGCCGTGCTCGAGAACGTAGCCCCGGTTGCTCAGGCTCAGGGAATGCTTCACGTCCTGCTCCACCAGGAGCACGGTGGTGCCCTGGTCCGCGATCTTGCGCACGGTTTCAAAGATGCTATGGATCAGGATGGGCGCAAGCCCCAGGGACGGCTCATCGAGCATGAGCAGTTTGGGGCGCGCCATGAGCCCGCGGCCGATTGCCACCATCTGCTGCTCGCCGCCGGAGAGCGTCATGGCCATCTGGGCGACCCGTTCCTGCAGCCTGGGGAACAGCGCATAGACCTCCTGAAGGGTCTCCCGGCGGCGGCTGTCGGCGCGCGGGTTGTAGGCTCCCGTGATGAGATTGTCCTGGACGGACATGAGCGTGAACAACCGCCGGCCCTCAGGCACCTGGACGATGCCCCGCGCCACGATGCTTTCGGGGGGCAGGTGCTGGATGGGTTTGCCTTCGAAGGCGACCTCCCCGTTCGACGGGTGCATCAGGCCGGAGATGGTCTTCAGAAGGGTAGATTTCCCGGCGCCGTTGCCGCCGATGATGCTGACCACTTCGCCTTCCTCCACCTTGAGCGACAGGCCGAAGACGACCTGCACGTCGCCGTAAAACACGTCGATGTTCTTGACCTCAAGCAGCGCCATACTCTTCCCCCAGATAGGCTTTGATCACCCGCTCGTCATGGGCGACCTCCTGCGGAGGTCCCTCGGCGATCTTCGTTCCGAAGTGCAGAACCGCGATCCGGTCCGACAGTGCCATGATGGCCCGCATGATGTGCTCGATCACGAAGATCGTCATCCCGCTGTCCCGCAGCTGCTTGATGATCGCCACCATCTCGTCCACCTCGGTGGGCCGCAGGCCCGCCATCACCTCATCCAGCAAGAGCAGCTTGGGCCGTGTGGCCAGGGCGCGGGCGATCTCCAGGCGTTTGCGGTCGGCAATCGTGAGGTTGCCGGCGCGCAAGTCCTTGCGGTCCTCCATGTGAAGGCGCTGCAGGACCTCAAGCGCCCGCTTTTCAGCCTCGGCGGTCTTGCTGGAAGCAGCGAAGGCCCCCACCGTGACGTTGTAGAGTACCGTGCGGGAGGCAAAAGGCTTCACGATCTGAAACGTGCGGGCCAACCCCTTGTGGCAAAGATCCCAGGGGCGCTGGCCGTTGATCTTCTCTCCCAGGAAAAAAATCTCGCCGGAAGTCGGCGGAAAGACGCCCGCGACGCAGTTAAACAGCGTGGACTTGTCGGCGCCGTTGGGGCCGATCAGCCCGACGATCTCTCCTTCCTCGACGCTGAGGCTGAACTCCTCCACGGCCTTGATGCCGCCGAATGATTTTCTGACCTTCTTGAGCTCAAGAATTTTCATACCGCCGCCTCCCTGGCGCCGGAAAACTGTTTCATCGCTCTGTTGTAAAGTCGGGTCAAAGGCTCCTGTAGCCCGCGCGGCTGGAAGAGCATGACCAGGATCAGGACAACGCCGAAGATGATCAGATGTAGCCCCGGAAGCGTGCTGCCGAAATAGATCCGTGAGAAGTCGCTGACGGGCCGCAGCAACAGCGCTCCCAGCACCGGTCCGGCGATGGAGCCCCGGCCGCCGATGAGCGCGATAAAGGCGATCTCGAAGGAGATGTCCAGGCTCATCACGCTCTTGGGGTGGATGTACAGCGTGAACTGGGCCCAGAAGGTTCCGGCAAAGGCGGTAAGAAAGGAACTCATGGCCATGGCGATGAGCTTGGCGCGGGCTACGTTGATCCCCAACGCCTGGGCCGCCTCAGGTTCCTCGCCGCCCGCGACGAGGTAATACCCCAGCTTGGATCGCGAGATGGCGTAGGTGAGGATCAGCACCCCGATCAGCATGGTCAGGATGATGTAATAGTAAGGTTCCTTGTCGGCGAACATGAAATTGACCAGACCGGTGTTGAGTGGCGGGATCTGCAGCCCCCTTGGCCCGTTCAGTCGGAACGGGCCGAGATCGTCGATATTCTCCACCATGACCCGGATCCCTTCGGCGAAGGCGATGGTCGCCAGGGCGAAATAGGCGCCGCGCATCTTGAAGGTGGGCAGCCCGATGATTACCCCCACGACGCTGGAGATGACCGCGCCGACGAGCATGCCGATCCAGGGGCTGATGCCGTACTGCAGCGACAGGACCGTGGAGGTGTATGCGCCGATCCCGACGAAGGTCGCGTGCCCCAGGGGCAGCACCCCGGCAAAACCGCCTACCAGGTTCCAGCTTGTCGTAAGGTAGGCGTACAGGAAGAGCAGTATGAGGATGTGCAGGTAGGTGGCGCTTCTCACCACCAGTGGCAAGCCAAAAGCGATGAGCACCACCACGATCAGCGGCAACTTGCGGGCCAGGGATGGGTTCATAAGACCTTCTTTTTCTTCATTAATGATATCACCGCAGGCGAAATCATCACCAGTCGTATTTGACGCCAAAAAGCCCCGACGGCTTCAGAAACAGAAAGATCAGAAAAAGGCCGTACACGATCGCCTCGGTCCACGTGGCCGTCATAAACTCCGGGCCCACGGATTCGATCACGCCGACGATCATCCCGCCCAGGAGTGCACCGCCGATGCTCCCGAGCCCGCCCAGCACCACAATGATAAAGCACTTGATGTCGAAGAGCACGCCGACGGATGGGAAGACATTGAAAAACGGAACGAGCGCCACCCCGGCGACCCCGGCTACGGCTGTGCCGATGCCGAAGGTGACGTTGTAGATCTTATACTGGTTGATGCCCTGCAGGCTGGCGGCGTCGCGGTCGAGGCTGGTCGCCCGCACCGCCCGGCCCATGCGGGTCTTCTGGAGGAAAAGATAGATCAGCAGGGCGGTCGCAATCGCTGCGCAGAACCCCCAGAGCTTGGGCACCGAGATCATCATGTCGCCGAACTCCAGCATCTTCCCCCGCAAGGGGTTGTCCTGGATGTTGCGGTACTGGGGGCCGAAGACCAGCAGCGACAGGTTGTCCAGGATGTACCATACGCCGGTGGTGACGATGATGACGGTGATGGGCTCGCGCACGTCCTTCTCAGCCTTGAAGATGGGCTTGATGATGACGTCCTGAAGCAGGTAGCCGAACAGGAACATGACCGGAGCCACGATGATGAGCGCGGCGTACGGGTGCAGGCCGGTCAGGATGACCGCCCAGTAGGCTACGTACATCCCCACCATGAGCAGTGAACCGTGGGCGAAGTTGATCACCTTGAGTACGCCGAAGATCAGCGTCAGGCCCAATGCGGCCAGGCCGTATATGGACCCCATGAGGATGCCGTTGATGGTGTCTTCGATGATGAACAGCATACGAGCCTCCGGTTCCCGGGAGACATTCGAATTCTGATGGCTGCCTGTGGGAACGGCCTTTCAGCCGCGACCAACCGGCCGCTCCCATGAAAGCAATCAGAGTGGCGGCTTTGTAATAGGCAGCAAATTCAAGGCGCGCAAGTGCCGCGTGGCGAGGCGTACTTGTAGTACGCCACAGCCACAGCGGCACGATGCGCAACGTAGAAGTTGGGCCTATTACGAAGACGCCCTACGGAGTGGGGAACACCGGCTTGTAATTCGCCCGCCGAGAAGCCTTGGGCCACACCGTGATCCGCTCCATACCCTTGCCGATATCGTTCACCTGCACCATTACGAGGGCGGCGTGCTTGTTCTGGCCCGCGTCGTCGAACTCGATCGCGTTGTAGCCGACGATCATCGCCGGTCCACTGGTTAGCTTGGTTTTGGCCAAGGCATCCCGGATGGCTTTGGGATCGGTGGACTTGGCGCGCTCCAGGGCATCGGCCAGCACGTACATGGCCACATAGGCGTCCACGGACTCGCCGGCCAGGTTGTAACCATAAAGCTTCTTGAACTTCTCGTTGGTCTTCTCTGCGCCGGGCTTGTTGACGTCGGTTTCCCATTCGACGATGTCAAAGAGGTACTTGGCGTTCTTGCCTGCCGCCTTTAGGAAGGACGGGTCGGCGTGGCCGCCGCCGCTGGCGATGATCGCCTTGGGCTTCACTTTGTACTCGGCCATGGTGTTGGTGAGCAGAATGGCGTCTGCGGCGTTGGAGACCAGGAACAGCACATCGGGGTTGGCCCGCTTGATCTTCTGGACTACCGGGCTCAGGTCGGTCGCCGTGGACGGGTAGGGCTCGTCCATCACCACCTTGTACCCGCCCTTCTCAGCGAGTTTTTTCCAGCCGTTGGCCATGCCCTTGCCCCAGTCGCCGTTCTCATAGACAAAGGCCACGGTGGAGACCTTGACGTTGAACTCCTTTTCCATGTCCTTCAGGAAGGCAAACTGGTCGCGGGTCCACCAGCTGTCCTTGGCGGCGATCCGAAAGACGTTTTTGAAACCCTGCTCGGTGATCTTGTCGGCCACCGACACCGGTACGATGAAGGGGATCCCATAGCGCTCAGCCACGGCGGAAACGGGGTAGCTGACGGCCGAGTTCCAGCAGCCGGTCAGCACATTTACCTTCTCGGTGTTGATGAAGCGTTCGGCCTCGGCCACGCCTTTTTCAGGCTTGGACTCTGAATCCGCATAAAGCATTTGGATCTTGGCGCCGCCCATGGACTTGATGCCGCCGGCTGCATTGATCTCCTCAACCGCCATGTCCTGGGCCTGCTTGTTCTGCAGCCCCACGGATGCCGATGGGCCTGAGAGCGGCAGGATGTTTCCGACCTTGATGGTAGGCTGCGCCGATGCAAGGCAGGGTACGAGAATCAGAAAGACTGCCGCCATCGCCCATGCAGTTAAATTCTTGGTTCTTACCATGTTGTCCTCCTTTGAATTGGCATTTGCATGCCTGGTTGGGGTTTATTGCCGGAAGTCCAAAGGAAACTTGCACAGCAAAACGCAGGCCATCCGGAGGCCTAAAAAGATTTTAACTTTATTCTAATGGGTTAGTGCCATGAACAAATATTAAACACTCAGACTGATGCCTGATTGCATCATTTGATGAACCTAATAATCCTATATTACAAGACAAAGATCTGATGCAATAACGAATCGGCATCGATTTGATCTTTTTTATTTAATATTGGTATGTTATTTCAACTTGATGCTCTATTGCATCTAAATGGTGATTCCGTGTTTCTTAAGCTTTCGCACTACAGTCGACTGGTTGACCTGTAGGAATTCAGCCATCTCGCGAGTGGTTCGGCAGTTGGTGATGGCGGTCTTGAGGATCTCCCGCTCCAAGGCCAGCAGCTCGTCCGGCAACCGTGGTCTGCGCAAGTGGTCCACTGCGGCTGGTGCTGCCATGTTGCTGCTGATGGATCTCAGGATGTGCACATCCAGCATATCATTATCGCTCATGACCACGGCCATCTTCAGAATGTTCTTCAACTCGCGTACGTTCCCTGGAAACCCATGCTGCTTGATCCGTTCGAGGGCCTCCGCAGAAATCCGGCGGTTAAAGCCGTATTCCGCATTGAGTTTTTTCAGGAAATAGCGGGTCAGCTCGAACACATCCTCCGGCCGGTTTCTCAGCGGCGGCACCTTCAGGGTGAAGGTGTTGAGCCGGAAAAACAGGTCTTGGCGGAACCGGCCCTTCCGCACCAGCCCCTCCAGGTCGCGATTTGTGGCCGCAATGACGGTGCAATCCACCTTCTTGGCGGTCACTCCCCCCAGCCGGATAACTACCTGGTCGTCCAGGTATTTCAATAGCTTGGCCTGCACCGGCAGGGGCAGATCACCGATTTCATCCAGAAACAGGGTTCCGCCGTGCGCCAGCTCGAATAGTCCGACTTTGCCCTGTTCGCGCGCGCCGGTGAAAGCGCCCTTTTCGTAACCGAAGAGCTCCGCCTCGAGCAGGTTCTCCGGAAGCGCGGCGCAATTGATCTGAATGCAGGGCTTTTTCTGGCGCGGTCCGCTGGTGTGGATGAACTTGGCCAGAAGCCCCTTGCCGGTCCCGGACTCGCCGAGGATTAGGATGTTGGAGGCATCCACCTTCGCCAGTCGAAGGGCTATCTTGAGCACCTGCTGCATGGCCTCGTTCTCGGCGATGATCTCCTGGTCCTTGAGATCCCGCAGGCTCAACTGCGCGAGCTCATCCTTGAATTTCTCGGCATACATGCGGCTCTGCTCGAGCTGATCGCGCATGGCGTTGAGCTGGGTCAGGTCGCGCTCATTAGAGACCACCATGAAGAGGTTGCCCTCCTCATCGAAGGCCGGGGTGCCGGTGACCAGAAGCTGCTTGCCGGTGCGCGGGACGTTTTGGGTGATGGTGGCTTGGTGCTGGGTTCTCAATACCTCGAGGGTCACCGAGCGGTCGAAAATGCCGCTGGCTCCGATCTCGCTGATGCTCTTCCCCACCACCTCCGCGGCTTTGACCTGGTTGAGCTGTTCAGAGGCGCGGTTGATGCTGATCACCCGGCCTTCGGCGTCGCACACCCAAATGCCGTCGAAAGAGGAGTTGATGATGGTCTCAAGCTGCCGGTTGAGCCGCTTGTAGGATTCCAACTCCTGGGCGGATCGCTCAAACTCCTTAAGGTTCTGAAAGTTGCATATGGCACCCAGGGTTTGGCTGTCTTCGCGGATCAGCGTGACGTTGGCCACCAGGCCTATGGTCTTTCCATGGATATGCCGACCCAGCTGGGGTATGCCCGTTGTGAGGCATTCTCGCACGAGGCTTCCGGTCTGCGGCAGCACGTCTATGATCGCGGCTCCATCGACCGCTGCTGGGTCGAGCTCCAGGATGTCCGCCGCCTGCCGGTTGATTAAGACGATTCGCCCGTCGGCATCGGTGGCGATAACGCCGTTGCTGGTGGAGTCGAAGATATGCTTGAATGAAATCGAGGTATGCATGCGCGCCTCGGTTGTCTGACCGAAATCCGCCGCAGCCCCCACAGGAGAGGATAGCCGCACGACGATTATCTATGAGGAGGCAAAGGGCCTTATGATTTCCCGCGCATCAGTTCGCGGACCTTGCCGACGCCTTCCTGGGCATCCTCGGCGTAAGCGTCCGCGCCGATCCGGGCCGCCCAGCGCGACGTCACCGGAGCGCCCCCCACGACGGTCTTGAAGCGTTGCCGTAGATTTGCCTTTTGGAGGGCCTCCTCCAGCTCCTTCTGCCGGAACATGGTGGTGGTGAGAAGGGTGCTGGTGCCGATGATGTCCGCCTTGAGCTTGACCGCCATGTCGATGATCTTCTCGGTTTCCACGTCACGGCCGAGGTCATGCACGGTAAAGCCGTTCGCCCGCAGCAGGGCCACCACGATGCACTTGCCGATGTCATGGATGTCGCCCTTGACGGTGGCGATGACGATGGTGCCGGATTCCTGCCTCGGCTGGGCAGCGGCAGCCAGGGCCTCGTTCACGAGGTCGGTGACCGCTTTCATGGCATTGGCCGCGCCCATGAGCTGGGGCAGGAACAGCTCGCCCCGGTTGAACAGCTCGCCGACCTGGTTAATGCCGGGGATGAACCCGGCGTTCATCAGCTCGAGAGGGTCGTGGCCCTCTCCGATCATCCGTCGGGCCAGCTCGGCGGCCTTCTCCGTGTTCTGGGCCACGATCAGTTGCGCTGCTTCAGCCAGAATCTCTTTGGGGATCATCGCCGCCTCTCGACACGAGCGAGCCGTCCGGAGCCTTTCTTCAACGCTGCTCCGAGGTTTAACGCCATATGAGTGGGGAGTCCGGGAGTCGCACCCGGCTGCGTGGGTTTAGAGCCCACGTGATCACATCCGATCCACCCCCCATATTAAGCTCGAAGCTGGAAGCTCGCAGAAAGAAGTTTTATCAGCCAACCCGCTTGTCGGTTATCAGCCCGCACGCTTTGGTTTCTGCCCCTATACTATACGGACCTTGCTCCTGAAACGCTGCACACAGTTGACGTCGATGCCCAACACCTCCGCGATCCGGAACTTGGCCTCGATGCCGCGAGCATCCAGCGGGTGCGGCGATATGACCCCGAGCTGCAGGTCCCGCCGCACCTCGGCCATGACCACCGGGTCCGTCAGCTCGGAAACGCCGATCTTGAGCTTGCCGGCCACATGCTCCTTGGCTTCCTGGATCCGCATCCCCCGGGTCATCTGCATGCGCGCGACCAGATCTCCGGCCGCCCGCATCCCGCCCATGCCCGAGGCGTGCCCGTGAGCAAGCGCCATGGCAAACGGGTCGCCGACCCCTACCTACAACCCGTCCAGCCGGCAGATCTCTACCACTGCCTTGGAGGCCCGGGACACGATGTCGATGGGAGGATGGTCGGCCACCGGAACCCCGCCCACACCCATGCCCATGTTGGCGTGCACCGGCACCGGTGAGGCCGAAACCGTGGCTTTGATGAAGGTCACGGCCCGGGCCACGTTCCACGGCGAGGTCCGGCCCGTGTGGGTGTTGACCACGGGGCCGAAGAGGGTGACCCCGGCCTTGGCGGCAAGCTTGGCCTGGTCATGGGGATAGAGTCCGGCCAGCCTCACCCCGTCGTACTGCAGACCGCCGTGCAGGCCCAGCACGAATTCCCCGGCCATGCCGAGCTCGATGCAGATACCGGGGTATTTTGCCCTGAGCTGCTCGCTCGCCAGCAGCGCTGCCAGGAAATCCGCGTCGCCCGCAGCGCCGACCGTGTCGATGTTGATGCCGTCGGCCCCCGACTCGTACATGGCGCCGGCCACGAACACGATGTCCCGGACGGCTTCCGCCACCGTTTGTTCGTAGGAGTCCTGGGCTTCCTTGATCATTCCGGCCGGCATCAGCTCGGCCGGGTTCGGGAAAGGCCCGTCCGGCTGAGAGTAGAGGCCGAGGTTCGGCATGGCGCCGTAAAACAGCGGTACGTGGGTGGCTAGCAGGGCCTGCTCCAGGACCGGCTGCTCCATGGTCAAGATGGGTTTCAGGGGCTTGAAGCTGTAGTCGACGTGGCATAGCTCCATGGTGTCGGCCCCCATGATCTTCTCGTAGATCTGCAGGGCCTGGATCCGGTCGACCGCAACCCCCACCCGCCGGATCTTGAGTGTGCCGGCGTCGTAGGTGAGAACGACCTCGTTTCCAGGCGCGACACTCATGAAGCTCTGTGGCGCGCTGAAGATGTCGAAGAGGTGCTTGAGGTCTTCCTCTGTGAGCGGGGCGATCTTGCCGCGGTCGCTGGCATCTCGTGTGCCCGCCTCCAGGTCGGCCCGCAGCTGCTTTCCGGTCAGCGTGGTCGCCGAGCCGTCACCGAACCGGGTGAAGATCTCCGGCATGACTGCCTCCTTTTGCTCCACTACCGACGCCATAGGGCAAGTCTTCGAATGGCAAAGACTCTCGCCCGGGTTTCGAAATAATAGTACCGATTACTTCAGATGGCTACCACACAAGTCCTTCAGCTGGCAACAGCCAACTGAAAAGCGCCCTCCAAAAGCATGGCCATGAGAATGGATACCTGCTTATGTCTTGACACCCAACGGTCTTTTGAGATAGTCGAAATGCTTGGCGATGTCTCTTCTGCACTGATGGTCTCTAACCCCTACCGAGGAGGTCTTCCATGGCGACGAAGAAAACGTTCATCCTGTTTATCGTGTTGGCAGCCGTACTCGCGCTCGTGGCCCAGCCGGCCATGGCGGCTGAAAAATCGCTGAAGGTCGGCGCCTATGGAGGCTATTTCAAGGATTCCTTCGACAAGTACATTTTCCCGGACTTCACCAAGGAGACCGGGATCAAGGTCGAATCGGTCGCCGAACCCACGGGCGAAGCCTGGTTGGTGCAGCTCGAGCAGGCCGCCAAAGCAGGGGTGGCTCCGGCGGACGTCAACATGATCGCGCAGACGCCCATGCTGCGCGGTCAGAAAACCCAGCTTTGGAAGACGCTTGACCTGGCTAAGATCCCCAACCACAAGAACCTGTTGCCGGTCTTCGTGCACAAATACCCGGACGGCAAGGCGGACGGCATCGGGGCGGTGTCCTGGTACATCACCCTGGTCTCCAACACCAAGGTCTTCCCCGAGGCACCCAAGTCCTGGGGCGACATGTGGGCGCCCGACAAGAAGGACAAGCTGGGTTTGCTGGCGCTTGCCTCCAACTCGTTCCTGCTTGAAATCACCGCAACGACCTTCTTCGGCGGGACCAAGATCCTGGACACCCAGGAAGGCATCCAGAAGGTGCTCGACAAGCTCGCCACCATCAAACCCAATGTGAAGCTCTGGTACCGGGACGAGGCCCAGTTCGAGCAGGCCCTTAAATCGGGCGAAATTCCCATGGGCCAGTACTACCATGACGTCGCCACGCTGGCGAGCAAGGAGCACCCGGTGCGCTCGACCTTCCCCAAGGAGGGCGGTGTCCTCGACTCCGGCACCTGGGCGGTCAGCAAGGCTTGCAAGAAGGTCGAGGAAGCATATGTCTTCATGAACTACATGTGCCGGCCGGACGTCCAGAAGAAGCTCTCGCTGAAGGTGGGCACATCCCCGACCGTGAAGAAGGAGCTGACCGGGCTTACGGACGCCGAATTCGCTGCGGTTTCAAGCACGATCCCGCCGATCATCCCGCGCTACGACATCTATACCGGCAAGATGAGCGACTGGATCAACCAAAAGTGGACGGACATGATCACCAAGTGATCATTAAGGGTTCAAGGGGTCAAGGGGCCGAGGATCCAAGGAGAAAGGGTTTCCTTCGTTTCACTTGAACTCTTGAACCCTTGAACCCTCGAACCCTCGAACCCTTGAGCCATCCTGCGTCAGCCGCGGGATGGCTGATTTACTTTCATGGCCGGCCTCCATCTCCAGGATATAGACAAACGTTTCGGCAGTGTCATCGCGGTCCAGAATGTGGACCTGCACATCCCCCACGGCCGCTTCGTCTGCTTCCTCGGCCCTTCGGGCTGCGGCAAGACCACCCTGCTGCGGCTCATCGCCGGCCTGGAGCGCCCCACCCGGGGCCGGATCTCCCTGGAAGAGAAGGACATCACCGACCAGCCCGCCCACCAGCGCAACTTCGGCATGGTGTTCCAGTCCCTGGCGCTTTTCCCCCACCTCACGGTGGGGGATAATATTGCCTACAGCCTGAAGATCCGCAAACGGACGGCCGCCGACTGCCGCCGCCGCATGGATGAACTTCTCGAACTGGTGCGGTTGCCGGGTTACGCCGACCGGCACATCTCCCAGCTTTCCGGGGGCCAGCGGCAGCGCGTAGCCATCGCGCGCGCCCTGGCGATCGAACCCCGCCTGTTCCTGTTGGATGAGCCGCTTTCAGCCCTGGACGCTAAACTGCGCGAGGACATGCAGCTTGAGTTGCGCATGCTGCAGCAGCGCCTGGCGGTCACCACCATCCTGGTGACTCACGATCAACGCGAGGCCATGACCATGTCGGATCTGATCGTGGTCATGGGCACCGACAACCAGGTGCACCAGATGGGCACCCCGCTGGAGATCTACCGCAACCCGGCCGATACCTTCGTGGCGGACTTCATCGGGACGAGCAACCTCCTCAAGGGGATCTGCAGCGGCGATCGCCGGGTGGCGGTTTCCGGAAAGATGCTGCACGCCGAAACCATGCCGGCAACGGTCAAGGACGGAAGCGAAATCACCCTCTCGGTTCGGCCCGAGGAGATCTACGTGGTGGCCGGCGCCAAGGAGGGCGAGAACCACCTGCAGGGCAGGGTCACTTTCGTGCGTGATGTGGGATCGAGCGTCGAGATTTATCTCGACTGCGGTGGGATTCAGATCATCAGCCAGTCCACGCCCAAAAACCGGCCGGCGGTCCGGCAGGGGGACATGGCCACGGCCGTCCTGCCGACGTCCGCCTGCGTGGTGTTGACCGCATGACCGGAGACAGACCCAGGGGCCTGCGCGCCCACCTGCCGATTCTCTACCCGGCGTTCGCGCTGGCGGTTTTCTTCATCATCCCCTTCGGGATCATGCTGGCGGTGAGCTTTTTCAAGCGCGAACCGGGCGGGTTCTACACGACGGAGTTCTCCATCGGCAACTACGCCAACCTGATCACGGATCTTTTCGGCCGGGTGCTGGTGTTTTCCTTCTTTATCTCGGCTCTGTGCGCCGCGATCTGCGTGGCTGTCGGCTTTCCGTTCACCTATTTCATCACGCGCATGCAGCGCCGGGCCCAGGTGGTGTGGCTGGTCATCCTGGTTTCGGTGCTCTCGCTTTCGGCCGTCATCGTGGCGCTGGCCTGGTCCTTGCTGCTGTCCCAGACGGCCGGGATCTCCAACCTGTTCGTCTGGCTGGGGCTCATGGAAAAGCCGGTGAGCTGGTCGCCCGGTTTCTGGGCCCTGACCTGCGGCATGTGCTATATCGCCTTTCCGTACACCGTGCTGGTGCTCTACCCGCCGCTCTCCCGGCTCGATCCGCACCTGCCGGAGGCCGCGCAAACCCTTGGGGCCTCACCGGTGACGACCTTTTTCACGGTGGTGGTGGGCTCGCTGCGCAGCGCCATCGTCGCCACCCTGATCATGGTATTCGCCTTCACGCTGGGGACTTATCTCATACCGACCATTCTGGGCCGGCCCCAGCACTGGACGCTCTCGGTATTGATCACGGATGAAGCCATCTACCGCTCGAACCTGCCGTTCGCGGCCGCCATGGCGGCATTTTTCATGGCGGTGAGCCTCGCCCTGGTCGGGCTCACGATGATGGCCGGGAAACGGAAGGGGCCGGCCTCCTCATGAACAAAGCGTTACGACAGGTGTTTCTGGCGCTGGTGCTGATCTTCCTGCTGAGCCCCATCGTGGTGGTCGGCGGCGTGTCGCTGAACGCGAAAAAGGCCCTGTATTTCCCGCCCCAGGGGCTGTCCCTTGGCTGGTACGCCGAGCTCTTCACCGAAGAGGCCTGGCTGATTCCGGTGGAAAACAGCCTGATCATCGCCACCCTGTCCAGCCTGGCCGCCCTTTCCATCGCGCTGCCCCTGGCCTACTTTCTCTGGCGCTACCGGGTGTTTTACGCACGGGTTCTCTTCATGATCGGGATTGCGCCATTCATGCTGCCGCCGGTCATCACCGCGCTGGGGTTTCTGTCGTTCTGGGTAACGGTGGGGCTTTACGGAGAGATGGCGGCTACCATCGTCTCCCATGCCATTTTCTTCGTGACTCTGCCGCTCGTCACGATATCGCTGGGGTTCGAGTCCATCGACTGGGAGATCGTTGAGGCCGCTGAGACCATGGGTGCAGACTCCAGGACGGTCTTCCGCACGGTGGTTTTACCGATGGTGCGCTCCTACCTGGTTTCGGGCTACGCCTTCTGCTTTGTGCTCAGCCTGAACGAGTACATCGTGGCTTACATGGTTTCGGGCTTTACCGTAGAAACCCTGCCCATCAAGATCTTCAACGCCCTGCGATACGGCTACACTCCGGTCATGGCTTCGGTGACCATCTGTTTTGTTCTGCTGGCCGCCCTGATCTTCGGCCTCATCGGCCGTTTCGGCAACCTACCGCGCCTGATGGGGGCGTTGACGCCTGAAGGCCGAAATGCCTGATGATTTGGCGAAAACGCTGATGATGAGACCGGCAATTTAATTTGGTAACGCGAACATCTCACGAGCGGGCGGAGCGAGGTGCCCGCCGCGGCGAACCGCAACCATACGTACTACGCTCCAGCGTACGGCAGCCAGCCCGCTGCATACTAACCCGGACTGCCCCAGAGGATCGACCTTCACGGAGTCGCTGGCTGTCTCTGCCTGTCGGCGGTACCCTCTAAACGGCTGGGGGCGTGGCAGAGTGACTGGAAAAATTGGTTGGGATCGCCGCAGCGGGCACCTCGCTCCGCCTGCGTACGAACACAAGTTGGCAGCTTTAATTGCCGGGGTGATAAAGAATCCGGGACCGAGCAGCCGGCCTTTGAATCGGCCCGCCCCTCATCGGTCCTTATCGATCAGTATTTTCTTGATCTTATCCTGCGACTGCTTTTCTACCAGGATCATCCGGCTGACTTTGGCGTGTTTGATTTTTTCGGTCAACTCGGCCATATCAACCGGCTTGGGTATGAAATCCATGGCTCCGAGCTTCATGGCTTCAACCCCTTTGGACACCGATGGATGACCGGTAAGGAAAATAACCTGAATCTCAGGCTGTTTGCGCCGCATGATCTGCAGCGCTTCGATTCCTCCCATTTCCGGCATCATGAGGTCCAGCAGCACGGCATCGAATGACTCGGTTTCGAGCAACCGCAATGCTGCCGCGGCGGACTCCGCCGTGGTCACCTCCATCCCGCGATTTTGCATGCGCTCGGCTAGAATCTGCAGAAACGCCTTGTCATCGTCGACAATCAAGACTTTCTCGGTCATGGCGGTTCTCCTGTTGATAAATTGAGCTAACCCGCACGCCCGGCCCTACCCGCGTTGATCGGGTACCCGGATGCTGATTTCATTCGCCTGGGCATCATTGGAGAGTTGCCCCTTCAGGACACGGCAGAGCGCCTGAGCCGGTTCGGTGGGAAACGCGGCGACTGTGGCATTCTTCAGGCCTTCGAGCTTGCGCAGCCTAAGACAGGCGCCGTTGGCTGCATGTTCTGCGACCAACTCGACCGTCCGGGTCGGCCCCGTGGCGGTCATGGCATGCTCCAGGCACAGCCACATCAGGTTCAGCAAAACGAAGGCGGATGTCGCCACCGTGACCGGGCCGGCTGAACGGTTCACCTCGAGATGGACCCCTCGCATGCCGGCGGACCGCAAGGCCAGCGCTGCAAGTAGGTCCAGGAGTTCGAGCAGATCAACCTCGGCCGTGGCCCTGTCCATGCTGTGCGCGAAACGATTCAGGCCGGTTACGATGCCATCCCCGCGCCGGACTTGCTCCCTGACGTCCTGGGCCAGCCGCTTCAAACGGGATGGATCCAGCGGCTTGCCCCTGTCCGCCATGAGGCAAAAGTCCTCCAGGAGCCCGGCGTTCTCGTTGATGACGGCCAGGACGTTCTTAATGTCGTGGGACAGCGATGCCGACACTTTCCCGAAGAATTCAATGCCGGCCTGACCCGTAAGAAACGAATCCGAGGCCATGGCGGATCTCCTTTATCCCTTGAGCACGTCCTTCATCTTAGCGATCAACTCGTCGATATTCAACGGCTTGACCAGATAGTAATCCGCTCCGACCTGCGAGGATCCGGACTCGAAGTCATTCCTCGAGCCGTGGCCGGTGACAAAAAGAAATTTGATCGTCGCGCATTTGTCCTGAATTTGCTTTTTCAGATGGA
This sequence comes from Hyphomicrobiales bacterium, assembly GCA_050257775.1. Taxonomy (GTDB): domain Bacteria; phylum Desulfobacterota; class Desulfobacteria; order Desulfobacterales; family SpSt-501; genus SpSt-501. Next base: position 25,895 of record JBLMXM010000051.1, read on the forward strand.
GACCGTCCACCTTGGGCATTTTGACATCCAGCACCGCGATGTCAAAAGATTCGCTCTCCAAGCGGCTCAGTGCTTCCTCAGCGGAAGTCGCCCATTGGGCATCGATGCCTCTCAGGGTCAGGCGTTCGGCCAGGGTTGAAACCAGCTCCAGTTCGTCATCGACCAGCAAGACTTTCATGGCTGACCTTCCGTATAGGCGGCATTTTAAGCGGCAGGAACAACGAGAATTCCGTGCCCTTGCCTAATTCGCTGTTCACCTGGATCCGCCCGCCGATTTCCTGGACCAGGCCGTAGGTGATGGAAAGCCCCAGCCCGGTCCCGCCGCTTCCGGTCTTGGTTGAAAAGAACGGCTCGAAAATCCGCTTGCAGTCGGCGGCGGCGATCCCGCAGCCGTTGTCGGTCACCGTCACGCAGATGAACCCGTCCTGCACGCACCGGGCGGCAATCGCGAGGCAGCCGCCGTCAGCGAGCGCCGCGAGCGCATTGTTGATCAGGTTGAGGAAGATTTCCTGCAGCCGTCCCCGGTCGCTTTCGATCTGCGGGACATCGGGGGCAACATCAACCGATATGGCGATGGAACGGAACTCCGCTTCCTTGCCAAGGAAGCCCAGGACTTCGTGAATGACCTCCCCGACGGAGAGGGGCTTGGGATTCACATCCACGTGTCTGGCAAAATTCAGCAGTCGCTTGGTGATCTTGGAGCAGCGCTCAACCGAATACAGGATGGAGTTTACCAGTCCCAGCAGCTTGGGATCGTCCGCGTATCGCCGCTGCAGCGTGAAGAGATCCTGGATGAGGCCGGCCTTTTCGTTGATGATGGCGAGCGGGTTGTTGATCTCGTGGGCTACCCCGGCCGACAGCCGCCCCAGCGAGGCCATTTTGTTCGCATATTCCACATGATGGAGGGCCTTGACCCGTTTGTGGTCGGCCTCGAAGATCTGATTTACGAGATAAGTTGAGACCCCCAGAATGACCAATATGATGATGGTGATGCTGATCGCCAGAAAGATGATCAGCTTCTGGCGGGTCTCGTTCCAGGGCTTCATGAGCGCAGCCTTTTTCTTCACTGCCATGAGCACAAAGGGCGTCTCCTGAATGTAGGCATAGCCGATGACGAGGGGTTCAGCCTGCAGATGGGCCTCCATCACCTGGGTCTTCTCGGCAAAGGGCGGTACCTCCAACAGAAACCGACCCAGGGCGTCGCCGAAGAAACGCGACGGGGTCTGCAGAACGCCCTCCCGGGTCACCAGAAAGATGTCCCCTTGGCCGCTGACTTCAACCTCCGCCAGAAGCGCGTTGAATTTCTGCGTGTCGATGGAGGCTCGCAGCACGTAGAAGGTTCCGTCGGGCAGGACATGCTTCACGGCCACCACCAGGTGAGGCTGCTGCCGGAACCCCAGGAAGACCTCGCTGATGTGCGTGCCGCTTTGCACCACCTCCAGGAACCATTCCTGATCGCTGTAATTGATCCCGGCCAAATTGTAAGGGCCCACATAGCAATGCTGCAGCCCGCTGGCGTCGATTACCCCCAGGTCGGTGAATCCGCCGAATCCTTTCTTGAGATTGTCCAGCAACATCGCAAGGCGCAGCGGATCGCTCAGGGCGGCGTACGAATTGTCTTTGTCGATGAAATTCAACGCCGATTTACGCTCGGATAGGAAAAACGAAATGGCGCGCCGCGTGTTCGACACCAACCGGGCCGTCTGGTAGGAAATGTCGGACTCGATGGCCTTCTGGCTGACGTTGTAATCCGCAACGATCATGAACACCAGCGGCACGAGCGCGACTACGGCGGTCAGGACGACGGCCGCCTTCCACATGCGTCGGAAGTTGAAGAGATGCTTGTACGGCCCGGCCGCGACGTCTTCATGATCCCAGAACGCGGGTCGTAGCATGGACCATGGTTTCATAAGCATCCCTACCGTCAGCGGTTAAAGGCCTTACCGGGGTTTCGCGGCTGCCAGGTTCTGCCGCATTTTTTCGTTGGCCTGCTTCAACGTCTCGGTCAGCACCTCGATGTCTACCGGTTTTTGCAGGTAGGCGAAGGCCCCCAGGCGAAGGCAGGTCTTGCGGTCATCTTCCGAGCCGTGGCCGGTAAGAATGATGACCTCGATTTCCGGTCGCGTTTGTTTGACCCGCCTGAGCACCTCGATGCCGTCGATGCCGGGCATCTTCAGATCCAGGATCATCACCTCCGGCTCGTCCTCGTTGACCATGGCCAGCGCCGACTCGCCGTCGTAAGCTACGGCCGAACCCATGTCGCGCATGAGCAGGCGCTCGGAAAGGGTTTGAACGAATTCACGCTCGTCATCCACCAGCAGGACCTTGGATGGCAGTTCAAAATCATAGCGGCGGTAGACATCGGCTTGGTGGTAGTCCTTTCCGACCTTGGTTTCGATGGAGCGGATCCCCGGCACCTTTCCGGTGATGGATTTGAGCTCATCCTCCAGGCGGCTCAGCATCAACACATGTTTGTTGATGGTGAGCTCGACCGCCCCGTTCTCGGCGTCGACTTGGACGTTGTGACCATCCTTGGCCAGCGCCACTCCGACTTTCGCCGACAGCAGAAAATCCTCGACCGCCTGCCGGGATTCCGCCGTCGGCCGGACGACCTCCCGGCCGAAATGCCGCAGGATGAGATTTTTAGCCTCCAGTGTGGTGACCTTGTCCATCGGTATGAGAATGTCATACAGCAAGGGTGCCCAGGGATCGCTGGCGCCAGTGATGGTCTTTACCCAGAGCGCGGAATTTTCATCCTGCCTGCTGATCAGCTTGGCGACATCTTTTCTTGCCCCATCGGGCTGGCTGGACGCTACCTCCAATCGAAACTTCAGATCCGCAATCAAGCACACCCGCAGGGCATGGCTGATTTTTTTGGGTATGAGGTGGGCGGCAAAGCCGGTGACGATGAGGTTGTCGGTCGGCAGCAGCTCCGCCAGGGCAAGCTTCAGATAGGCGATCGAACGCTCCTTTTCATGGGTGAAGGAGTTGAAGGCCGAGGACTTTCCAGTGAAGGCCCTGGTAAATGCGCTTTCCCTCAATCCGGACAGACGGCCGGCGGCGGCGGCCACCTCCTCGTCGTTCACCACACGGAAGCCGGTATGCTCGTGCAGATGTTGAACCACCTCGGCGTCCTTGCAATAGACTCCGCTGAACAGGCTAATTAGAGACATGGCGAACCTCATTTTTCAAGGGGGTGTCAGTCAGATAACAGACCGTTTGAAGTGGGCATTCCTTTTCCTCTGCGTCCCGGTGAGTCTCCGGGTGAATCACCTCGATGGCCCGTTCCATGGTGGGGTACAGGTGATCTTCCCCGATCTTGGCGTCCAGGTGCGTTCGTTTCAAAACCCTCATGACCGATTCGTTCACGCCGGAAAGCGACACATCCAGGCCCGCGCTGCGAATCCGATCGACCAGCAGCGACAGGGTCTCCTCTCCGGACGCATCGATGTCGTTGATGCCGTTGGCCACAATGACGATGTGCTTCAGCCCTTTCTTGGTCTGCATGCGGTCGGTGACCTGGTCTTCGAGAAAGCTGGCATTGGCGAAGAAGAGCGGGGCGTCAAATCGCACGAGCGCAATGCGTTCGCATTCTCGCAGCCCATGCGTCACGGTGCAGCGCAGGGCGTCGTCTTCGTGCCGCGCCAGGGTGGTGACCGTCGGCCGCATGACCTTGTAAAGAAAGACGAGCAGCGACAGCCCCACACCCACCATGATGCCCTTGTCCAGGTGAGGGGCAAACGCCAGGGTGCAAACGAAGGCGATCACGGAGATGATCCCGTCGGCCCGCTGCGCTTTCCAGGCGTGGATGAACCCGGAAACGTTCAGGAGGCCGATGACGGCCATCATGATCACGGCCGCCAGGACCGACTGGGGCAGATGATACAGCAGTGGGGTCAAAAACATCAACATGATCACGACCGCCAGGCTGGTGAACACACTCGAGAATCCCGTCGCCGCCCCGGCCTGAAGGTTGACCGCGGAGCGCGAGAATGAGCCTGAGGTCGGGTAGCTCTTGCCAACAGCGCCCAGCATGTTCGCCAGCCCCTGCCCGATCAGCTCCTGGTTGGGATCAAGCCGCTGCCCGGTCTTGGCGGCCATGGCCTTGGCGATGGAGATGGCCTCCATGAAACCGAGAAACGCGATGATGGCGGCGTAGGGCAGCAGATGCAGTATCAGTGAGCTATCGATCTTCGGGAGGGAAAACGACGGCAATCCCTTGGGCACCGTCCCCACCACATCCCCTCCGCCGGTCAGCCGCAGTCCATCCGCTTTGACCGGGTTGTTGCCGACCTGAATGCGCCAGATATATCCGTCGTCGGTCGTGCCGGGGGGGACATCCCCGGTAGGGAAAAACAGGGTTGCGCCCCCGGCCTGCGGAACACCCCTGAAGGTGAGCTTCCGCAGCTCTTCCCGGTAGACATGGGCTTTCTCGGTGGAATCCTCGATTTGCAGCTGGATGAGCTCTGCATCGTGTTTGGCATTGAGCAGATCAATGGCGTCCCCGGACGCCTTGACTTCCTCGATGCGGCGGGTCGCCGCCGTGCGCTGCTCTCCCAGCACCGTGATCTTGCTGAGGGTTGAGTTGAACCGCTCGATCAATTCCTGGGCCTTCGGACTCTGAATGGCGCTCGCCGCGACCACGGCGTTGTGCTGATAGCCGGTGGCCCAGGAGATGAAGGTTGTGATGGCGACCGCCACCAGGACGTTGGGAATGCGCGGCGCCAGGCGTTTCAAGGTGTACATGATGGCAAAGGCCAGCGCTCCCAGCAAGAGCGTAGGCCAGTGCGTGAATCGTAGCGCAGCCTGAATGACCCAGATGATGGTTTCATAATGGTGTTCAGCGGTGTCCACCTGGACGCCGAACATCTTGGAAAGCTGGGAGGTGGCGATGATGATGGCCGCCGCGTTGGTGAAGCCGTTCACCACCGGATGCGAGAGGAAGTTGACCACCAGCCCCAGCCTCAAGATCCCCAGCGCCAATTGAACGACCCCCACCATCATCGCCAGAATGATCGCGTAGGCGATGAATCGTTCGCTGCCGGCGGTGGCCAGCGGGGCCAGGGATGCAAACGTCATGAGGGAAACCACTGCCACGGGACCGGTTGCCAGCTGGCGGCTCGAGCCGAACAGCGCTGCGAGCATCGGAGGTAGAAAGGCCGCATACAACCCGTAGTAAGGCGGAAGGCCGGCCAACTGGGCATAGGCCATGGACTGGGGGATCAGCACCAGCGCCACGGTGAGCCCGGCGATCATGTCGGCGCGCAGCGCGCCGGATGTGTAGTCCTTGAACCAACGCAGAAATGGAAAGACGTTTTTCAGCACCTTGCTCTCCTGCTCTTTTTCGTGGGTGTGGACTGCAGCATGCGCCGGCACGATCTTCTGAGTTCCTCATAGAGGCTGCCGGCCTCGTAAAGGTTGTAGGTATTGAACCTCACCACGCCGTCGACCATGGCAAAAATGACCATGGCGGTCTTGCGCGCCGATGTCTTGACGATGGACCCATCCTCCTGGCCCATGCGGATGGCCTTCTCGAACAGGTCGATAAAGCAGGTGTAAATAGCCTCCAGGTGTTCACGGCAGGTGGAGTTGCTGGCCGCCAATTCATACGGGAAACGATGGTGCAGAAGCATGAACCATTCGGAGTTGGCACCGGCCAGGTCCAGGTAGGCGGCGACCAGGGTTTCGAGCATGAGCAGGCCGCTGGTGAAACGCTGCCGGCCGATGTGGGTTTCCATCTGGCTGAGCAGTTCATCCTTGACCGTTTTCAGGATGGCCAGGAAGATGTCTTCCTTGGTCTTGTAGTGGTAAAAAATGTTGCTGCCGGCGGTGCCGGTCATGGCCGCCACTTCAGCCATGGCGGTTTGCTTGAAGCCCTTGGTGGCGAACAGGTGCGTGGCCGCCTGCAATATTTCGAGTTTTTTGGACATGGTCAGAAAAATATTGACTGACTACTCAGTCAGTTTTATAATGCCGACCCAATACTGTCAAGCTTTTTTTGTCAGGGCATCATCCCTTCCGGAGCCATTGGGGCTGATCAACACGCAGCGGCCCCTGGATATATAGCCCGTTCCGGCGCACACTGCCGAGGACGTCGAAAAAAGAGAAAAACACCCAAGCCAACCGGAGCGAGCAGCCGGTGTGCCGCAAAGGAGGTCCCCGCATGCAGAAGCTTGACAACCTGGCCGAGCGGATCACCCGCAGGATCGGCGTCAACCTGAAGCGGTTCGATTTCGACGCCGGACCCTACCTGCGGGGCTGTGTCCCCATTCCCCAGCTCTTCAAGTTCTACGCCTTTTACGGGATCACGGCTCTTCACCCGATCCACTTTCATTTCAGCAACTCCAACCTGGCCGGCAGCTATTTTCTCGGAAAATGCAAGGTGGACAATTCCATCCTGTATAAAACCGATATCCGCGGAGACGAGCTGAAGTCCAAAGGGGAGAGCATCCAGCATCGCGGCACCAAGCTGGTGCTTGAGCAGGATGAACTGATCTCGGTCAGCGACAGCTTTCTCATCAAGACCCTCGTCCACAATCGCTCGCACGATCCGGAAAACCCAGAGGTCTTTGTCATCAAGAATTCCGCGGCGTGCCCCTACTCCAATATTCACGGTGCCCCGGTGGAGGGATGCTTTCTGGGCGCCTTCGCCACTGTGGACCTTACGGCTCTGCACGGCTGTATCGTGGGGCCTTATGCCTATGTCCAGGCAGGCGAGCTGTGGCATAAAAAGATCGATCCCGGCCATATCTGGATCAACCGGGAAAACTCGTTTGATTTTTCCTACCGCTTTCCGGAAGCGGTCCTGTCGCGATACATACGCTTCGAGCCGGGCAGCCCGCCGCGGGGTCTTTTCATGGAGTTCCTCGAGGCCCGCAAAGGAGATTTCAGGCGGGTGTTCGATGTGGTCCACCTGGAGCCTCCTATGAAGATCCCCAAGAGCACCTCTCTCAGCCGCTACGCGGTGATCAAACCCAAGGCCCGGATCGGGGCCAACGTGCTGATCGCCCAGCGCGCGTACGTCGAAGATTCATTTCTGGGCAGGGGCTCCAACGCCCAGGAGAACTGCTTCATCATCAACTCCCACCTCCAGGGCAACAATGTCACGGCCCACGGCGCCAAGATCATAAATGCACGCCTCGAGGAAAAGGTGTTCGTGGGATTCAACGCCTTTGTGCGCGGGTTGGGGGATGCGCCGCTCTCCATCGGCAAGGGCTCCATCATCATGCCCCACACCATCATCGATCTGGAGGAACCGGTTGCCATACCCCCCGGGCACCTGGTGTGGGGGTACATTTCCCGGGCCAAGGACCTGAACGATCACAGCCTGCCCATCAAGACCCTGGCGAAAAACAGCGGGCGCCTGTCCATCGGAAACATGGAATTCCGTGGCAGTGGATCGCAGTTTGCGGCCGTGTTTCAAAACCGCATCGAGCACATTCTGGAGGCCAACGGTGCCTATTTCGACGGACGGCGCAACAAGGGACATGCCCAGAAAGGCCAAAGCATTTCATACAACATCATTCAGCCTTACCCGGTCGGCGTGCAGAAGGGCATTTATCCGACCATCGAAATCCAGCCTTAGATGAGAATCGCTGCTTACCAGGGGGAAGGGGTAAACGGGAACGTAGCCCAGGCCCTGGATCTTATGCGGGAAACCGCCGCAGAGGCGGCATCCCGTGGGGCGAGTCTGGTTGTTTTCCCGGAAATGTTCCTGACCGGCTACAACATCGGCGATGCCGTATCAAGCCTGGCTGAGCCGGAGGCCGGGCCTTCAGCGACCGAGGCCGGTCGAATTGCACGCGAGGCCGGGCTTGCGGTCCTGTACGGTTACCCCGAGCGGTGGCAAGGGGAGCTTTACAATTCTGCTTTTCTGATCGATCGCAGCGGGAAGGCCGTAGCCGGTTACCGCAAGACCCACCTTTACGGCCGCGTGGAAAAGCGGTGGTTTAAACCAGGGGATTCCCTCGTGATCGCCGAGCTGAACGGGCTGAGAATCGGAATCCTGATCTGCTATGATGTCGAGTTCCCGGAGGCGGTGCGGGCGCTGGCGCTTGCTGGTGCCCAGCTGATCGCCGTGCCGACGGCTCTGATTCAGCCGTTTGACATGATCTCCCGCACCCTGGTTCCGACCCGGGCGTTCGAAAATCAAGTTTATATCGCCTATGCCGGCATGTGCGGCAGCGAGGGCGACCTGGGCTACTGCGGGCTGAGCTGCATCGTTGGCCCGGACGGGAAGGACCTCGCGCGGGCGGGCTCCGGCCCGGCCCTGCTGCTTGCCGACGTCGATCTGGCGGCTATCTCCCGGGCACGGGATGCAAGCCCCTATCTTTCCGATCGACGCCCGGAGCTCTATGCCGCACCCGTGGACCTGAACAGGCGGATCCCATGAATCCGATTAGCGTCATCGTCATGCAGAGCGTCATCTGGCAGACGACCAGCATCATCGTGCGCGCCGGCGACAGCTGCCTGGTGGTGGACCCGGGTTATTTCCCGCGGGAGCTCGACGGCATCGCCCGGGCCGTCCCGAAGGGTGCGACCGTTGAGGCGCTTTTCTTCACCCACAGCCATTGGGACCACGTGCTGGGTCACGGGAGCTTCCCGGGCGTGCCGGTTTACACCAGCTCGGTGCTGGCCCGGTCTGTCGCCCAGGGAGGAGAACTGGCGGCCCAAGCCATGCGAAAAGGCCGGGAGTACGATTCGCAGTGGTATGTGGAGCGGCCTTGGGGATATGGTTGGCCTGAAGATCTGCGGGGGCTGGACGACGGCGGCTGGTTCAACATCGGCGATCTCGACATCGAAGCCTTCTTCATCCCCGGTCACGCACCCGACTGCATGGCCATCCGGGCTGAAAATTGGCTTTTGGTCGGCGACTACCTCTCCCCTTGCGAAATCCCTTTCGTGGACGACTTGACGGACTACCGCCGCACGCTGCAGCGTTTGGTCAGCCTCGTCGACTCGGGGATTGAAAACGTCGTGCCCGGCCATGGACCTCGGCTTTCGGCCGATGACGCCCGCCGCATCGCCCGCGAGGACCTGCGCTACCTCGATCACATCGCCCGCTGCGCCGAACGCAGCGACCCCGGTGCAGCCGCAGCAATACCCCTTCCGCGCGCTGACCGTGTCTTCGGCATGGCGGACCACCATCGGGAGAACTGCCGGAAGGCCGGGCTCGCCGTCAGCGGGCACTTCTAGTGTGGTCTCCCATTAATCCGTTACATGATTACGCCGGCTGCTCAGCAGTTTCCTTCCAATGCGGGCGCAGGCTCACCAGGGTGCGGTCCGCGGCGAGCCGCAACCCATCCGTCCGCCGATCCGGCGTACGGCAGCCAGGCCGCTCCATACTCATCCGGACAGCCCCGGGGAACCGGCCCTCACGGAGCCGCCGGCCGTCTCTGCCTGCCTTCGATACCCTCCAGACCGCCGGGGAGCGTGGCATAGTCGCTTGAAAAATTGGGCTGCGGTTCGCCGCGGACCGCACCCCGGTGAGCCTGTCCGTGACACCCCGAGATTGGAGCGGACCGCGATAGGTCCATCGAGTATTCCAAGTTATTTCCGGGACAGAATACTAGACTGACTTTGCCTAATTTCTTGTGAATACGCGACGATCGGTTACGCGTGGGGCGGGGTTCAATCTTCCGGATGGAAGCGGCGGATGATGTAGCCGCCGGACTTCTCGTCCGGCTCGAGGTCCATGAGGCCGCGCGCGGCCGCCTCCTCCAGCAGGCGGTTGAAGGATCGGAAGCCGTAATAGGATTCGTTGAAGCCGGGGCGGCGGCGTTTGAGCGTCTGCTTGACCATTGAGCCCCAGACTTTCTCCTCGGCGCCGCGCTCCTCGGCCAAAGCTTCGAGGGTTTCCATGACCAGGTCGAGCGCCGCCTGGGTGCGCGTTTCAGCGTCCTTGTCGTCCTTTTCGGCAGGAGCGGGGGGGCGGCCGGCCGGGCGCTGTGGTTTCCGCGGGGGCCTTTTCGGAGGCTGCTTCTTGCGAACGAGATCGTCATAGTAGATGAACTCGTCGCAGTTGGCGATCAAGAGATCCGAGCTGGAGCTCTTGACCCCCACGCCGATCACGATCTTGTTGTTCTCGCGCAGCTTGCTGACCAAAGGGGAGAAATCGGAATCGCCGCTGACGATCACGAACGTGTCGACGTGGGACTTGGTGTAGCAGAGGTCCAGCGCGTCCACGACCATGCGGATGTCGGCGGAGTTCTTCCCCGACTGGCGCACGTGGGGGATCTCGATGAGCTCGAAGGCGGCCTCGTGCATGGCGGCCTTGAACTCCTTGTAGCGCTCCCAGTCACAGTAGGCCTTCTTCACTACGATGCTGCCCTTGAGCAGCAGCCGCTCGAGCACCTTGCGGATGTCGAACTGCGCATGCCGTGCGTCCCGCACCCCGAGGGCGATATTCTCGAAATCACAAAACACGGCCAGGTTTTCGGTCTCCGGCTCCTTGACCATCATGTCCTCCTCAGCAGCGCCAACCGCTCTGCGCCGTCCGCGGCGCACTGTAATCGGCTTCCATGCCAACACGGGGATGACTGACTCTCGACGAAAACGCGGCCGGGGTCAAGCGCTATTTTCTGGTCGCAACTGCCGGTTATTATTTTCTGAAGATTATGATATCTGGAAAGCGATGAGTTGGAACGGTTCAAACCGATAGTCGGACAGATTCAGGAGGTGGCTTATGGCGAAATCGACGCTGTTTCTGCTCAAACCGGGTTTTCACGACGACAAGGGCGGACCGTTTTTCTGTCCGGACTCCGCGGCGGTAGAGGGGTTTCTGAAGTACGCGCCGCAGGTCGAGGCCAAGCTGGAAGTGCGCCGTATCGATTTTCCGCGGCCCCGCCAGGACGTCATCACCTTGGTCGGTGCAGAAAACCAGGGGTGTCCGGTACTGGTGCTCGGCGATGGCGAGGCCATCCCTGCCGAGGCCAAGAGGAGCCTGGAGACCGGAAAAGCGTTCATCTCAGGCAGCCTGCCGATTTGCGAGTATCTGGGGCGTGCGTTCGGGGTGGTCAAGCCTCACCCCTGACGGTGATATAAAGCTGTCAATTTCCTGCTGTGGGTTCAATTGTTTCGTATCCTGAGCTCCGGGTGGATGCAAATCCGCCAGTTGCACAGTTGGCGCCCTCCTTGTTCGGCCAGAACCCCGCATGAGGCTTTATGATTGCAATCAAAAGCCTCCAGGACATGTACGATAGATTTTGTACGTTTAGAATAACCGGCCGGCAAGCTAATGGAGGTAATGATTACTCTCTGTTTCAGCTTCTTGCACTCGAACGAAGTGTAGTCCAGATCGATGTCGTTCATGATCGTGTTCCGATGAGTTGATTCAACCGGCGTGGAAAAGCCAGGCGAGTTAATTCCAACCACCCCCGGCTTTTGGGGCAAGCAAACCGTATGCCTTCGGACAATAAATATTTTTAATGTAATTCCAGTTGGTTCTGGCAGAAGGCCAATGGGGTGGGGATATTATGGATGGGTTTTATTTATTTTCTTGCTCAATTCTAGGCAACATTTTGGCTTTTATGACGCGGTGTGGGTGCCTGCATGGCCGAATGCCGATGATTGGCAGGGAGATGACGGAAACGCCGCGCGCGACCCATAGCCGCAAGTTCAGCGCGACAGGCTGCCCAGAATGGATGCGCCGCAGACGATCATCAGAATGGAGGCGGCTTTGAGCACCGTCATCCTCTCCCCCAAAACGATTCCCATCAGCGTCACAACGACAATGCTCCCCCCGATGATGATGGGCCCGCCGACGGAAATCTGCAGTCCCTGTTTGTAGGCTTTCAGGATAAAGAAGTCGGCCAGCAGCACGGACAGGCCGGCCAGCATGCACAGGCCCGCGGCCTTGAAGGAAACCTTTGGAAAGCCGGAGGCTAGGATCGGCAGAAAGATCAGGGCACCGACGCTGAAGGCGGTCAACTCGGTGATGAGGGCTCCCAGAAGCGGGTGCATCTGCCGCGAGGCGGAGGAGATGAAGACGTTCCAGAGACCTGTTCCCAGTGCGCCGATGATCACATAAAGGATACGTGTCGTCATTTCTCCGTCTTTCATTCATCTGGGGGCCAATCCGCTCGGCCGATGAATCATGGGTAGAAGCGGCAATCTGCTGTGGCAACGACCGGAAAGCCCTTCCGCATGCCTCTTCTTGGAAGGAGTTACCTTAAGCGCGTGCCCCCCGAAGCAGCTTGTGTTGAACAAGAAAGTCTCTGAGCAGCATGTCCAGATCCGGTTTGCCGATTTCCTGCAGGTTGTAGTAGACGCGGGTGCTGGGCTTTCTGATGTTGATGATGCGGTTGAGGTCGATGGGCGTCCCGATGACCACCGCGTCGCACTTCGTGCGGTTGATGGTGGCTTCCAGGTCCTTCAACTGCCGGGCGCCGTAGCCCATGGCGGGCAGCACTGTTCCGATGCCCGGATAGATTCGAAACGTGTCCTTGAGCCGTCCCACCAGGTACGGCCGGGGATCGACAAGCTCCGCGGCACCGAATTTGCGCGCGGCCACCACGGCCGCGCCGACCTTCATCTCACCGTGGGTCAGCGTCGGACCGTCTTCCACGGCCAGAACCCTCTTGCCCCGGACTGCGGCCGATTTGTCCATTTCGAGCACGGAGGCGGCGTCGACGACGGCGGCCGTCGGGTTGACCATTTGGATGTTCCGGCGCACGGTATCGATGCCGGCGGCATCGGCGCTGTCGATCTTGTTGATCACCACCACGTCGGCCAGCCTCAGAGTGACGTTGCCCGGGTAGTAGCACATTTCGTGTCCCGGCCGGTGCGGGTCCACCACAGTCACATGGAGATCGGGCCTGAAAAAGGGGAAATCATTGTTGCCCCCATCCCAGAGGATCACGTCGCAGCCCTTGGGGTCGTTTTCGGCCGCGCGCAGGATGGCCTCGTAGTCCACCCCGGCATAAATCACGTTTCCGCGCGCCAGGTGGGGTTCATACTCCTCCATCTCCTCGATCGTGCATTCGTGTTTCGCCAGGTCGCCGATCCTGGCAAAGCGCTGTACTTTCTGCGCGGCGAGATCGCCGTAGGGCATGGGGTGGCGCACCGCCACCACCTTCAGCCCTCTTGCCAGGAGGATCTCGATGATGCGCCGCGAGGTCTGGCTCTTGCCGCAGCCGGTGCGTACCGCGCCGACCGAGATGACGGGTTTTGAGCTTTTCAGCATGGTGTCCTTCGGCCCCAGGAGCACGAAGTTGGCGCCAGCGGCCTGCACGACGGCGGCCACGTTCATGACATGCTGGTAGGAGATGTCGCTGTAGGCGAACACGCAGTCATCGACGTCAAGCTTGCGGATGAGCCTGGGAAGATCGGCCTCGGCGTAAATGGGGATGCCCTTGGGGTAGAGCCTGCCCGCCAGGGCGGCGGGATACCTGCGGCCCGCAATGTCGGGAATCTGGGCGGCCGTGAAGGCGACCACACGATGGCCGGCGTTGTCGCGAAAAACGGTGTTGAAGTTGTGAAAATCCCTGCCGGCTGCGCCGATGATAATGATATTTTTACGCTTCATGCGTGCTCCTGACTTAAACATTCATACCACTTCCGTTCCTGCCTCGCCCGTGACGGCCCGCTCGATGTCCTCCAGGTGACAGATGATCCCACGGCTGCCGGTTGCCCGGTGAAACTGCAGAATCGCCTGAACTTTGGGCCCCATGGAGCCGGGTGGGAATTGGCCCTCGGCCATGTATCGCTCCAGCTCCGCCGGCGGTACTTTGCGCAACTGCTGCTGTTGCGGTTTTCCCCAGTGGATGGACACGCCCGGTACATCCGAGGCGATGATGAAGATGTCGGCCTTGATCTCGCCGGCCAGGACTGCGCTGGCGAGGTCCTTGTCGATGACGGCATCCACTCCCCTGAACTTGCGTTCCTTGCGGATCACCGGAATACCCCCCCCGCCGCAGCAAACGACAATAAAGTCCATCTCGATCAATTTCTTGATCTCGCGGTGCTCGACAATCGCCAGCGGTGTGGGGCTCGCCACCACCCGGCGGAAGCCCTTGTCGGTCTTTACCATGGTGTAAGGCAGCTTCTTGGCCTGCTCTTCGGTGTAGAAGGGACCGATGGGTTTTGTGGGGCTTTGAAACGCCGGGTCTTTCTCGTCAACCACGACATAGGAAATCAGGGACACGAACAGCTGCTCAGTGGTAATGCCGATCTCCATCAGGGCGCGGTCGAGGGTGGATTCGATCATGTAACCGATCTGCCCCTGGGTCATGGCAACGATGATCTCGAGCGGCATGTTGGGCACCTCGCTGCAGCTCTCCTGCTGCAGCAAAAGGTTGCCCGCCTGGGGGCCATTGCCGTGGGTGATCACGACGCGGTAAGACTGCGACAAGCGTGCGATCTGCTGCATGGGCATTTTGAGGTTGGCGAACTGCTCCTCGGCCGTCCCTTTCTGGCCTTTTTGGATCAGCGCGTTGCCGCCGAGAGCAATGAGAAGGATGGGCTTTGGCATGATTCTGATTCAGTAACGAGTAACGAGCAACGAGCAACGAGTTTGAACCCGAACCGGGTCTACCGTGAGTCCACACCTATGAATTGCACTCGTTACTCGTTACCCATCCTCATCACTCCTCTATCGTGGCCACCATTACGGCCTTGATGGTGTGCAGTCGGTTTTCAGCCTGGTCGAAGACGATGGAAGCCGGCGATTCGAACACCGCGTCGGTCACCTCCATGGCCTCCAGGCCAAATCTCATGAAGATCGCTTCGCCGATTTCGGTCAGGCGGTCGTGGAAAGCGGGCAGGCAGTGCAGGAACTTGACGTTCGGGTTGCCGGTCGCCTTCATCGCCGCCCGGCTCACCTGATAAGGCTTGAGCAGGCGGATGCGCTCTTCCCACACCGCGTCTGGCTCGCCCATCGACACCCACACATCGGTGTAAAGAAAATCGCAACCGGCAACCCCCTGGGCCACGTCATCGGTGAGGCGGATTTTCGCTCCGGTCGCTTGGGCGACGGTCTGGGCCTGCGTCATTAATTCCGGCGTGGGGTGCAGCTTCTTGGGGGCGACGATGCGGTAATCCATGCCCATCTTGGCGGCGGCGACCAGCAGGGAGTTGGCCACGTTGTTGCGGCCGTCCCCCAAGAAGGCGAACGTGATGTGGTTGAGCGGCTTGTGGCCGTGCTCCTGCATGGTTAGGATATCGGCCAGCGCTTGGGTGGGATGGAACTCGTTGGTCAGACCGTTCCATACCGGCACCCCGGCGTATTTTGCCAGCTCTTCCACTCTGGCTTGCTCAGAGCCCCGGTATTCGATGCCGTCATACATCCGACCCAGCACCCGCGCCGTGTCCCTTATGGACTCCTTCTTGCCGAGCTGAGAGCCGCTGGGGTCGAGGTACGTCACGCGGGCGCCCTGGTCGTAGGCGGCAACTTCAAATGCACAACGGGTGCGCGTGGAGGTCTTCTCAAAGATGAGCGCAATGTTTTTGCCCTGCAGCCGTTGCCTTTCGTTTACCGCTTTTTTGGCATTTTTCAGCTCGGTCGACAGATTCAGCAGATCGGCAATTTCTTCCGGAGTGAAATAAAGGAGC
>JBLMXM010000052.1:0-3798 GCA_050257775.1 Hyphomicrobiales bacterium
ACACCACGGACACGTATTCCGGTGCCATCGAGAAGGCCATGCTTCAGGGGCTCATGGGATTTGACAAGGATCTGAAGGTGATCCCCCTTCTGGCGGAAAGCTACACCTTCAACAACGCCGCCACCGAGTTCACCTTCAGATCCTTGTCAAATCCCATGAGCCCCTGAAGCATGGCCTTCTCGATGGCACCGGAATACGTGTCCGTGGTGTCATGGGGGTCCAGAGACTTCGGCGGGGATTCGGATGCGTAAATGACGTCCTTTGAAGCCCCGAGGGCCGGTGCGGCCGTCACTGCCAGAAACAGCAGAACCAGAAGCAATCTCTTCCCAAGCATGGTTTCCTCCTTTTCGTCACGGGTTATACGATGAATCGACAACCTTCGCACTTTCAGCTTTGAGCTTTCAGCTCACCTTATGCGAGCATTTACAATAGCCGCGCAACGCCGGAGCACGGCCTGAGACGAAGGTTTTCAACCGGCCACCAGATGGCCCGGCGTTACCTCTTCATACCGCATCCGCGGCGGCAGATCGCCCACTTTCCGGACCGGGCTCGGGACCTCGCCCGTCAGCATGCTGAAGCGGGTCCTGCGGCCGGGATCCGCCACGGGGATCGCCGCCAGCAGCTTCCGGGTGTAAGGGTGGCGGGGGTCTTCGAATATGTCGCTGCGGCTGCCCATCTCGACGATCTGCCCGAGGTACATGACCGCCACGCGATGACTCACCCGTTCCACCACCGCCATGTCGTGGGAGATGAAGATATAGGACAGTTTCATATCCTTCTGAAGCTCCATCATCAGGTTGAGCACCGCGGCCCGGATGGAAACGTCCAGGGAGGAGACGGCCTCGTCGGCGATGATTACCCGCGGCTTGGTGGCGAGCGCCCGTGCGATGGCGATGCGCTGGCGCTGGCCGCCCGAGAACTCGTGCGGGTAGCGCGAGGCATGCTGTGCCGGTATGCCGACCCGTTCGAGCAGCTCGCCCACCTTCTTTTCGAGCCGCTTCCGCTCGGCCTCGTGGTGAATGACCAGGGGCTCGGCAATGGAGGCGCCGATGGTCCGGCGGGGGTTGAGCGATGCAAAAGGGTCCTGGAAGACGAACTGGATATACTGCCTTAGCTTTTGCAACTTATCTTCCTGAATTTTCATTATTTCATTTCCGTCAAAAAGCACATCGCCTGTGGCAGGGACCAGCCTGAGCGCCGAGTAGCCGGCCGTGGTTTTTCCGCATCCGGATTCGCCCACGATCCCCAGCGTCTCCCCGGGGTACAGCTGGAAGCTCACGTTTTCGACGGCGTAGACCAGGTGCGTGGGTCGGCCGAAAAACGTTTTCCGCGACACGAAGCGCGTGGTCAGGTTGCGGACCTCCAGGACCGGTTTGCTGCGATAATCAGCCGTGTCGATCTCCTTTTCGGCCGGGGGCGGCTCGCCTTCGCCGCGCCTCAATTCGCTCTCCATGTCCAGCACGGGCAGCGTGGCCGGGTTCTTACGGCCGCGCATGCTGCCCAGGCGGGGCACGGCCTTTAGAAGCGCGCGGGTATAAGGGTGGGACGGGTTCGCGAAAAGGGTGTATACGTCGTTGGTCTCGACGACTCGCCCCTGGTACATGACGACGACGCGGTCCGCGAGCTCGGCCACCACCCCCATGTCGTGCGTGATGAAGACCACCGCCATCTCGAACTGCTTCTGCAGGGAGCTGACCAGTGCCAGGATCTGCGCCTGGATGGTCACGTCCAGCGCGGTGGTGGGTTCGTCGGCAATGAGAACCTGCGGCCGGCAGGCGAGCGCCATGGCGATCATTACGCGCTGGCGCATGCCCCCGGACATCTGGTGGGGGTACTCAGAGGACCTCCTTTTCGCGTCGGGGATGCGGGCGACCTCTAGCAGCTCGAGCGCCCGGCGAGACGCCTCGCTGCGCGGGATGTCCTGGTGGGACAGGATGGCCTCCTCGAGCTGGTTTCCGATCGTGAAGAGCGGGTTCAAGGATGTCATGGGCTCCTGGAAGACCATGGACAGGTCGGCCCCCCGGATTTCCCGGGCTTCGGAATTGGAGAGGTGGGTGATGTCGAGCACGCTGCCGTCTTTCCTGCGCAGCATGATCACGCCGGCATCGGTGCGGACATTGGGCAGAAGGTGCATGACCCGCCGCATGGTGACGGTTTTCCCCGACCCGGATTCGCCCACGATGGCGAGCGTTTCACCCCGCCTCACGGAAAAGGAGACATCGTGCAGGACCGGGGTGAACCCGCCGTACGTGGGAAAGCTCAGGGACAGGCCCCGGATGGCCAGGATTTCGTCCGGCTGCATCGCCGCCTGGTCCTTTCCGCTATTCAAAATAACCTTTTTTTTCAATTACCCGGTTGCGGATCATCACCGTGCCTCCGGCCAGCACGTCCCGGATGGACATCGCGGCCGGGTCGAGCACGAGGATGTCCGCGTCGGCTCCCGCCTTCAATTCGCCTTTAACCCCGGCAAGCCCGTACACCCGGGCCGGGGTCGCCGTCAGCGGACCGAGCGCCTTTTCAAGCGGCATGCCCTTGGTGTTGACCAGCGACGAAAGCTCGACCAGCAGCGAAACCGGCGTGCCGATCCCCATCGAGACGATGCGGCTGCGGTCTTCGTTCCACACGGGCAGGGAGCCGCCGGCATCGGAGCTGAAGGCGACCTGGCCGAACACGCCCTGGTCGTCCGCCAGGCAGGCAAAGTCAGCTGCGGACATGTGCACCGAGCCCTCGGCCGGCAGACTGTTCATGCAGGTGGCATCGACCACCGCCCCCAGCCGGGCCAGTTCCAGCGCTTGGTCCGTCAGGCGTGGATTTCTGCGGTTGATGTGCGTGGGGATGAACATGTCCGGCCGGGTGGCGTGCTCCCGAACGATCTCGAAGATCAGATCCAGGCCGGTCGGCTTGGACCCGGTGTGGACGGTGATGAAGCCGGGCTTGTTGGCCACCAGAGCGGCCACGCGGATGTCCGCGGCCAGGGCCGCCAGCCCGGATGCCTCGATGTGGGGGCCGCGGATGTCGGAGAGCGCGAGCTTCACGCCGATGACCGGCTGGATGTAGACCAGGTCACGGGCGACGCTCCCGGTGATGGTCGGGGACGGGTGCCAGTAGGACCCCGTGAGCATGAACGCCGTCAGGCCCTCGGCATTGAAGCTCTGGGTCTTGGCATAGAGGCTTTCCACGGAGCGGGTGAGGGCGTCGGTGCCGAGCACGCCCACGGCCGTGGTCACGCCGTTGGCCGTGTTCATGCTGAGCTGCAACTCCGGGGTGCGGGTGTGGAAGCCGCCCTCGCCGCCGCCGCCGGTGAAATGCTGGTGCCCGTCGATGAAGCCCGGCACCACGGCCAGCCCCCGGGCGTCGATGATCTCGACCTCGCCGGGCAGCATGCCGGGCTGGATGCTTTTTTCAATGGCGAGGATCTTGCGGCCGCCGGCCAAGATGTCGCCGCGGCCCATGGCGCGGGGGCCGAAGAGTTCTCCGTTCCGTATCAGGATCATCATGATTTTCTTCCGCTGATGGCTGAGCTCTCTACTTCCAAAGCATCCCTCTACCGTTGACGAGGTTTAGCACTCTGATCCTCACAGTGCAACATGCAGGCAGCCGAGCAGGCGTTGCAGGACGGGGAAATCTTCATGGCGCCCTGAACGTCTCAAGCCTGTCGACATACGCTTCAGGATATGCCAGAGTGCTGCGCGGAGGACGCATGTCTCAAACCCGGGCCTTTGGCCGCATTGAGAAGGAGGAATCGAAGATGGACGTGAGGACCGCGATCCGCACCCGGCGCAGCGTGCGCAAGTACAA
>JBLMXM010000053.1:0-5339 GCA_050257775.1 Hyphomicrobiales bacterium
GGAAGCGCTGGTAGGCGGCGGCGCACGGCTCGCAGGCTGCCCTGGCGTCCGTCCTGGGCGCCGCCGCCTGTTCGTGAGACGCCGCAATTCGGCATATTGAGTTGCCGGTCCAAGAAGGCCCCGCGGAGGACTACATGACGTTTCCAGCCCACAAGACCAAGATCGTCGCCACCATCGGACCCGCGTCGGATTCCCCGGAAGTGCTCGGGCAGATGATCCAGGCCGGCATGAATGTCGCGCGCCTCAATTTCTCCCATGGTGATTTTTCAGGCCATGCCGGGACCATCGCACGGGTCAGGGCCGCGGCCGCAGCGGCCGGACGGCGGGTGGCCATCATGGCCGACCTGCCCGGGCCGAAGATGCGCATCGGCAAATTCAGCGAGGAACCGGTCCAGCTCACCCCGGGCGATCTCTTCACGCTGACGACCGATGACATCACCGGCTCGCGGCAACGCGTGTCGGTCAGTTTCCCGCAGCTGCCCGGATCGGTGCGCCCGGGGGACCGGCTTTTCCTCAACGATGGCTACATCGAGATCGAGGTCGTTCGGATCGAAGGCCCGGACGTCGTCTGCCGGGTCCGGGTGGGAGGCGAACTGAGGTCGCGCAAGGGGGTGAACCTGCCCGGAATCGATCTCGGCATCAGTGCCTTCACGGAGCATGACCGCAACTGCCTGGCATTCGCCCTGCAGCACGGTGTCGACGCCGTCAGCCAGTCCTTTGTCGACCGGGCCGGGGACATCGCGGCCGTGCGCGCCGCCGCGATCGACCTGGGACACCATCCCATGATTATCGCCAAAATCGAGCGCTCCGGAGCCCTGGGGCGCATCGACGAGATCTTGGATGCCGCCGACGGCATCATGGTAGCCCGCGGCGACCTTGGGGTGGAAATCCCCATCGAAGAAATGGCTATCGCCCAGAAGCGGCTGATGCGCCAGGCCAACCTCAAGTGCAAGCCGGTGATCACCGCCACCCAGATGCTGGAGTCCATGATCACCAACCGTCTCCCGACGCGGGCCGAGGCCACGGATGTCGCCAACGCCATCCTCGACGGGACCGATGCCGTGATGCTCTCGGGCGAGTCGGCCATGGGCCGCCATCCCGTCGACGCCGTCGCCATGCTGGCCAAAATCGCGGCGGCGACCGAACCCCACCGCTCGGCCTTCGGCCCGGCCCGCGCCGGCGAGGCCATCACGCCCGGCGAGGCCGTCCCGGCCGAGGAACTGATCGCCGCCAGCGTGGAGGCCGCCCTGCGGCGGATCACCCCGGCCACGGTCGTCGTGCCGACGCACAGCGGCGGCACGGCCCGCCGCATCGCCCGGTTCCGGCCGCCGGTGTGGATCACCGCGGTAAGCTCCCAGGAGAAGACCTGCCAGGACCTGATGTTCTCCTCCGGGGTCTTCCCGGTGCGCGTGACAGACCATCCGGACCGCTGGCGCGACTGGTGCCGTCGGTGGCGGGATGAGCAGCACCTGGACGGCCGCTACGTCGTTCTGACCGAAGGCCCGTCCCGAAAGCATCCGGACCGCAACAACCGCATGGAGATTATCGACCTCAAGTTGGAATAGGCATTCTTGAGCAAGAAACCCAAAGACTATTTCCCAATCCTGATGGAGTAATCATGCTTACGAAAATCAATCCCACCGCCACCGGCGCCTGGAAAAAGCTGGCCGCCCATTGGGAGGCCGTGAAGGGCATCCCCATGAAGCGCCTCTTCGCGGAAGATCCGGAGAGGTTCCGGAAGTTTTCCATCCGCTTCAACGATCTGCTGGTGGACTACTCCAAGAACCGGATCACCGCCGAGACGCTCCGTCTGCTGTTTGACCTCGCCGAGGCGTGCCAAGTGAAGGATGCCATCGGCCGGATGTTTGCCGGCGAGCGGATCAACGAGACCGAGAACCGCGCCGTCCTGCACGTGGCCCTGCGCAACCGCGCCAACACCCCGGTCTATGCCGACGGGCAGGACGTCATGCCGGAGGTCAATGCCGTGCTCGCCAAGATGAAGAACTTCTCCCACCAGGTGCGTTCCGGCGCCTGGAAGGGCTTCACTGGCAAGCGGATCACGGATCTGGTCAATATCGGCATCGGCGGATCGGACCTGGGACCGGTCATGGTCACGGAGTGCCTGCGGCCTTACGCGCAGCCGGGGCTGGCCGCGCACTTCGTCTCCAACGTGGACGGCACCCACATCGCCGAGACGCTCAAGCCGCTCGACCCCGAGACCACCCTCTTCATGATCGCCTCCAAGACCTTCACCACCCAGGAAACCATGACCAACGCCTTCAGCGCCCGCGAGTGGTTCCTGAAACGCGCCGGGGACAACGCCCACGTGGCGCGGCACTTCGTGGCCATATCCACCAATACGGCCAAGGTCAGGGAATTCGGCATCCACCCCGACAACATGTTCGTGTTCTGGGACTGGGTCGGCGGCCGTTACTCCCTGTGGTCGGCCATCGGGCTTTCCATCGCCTGCGCCGTGGGTTTCGAACGCTTCGAGGAGCTGCTCGCCGGCGCCCACGAGATGGACCGGCACTTCCGGGATACGTCCTTCGAGCGCAACATCCCCGTAATCCTGGCCCTGATCGGCGTCTGGTACACGAATTTCTTCGGCGCCGAAACAGAGGCGATCCTGCCCTACGACCAGTACATGCACCGCTTCCCCGCCTATTTCCAGCAGGGCAACATGGAAAGCAACGGCAAGTCCGTGGACCGCGCCGGCGGCCGCGTGGGCTATGCCACCGGGCCGATCATCTGGGGAGAGCCCGGCACGAACGGCCAGCATGCCTTCTACCAGTTGATCCACCAGGGGACCCGCCTGATCCCGGCCGATTTCCTGGCGCCGGCCGAGAGCCACAACCCCGTCGGCGCCCACCACCCCATCCTGCTGTCGAACTTCTTCGCCCAGACCGAGGCGCTCATGAACGGCAAGACCGCCGAGGAAGCCGCGGCCGAACTGCGCAAAGACGGCCGAAGCGAGGCGGACATCCGGCGCCTGACCCCCCACAAGGTGTTTGAAGGCAACCGGCCGACCAATTCCATCCTGTTCCCCAAACTGACCCCGCGGGTGCTCGGCAGCCTGATCGCGATGTACGAGCACAAGATCTTCGTGCAGGGCGTCATCTGGAATATCTTCAGTTTCGATCAGTGGGGTGTCGAGCTCGGCAAGCAGTTGGCCGGCCGAATCCTGCCCGAGCTCAACGACGATCAACCGGTGTCGAGCCACGACAGTTCGACAAACGGGCTGATCAATGCGTATAAGGAAATGCAGAAGAGAAGCAACGAGTAACGAGAAACGGGTGATGAGTGATGTGTGATGAGTAATTAGTGACAAGTTATGAGTTATGAGTCAGAGTTATGAGTTGAAAAGGATAAGCTTACCGGCTCAACGGGCCCACGGGCTAACGGGCCGACGGTTGCGAGGCTTCGCATGAAAATCCTGACCGCCCCCCGCATGGAACGCTGCATCGGCTGCCACTCGTGCTCGCTGGCCTGTGCACGCCTGGTGCACAAGAACCTGTCCTGGAACACGGCCGGCATCCGCATCGCCTCCTCCGGCGGGCTGTCCACCGGCTTCGAGGCCCGCACCTGCCTCGCCTGCGACCCGGCGCCCTGCGCCGCCGCCTGCCCCACCGGGGCCTACTCCCAGCGCAAGGGCGGCGGGGTGCTCGTCCGCAAGAAGCTCTGCATCCGCTGCGGCGAGTGCGCCGCCGCCTGCCCGGTGGATGCCGTCTTCCTGGCATCGGACGGCGATCCCTTCGTCTGCATCCACTGCGGCCGCTGCGTGCCCTTCTGCCCGCACGACTGCCTGGAGCACCGCGAGGTGCCCGGGTCCCCGCCTGCCGCTGAAACAGCCGCCGGAGGTGAATCATGATCCGGGACCATTTCAGGGTGATGCGGGTCGACCTGGCCACGGGCCGGGGGGAGATCCAAACGATCGACGGCCGCGACCTTTATGCGGGCGGCAGCGGCCTGGCGGCCCTGTTGTTTTCCAAGTTCGGCCATCCGGGCAAGGCCTGGGACGACCCCGACCAGCCGCTCATTCTCGCCATCGGTCCGCTGACCGGGCTCTTCCCCCTCATGAGCAAGACGGTCTGCGCGTTCAAGTCCCCCTACCACGACCAGTACGCCGAGAGCCACGGCGGCGGACGCTCGGCCCTCGCCCTGCGCTTTGCCGACCTCGATGCTCTGGTCTTGACAGGGAAGGCGCGGAGCCTCAGCTGCCTTTCCATCGGCTCCCGCCGCATGGAACTTAAAGACGTCCACTTCATGCGGGGCTTCGACATCCATGCCACGGGCAAGCTCTTCCGGCGGATGTTCCCCGGCGCCGGGCACCGCAGCATCCTGCGCATCGGTCCAGCCGGCGAGACCCTTTCGGCCATGGCCTGCGTGATCGTCGACACCTACCGCCATTTCGGCCGCCTGGGCGCCGGCGCCGTCATGGGCGCCAAGAACCTCAAGGGCATCGCCATCCAGGGGGACGGCTCCTTCCCCCTGCCGGAAGGCAAGGACTATCCCAAGCTCTTCCAGGAGGTCTACGGCCTGCTGACCGGCACGGAGATGATGCACAAGTACCACAATCTCGGGACTGCCGAAAACGTGGTGGTGCTGAACGAGATCAAGGCCCTGCCCTTCCGCAACCTTCAGAAAACGAGCGACCCGTCAGCCGTTGACATCAGCGGCGAAAAATTCGCCGAAAAGACGCTTTTGCGCAACGCGGCCTGTGCCGGCTGCCCCGTGGGCTGCATCCACCTGGGCTTCGTGCGGGAGAAATTCATGGATCCCAACCAGTACCTTTACCGCCAGGTGTCCTACGACCATGAGCCGATCTTCGCCGTCGGCTGCATGCTCGCGGTGACCGACCCCTTTGCCGCCCTGGACATCATGGAGGAGGCGGACAAGGTGGGCCTGGATGTGATGTCGGCCGGCGTGGCGCTGGCCTGGGCCACGGAGGCGACCGAGAAGGGGCTTGTCTCCGCGGGCGAAACCATCGTCCCGCTGAGTTTCGGCGATGCGGACGCCTATCAGAAGGCCCTGTGGCACCTGGCGCGCGGGGAAAACGAATTCTACCGCCTGCTCGCTTCCGGCACCCTGCGGGCGGCTGAACGCTATGGGGGGAAAGATTTTGCCTGTGTGCTCGGCCAGGAAATGGCGGGCTACGCCACCGGCGAGGTCTTCTTCGTCTCACAGGCCCTGGGACTCAGGCACTCGCACCTCGATGCCGGCGGCTACGCGTTCGACCAGAAGCATACCGAGAAGGATGTGGCCAAGGCCGTCGAATTCCTCGTGGGCGACGAAGCCAGCCGCTGCTTTCTGACATCCATGGTCTCCTGTCTCTTTGCGCG
>JBLMXM010000054.1:0-12019 GCA_050257775.1 Hyphomicrobiales bacterium
CAGCCGCATCCGCGAGGTTCCATCCGCCACGGTGAAAATCGTAGGCCACACCGACACCATCGGCAAGCCGGATTACAATGTGGCTTTGTCCCGGAAGCGTGCCGAAACCGCCTACGAACAGCTTCTGGCGGCCGGCATTCCGGACAAGAACAGGGTCGCCTTCGAGGGAAAAGGGCCTGCAGACCCGCTCTACGACAACGGACTGCCCGAAGGCCGCGCCTTCAACCGCACGGTGACGGTGATTTTGGAATACGAACAAAGCCCTTGATTTGAATCAAAACGTCCGTACGTTGTTGCCGGCGCATTCGGCGGACTGGCCTCAGATGCTGGCGCAGGATGATGCCGAAAACCGGAATCGGCTGTTTATCCGCAGCCGGCTGAAGAAGGATGATCGATCCATGAATGCCCCCCTTAGAGACGATCAACTGCTGACCATTGTGAAGAATGTGGTCGAGCAGAACGGCTGCCGCCTCGTCGACATTGACTTCGACAACCATATCCTCGACATCGAGGGCTCCGAAGAGGCCCAGGCGCGGTGCGCCCTGGCCCTGGAGGACGTGCTGGGTTAGGCGTTGATTTGAGGAGCCAGCCCTGTTGAGCACGTCAGCAACTGCTTGCATTTTCCCGTCTTGAGGATCTTCTCTGTCTTTTCACCCACACGATAGCCGTCTTACTCCGCAAGCGACCGCACGGCGCTGCCTGTCCCGGCCGCGACGGGTTCTCGGGGACCGGCCGCTGCATTCCCCTGGCGGGCTCCTTTAAGCGGGGTTTTCAATGACCCGACTGAAATCGCCGGCCGGTGCCTGCCCCATTTTCAGTGGGAAGCTGTGTTCATTCTGTAGCTGCGCCAGGCGCGCACGGGGATCACCAGGGCGTAAAAGGGGAACGTATACAGGGCGGCCACCGTGGGCTCAAGCGGGGAGAAAAACTGGGCGCTGAAGACGATCACCAGGATGTAATTCATAATCCAGAGGCTGATAACGCTGGCCAGTTGGTCCGGAACCGTCCACCACCAGGCCACCAGAATGCCGGCAGCGACGAAAAGGGCCCCGAGCAGGAAAGCGGCCGATATGGAGGTCATGAGGACCCCGAGGTTCTGCCGAAAGAAATCGGCAAACTTCGAGAATACCGCCAGATTGGTCATGGCGAAGATGATCAAGGAGAGCGGAAACTGCTTCGCCCGGATATGGTCTACGGACCGGGGTGCCGCTTTCTTAAGTAGCTCGGCAACGGCCAGGGGAATGAATACCACCATGACCAGAAGGCGCATCATGTCGAGCAGGGGGATCTCCATGGAATGGCCGAAAAGAAATGCCACAAGGGGCGGCAGCGTGAAAGGCACCAGCAACGAGGAGACCACCACCATGACGAGGACCAGGGCCATGTTGGCCTGCAGCAGGCCGGCGAAAAAGGGCGCAACGGCGCCGGTGGATATCCCGGCCAGCAGCAGGGCCGACAGGCTGTAGGCCGGCCAGACCAGCCGGAACAGCAACGCCACGGCAGCCGGGAAAATCATCATGCGGAACAGCAAGAACCAGGCGATCCGCAGAGGGAACTGCCGGGCGGTATCCCAGATCGCGGAGATACGAATCGAAAGAAAACTCAGAAAGAGCAGGAGCATCATGAACACCACGGGATAGGGCTGAAGCGGTGCGCAGGCTTTCGGTAAGAGAACACCGGTGAGCAGCGATCCGAAACTGACGGCCAGTAGAAGAAAATCCCTCGGGCTGAACATGAAGGCGGTCCCTCCTTGGGTTCCAGGCCAGGTTACTGTAATAATTTTTCGTGTTCAACTTTTTTTCTTGACATCCGTCCGCCTTGTAGTAAAACTACGACAAAAAGCGCTTTTAACTTAAATGGGCACATTTTTGTAAAAAAGCTACTATGTCCGACACCCTGGCTGTCATCCGCAGCTCCCTCGACTCGCTGAGAAACTCCGAGAAGAAGGTCGCCAAATGCGTGCTCGGCGACCCGGGGGCGGTCGTAACCGCCTCGATCACCGAGTTGGCCGAGCGGGCCGGGACCAGCGAGCCCACCGTCATCCGCTTCTGTCGACGGCTGGGCTTGGGCGGCTACATGGAGCTGCGGCTGAACCTGGCCCGCGATCTGCCGTCCACCCAGTACATCTTCGAGAACGTCGGCGATACGGATTCTCTGGCTGAAATCGCCGGCAAGATCCTCAACGCCCATCGCGAAGCCATCACCAACACCCTCAACAAGCTCAGTCTCGACGATTTGGACGCGGCCGTGAAGGCGCTGCGGTCGGCTCGGCGCATCGAGTTCTACGGCATGGGCGGCTCGGCCATCGTGGCCCGTGACGCCCACCACAAGTTCTTCCGCCTCGGCATTCCGTGTGTGGCCTACGACGACCCGCACATGCAGGTCATGTCGGCTGCCTTGCTTTCTAACAAGGACGTCGTGGTGGCGATATCCCACACGGGCTCCACCAAGGACATCATCGAAAGCGCCAAGGTCGCGCGGAAGGCGGGCGCCACGGTAATTGGCATTTTGGGCAGCGAAAACGCACCGCTGTCAAAAGTTTGCAACATCGCCCTTTCGGTGTTTTCCCGGGAGGCGGCCCTGCGCCTGGCGCCCATGACCTCGCGCCTCGTGCAGCTCGCCATCGTCGACGTGCTCTTCGTCACGGTCGCCATGCAGGATTTCAGCGCCACCAAGGAACGGCTGGACAAGGTGAAACGTTCCCTGGTGGAAAAGCGCTATTGAGCATGACGGGCTAAATTCAACCGGCTCAAGAAAAATAAGGATGGGGTCCATGCTTGAGAAGTTCGACCGGTTTTTTGTCCGAGCCAACCAAACCCTGATCGGCGTGATGATGCTGGTGATGTTCATCCTGGTCTTCATCAACGTGCTGGGTCGCTACGGCATCGGAAAGTCCTGGGCGGCCGCCGAGGAAATCTCTACCTTCCTGATGATCTGGGTCGCCTACCTGGGCGCCGGCCTGGCCTTGCGGGAGGGCCGGCACGCGGCCATCGACATGGTCCAGGACAAGCTCCCGGCCGGGCTGCGACGTTCGGTGCGCGCTTTGCTCGGCATCGTCATGCTGGTTTTTTTCGGGATGCTGGCCTGGCTCGGCATTCGGATGTCGATCTTCGGCTGGACCCAGGAGACCATCGCCACCCAGATGCCCACGGGCGTCCCGTACCTGGCAATCCCTCTCGGATCCATCATGTTCTGCATGCACCTGGTCCTGACCTTCAAGGACTGGATGGATAGGCGCTGGGAGGAGATTGCCGTGCCGGAGGCCGATATCGGCATGGAGGAAAAAGCCGCATGAGCACCATCTTGTTCAGCGTTTTTTTTATCGGCCTTATCGTGGGCCTGCCGGTTTCCATCAGCATGGGCCTTTCCGGCATGGCCGCGATCCTGGTGGACGGCCGCTTCATGGGCATGGTGGTACCCCAGTACCTTTTCAACGGCATCAGCTCCTTTCCCCTGATGGCGGTGCCCTTCTTCATCCTGGCCGCCGAACTCATGTCGGCGAGCGGCCTGACCGGCGCCCTGATGAAGTTTGCCAACGACCTCGTGGGACACATCCGCGGTGGGCTCGGCCACGTCAACGTGCTCATGAGCATGCTCTTCGCGGGGGTGAGCGGCTCGGCCCTGGCGGACGCAGCCGGTCCCGGTGCAATCGAGATGAGCATGATGCGCAAGGCCGGCTACGATGCGGCCTATGCCGGCGCCCTGAGCGCCGCCACGGCTACCATCGGGCCGATCATACCGCCCAGCATTCTCATGGTGATCTACGCCATCTCCGACAGCCGGGTCACCGTGGCCGGGCTGTTCCTGGCCGGCGTGGTGCCGGGGATCCTCCTGGGAGGCGCCCTTTCGGCCGTAAACCACTGGGTCTCCATCAAACGCGGATATCTATTCCGCAGCAAGCGCCCCACGCTCTTAGGCCTGGCCAAGAGTTCCTGGCACGCGATGCCGGCCTTGATGCTGCCTTTCATCATCATGTTCGGAATCCTCGCCGGCATCTTCACTCCCACTGAAGCGGCAGCCGTGGCCGTGGCCTATGCCCTGGTGGTGGGACTCTTCATCACGCGCGGCCTCAAGTGGAGCGCCATTCTGCCGGTCTTCATCCGGGCCGGCAACATGACCGCAGCGGTGCTGCTCATCGTTTCCATGGCCTCGATCTTCTCCTGGTTGCTGACCATCCTGCAGATCCCCCAGACCCTGGCCAACCAGATCGGCGCCATCACCAGGAGCCCGGCCATGGCGATGATCCTGGTTGCCGCCCTGGTTTTCATCTGCGGCATGGTCATCGACACCCTGCCGGCCCTCATCATCCTGGTGCCCGTGCTTGGGCCGCTCGTGGACAAATTCGGGCTCGATCCGCTGCACTTCGCCATGGCGGTCGTGCTGAACCTCGCCATCGGCCTGGTGACCCCGCCCGTGGGGCCGGTGCTGTTCGTCATGAGCACGGTAGGCCGGGTCCGGTTCGAGGACCTGGCCAAAGCAGCCATGCCGCTGATCCTGGCGGAGATGGTCGTCTTGGTTGCAGTCATCGCGTTTCCATCCATTAGCGTCGCTCTGCCGAGGTTCTTCGGCTTCATGCGTTAACTCTAACCCAAGGAGGATGTGACATGAAACTATCGAGACTGCTGTTGATTCTGGCTCTGATCCTGCTGGTCCTGCCGGGCATCGCCCTGGCGCAGGCCAAGGTAATCAAGTACGCCCACTTCCAGCCCGCCAAGCTCGACCAGCCCAAGCACGCGGCGGCCCTGGCTTTCAAGAACTATGTCGAGGCGAACTCGAAGGGGTCGCTGAAGGTCGAGGTCTACCCGGCCAGCCAACTGGGCAACGACAGCGCCACCATGGAAGGGCTCAAAATGGGCACCATCGAGATGGCGGTGGTCCACGACGGCCCCATCTCGGCCGTGTACAAGCCGTTCATGGTATATGCCATCCCCTACCTGTTCGACGACGAGGTCATGGCGTGGACCGTGGTGGACGGGCCTTTCGGTAAAGAGATGGCCGAGGACATGACCAAGAAGACAGGGATCCGGCTGTTCGCGCTGGCGGACAACGGGATTCGACACTTTACCAACAACAAGCGGCCCATCAAGAGCCCGGACGACATGAAGGGCCTCAAGATGCGCGTCATGACCGGCCCGATCTGGACCAAGCTGGTGGAGCCCCTTGGCGCAAGCCCCTCGCCGGTGCCCTGGACCGAACTGCCGGCCGCCTTGCAGCAGGGAGTGGTCGACGGGCAGGAGAACGGCGTGACCAATATCCTCGCGGCCAGCCTTTACCAGAACCAGAAGTACATCACTCTCGACGGCCACGTGTACAGCTGGCACGCCTACATGATGAACGACCGGTTCTACAATTCTCTTACGCCCGAGCAGCAGAAGATCGTGCTGAGAGGAGTGGAAATCGCCAAGGTCATTCACCGCGGCATGACGGCCGCCCAGGACCTGAACGCTCCCGCCATTCTGGGCTCGCTCGGCATGGAGATCACCCCCCTGTCAGCGGACCAGGTTGCGGCTTTCCGGATGAAATCGCAACCACCGGTCAAAGCCTGGGTGGAGGAGCAGATCGGCAAGGAGTGGGTCGACAAGCTGTTTGTCCAGATCAACAACTACAGGAAAACCCAATAAGCCAATCGACCTGAAGCGCGATGGGAGCGGGCCCGAGGCCGCGGCAAGTAAGGCAACCGCGGCTGAACGCCGCTCCCGCATCATGCCGGTCAAGACCTATCTCACGGAGAAAACGATGTATTCGAAGGCAATTATTGACGACTTTATGAAAGTCTCCACCGCCTCGGTGTCGGATGCGGTGGACAAGATCGCTAAGACGCGCGGGTTCATGGACCCTGCCATCAAGCCCCGGATCAACGACAAGAAGATCGTCGGCCCCGCGGTCACCGTCCTGGAAGGGCCCACCACCGAAGCGTTGCCGCCCCAGCATGCGCTGGATGCCATCGACGAGTCACCCGCAGGCAGCGTCATCGTGATTGCCATCAACGGCGAGACCGACGTGGCGGTCTGGGGCGGTTTGATGACGGCCGGCGCCGAGGTGAACGGCCATGCCGGCGCGATTCTCGACGGAGGGGTGCGGGACGTGACCGAGATCCGCCGCGACTCGAGTTTCCAGGTCTTTGCGCGCAGCGTGTGCCCGTCGACCACCGTGGGCCGGTTCAAGACGCTCGCCTCACAGGTTCCGGTGATCTGCGGCGGCGTCAACGTGAACCCGGGGGATCTCATCGTCGCGGACCTCGACGGGGTCGTCGTGGTGCCCAAGGAACACGTGGACGCCGTGCTGAAGATGGCGACCGAGATCGAGGTCCGGGAAGCCGAGCAGGCCCGTCTGATCCGGCAGGCCAAATCTCTTCGCGAGGGGCTCGCCAAGTACGGCCGGATTTAGTGTTTGATTTTTGGTGTTTGGTGTTCAGATGTTTGGGCAGGTGGTGGAGTAGTCATCGACCCGTCACAACCGTTTTTCGAGAACAAGTATCAGGCCGTCAGCCAAGGCGCGTGGCCTTTTGGGAGGCGCAGCATACTGACCAGTATGTGAGCACTCACAAAAGCGCCGCGCAACACCGGATCACGGCCTGAGACGCCGTTCTCAGGAAGGGCCATTTCATGCAGCCGGAAATCGTTGCCATCGGCGAACCCATGCTGGAGTTCAACGCCGAGGAGGAAGGCGCACTTTCGGACGTGAGCCGTTTCATCGTCGGCTGGGGCGGAGACACGTCCAATTTCTGCATTGCCGCCATTCGCGCCGGCGCCCGGGTGGGGTACCTGACGCGCGTGGGGGACGACGAGTTCGGCGAAAGCTTTCTCAAGCTCTGGCAGCGGGAGGGCATCGACACCAGCCGCATCGTGAAAGATCCCGACGCCTTCACCGCGGCCTACTTCATCTCCCGCAAGGGCAGGCAGCACTATTTCACCTATTTCCGGCGTGATTCCGCTGCCAGCCGCATGACGCCCGGCTTCCTGCCCAAGGACTACATCGTGGGAGCGAAGCTCCTGCATGTCTCGGGCATCAGCCAGGCTATCAGCCAAAGCGCCTGCGACACGGTCTTTGCAGCGATGGCCATGGTCAGATCCGCCGGCCGGCTGGTCTCCTACGACCCCAACTTCCGTCCCAAGCTCTGGCCGCTCGACCGGGCGCGCGCGGTCATCCACGAAGCCTGCCGCCAGGCGGACCTGGTTTTCCCCAGCCTGGACGATGCGCGGCAGCTGACCGGACTTGCAGCACCGGAAGAGATCGCGAGATTTTACCTTGGGCTGGGACCGAAAGTGGTGGTCATCAAGCTGGGGCCCGAGGGCGCTTTGCTCGCCACGGCCGACAGCCTGGGCACCTTTCCCCCGTACCCGGTCGACTCGATCGACATGTCCGGGGCGGGGGACACCTTCGACGGTGCGTTTGTGGCGGGTTATCTCGCGGGACGGCCCGTGGAGGAATGCATGCGGTTTGCAAACGCGGCAGCGGCCATCACGACCACCGGCCTGGGCTGCGTCACCCCCGTGCCGCGACGCGAGGCGATCGAGGCGCTCATGGACCGGCAGCCGCAGGGGTAAGGGAAGCGGGGGAGGCGATGTCCCAATACACCGTCGCGGTCGTCAGCCTGGGCTACGAATCCTACGCCATTGAACGCGAGATCCTCGGCGCGGTCGATGCCGAGCTCGTTCTGGCACCCCGCGATTGCCTGACCGAGGACGAGGTGGTTGCGGTGGCCGGCAATGCCGACGCCATCCTGGTACGCGAGGCCCCCGTCAGCGCGCGGGTGATCGACGGCCTTCCGCGCTGCCGGGCCATCGTCCGCTACGGCGTGGGGGTCGACAACATCGATCTCAATCACGCCCGACAGCGCCGGGTCTATGTCGCCAACGTTCCGGGCTACGGCACGGAGGAAGTCTCGGATCACGCGGCGGCCTTGCTGCTGGCCTGCATCCGCCGCCTGTGCACCCGCGACGCCAACCTGCGTCAGGGTCGATTTGAAACCGACATCCAGGAGCCCATCTTCCGCACCACCGGCAAGACCCTGGGCCTGATCGGCTACGGACAAATCGGCCGAGCCCTGCATCGCAAGTGGAAGGGGTTTCTGCCGCAGCGGGTCCTCGTGTTCGACCCGTATGCGCCGCCGGAAGTGATCCGGGAGAACGGGGCGCAGGCCGCGGAGCTCGACACGCTTTTCGCGGAGTCCGATTACATCTCCCTGCATGCGCCGTCGACGCCCCAGACCCGGTATATCATCAACGCGGCGAACCTGAAAAAAATGAAGCCCACGGCCATCATCGTCAATACCGCTCGCGGGGACTTGATCGACGAGACGGCCTTGGCGAAAGCCCTCCGCGAGGGCCGGATCGCGGCCGCGGGCCTGGACGTGTTCGAAAAAGAGCCGCTCGCCCCCGACCATCCGTTCATCGGCATGCCCAACTTGGTGCTCAGTGGCCATGTGGGCTGGTATTCAAAAGATGCCGTCCAGGAGCTTCAAACCCGGGCGGCCCGGGAAATCGTGCGGGTGCTCTCCGGCGGCGTCCCGCAATACTGGATAAACCGCTGGTGACCCGAGCGCGGATGATCATCTGGTGCCGACAAGAAAACTGGAGCAATCCATGGACAAGCAGAAGGTAATGACAAACCTGACGCAGGTCGGCGTGGTTCCGGTGCTCCGGGCGCAATCGCCGGACAACGTGGTGCTTGCCGTGGCGGCGCTGGTGGAAGGCGGCATCCCCGTGGCCGAAATCACCATGACCGTCCCGGGGGCGGTCACGGTCATCGAGCGCTGTGCGGCCCATTTCGGCGACCGGATCACCCTCGGGGCCGGCAGCGTGACCAGCGCCGACATGTGCACCGAGGTCATCGACGCCGGCAGCGTCTTCGTCGTCACCCCCGTTTTCAAGCCGGCGGTGATCGACGTCTGCCGTCAGCGCGGTGTTTGCGTCGTTGCCGGCGCCCTGACCCCCACGGAAATCATCATGGCCTGGGAAGCCGGGGCCGATGTCGTCAAGGTCTTCCCGGCCAAAGCCATGGGAGGGGCGGCCTACCTGCGCATGGTGCGCGAGCCCCTGCCGCACATTCCGCTCACGCCCACCGGCGGTGTCACCCTCGAGACCCTCGCGGAGTATTTCAGGGCCGGAGCACCGTTTGTGGGCGCGGGCGGGGACCTGGTGAGTCGGCAGGCCATCGATTCCGGCGACAGCCGGGCGATCGCCGAACGCGCCCGTCAGTACGTGGCTGCCATACGCTCCGCCCGACCAAGGTGAGCCGAAGGGCTGAGGAAGAAGCGGCTCTTGGGAAAGATGACAGCGATGAAACCTTTTCAGCAATTCCCTGCCTACCTCAGAAAACGCATTCGTTATGTCCTCACGGACATCGACGACACCCTGACTCTGAACGGTCTCCTGCCGTCGGCCTCGATGGCGGCCATGGAACGGTTGCACGATGCCGGCATTGCGGTAATCCCGATCACGGGCCGGCCCGCCGGCTGGTGCGATCACATCGCCCGCATGTGGCCGGTGGCGGCGGTGGTCGGCGAGAACGGCGCATTTTATTATCGCTATGACCGGACCCTGCGTAAGATGCAGCGCCGTTATTTCAAGTCCGAGGACGAGCGCGGAGAAGACCGCCGCAGGCTGGAGGCGCTGAAGGCCCAGATCCTGGCGGAAGTCCCGGGCTGTGCCATTTCGGCCGATCAAGGCTTCCGGGAGGCGGACCTCGCCATCGATGTGTGCGAGGACGTGCCGCCTCTGCCGGGGGAACTCGTCGACCGGATCGTGGCGATCTTCGAGAAGGCGGGCGCCCAAGCCAAAATCAGTTCGATCCACGTCAATGGCTGGTTCGGTGAGTACGACAAGCTCGCCATGACGCATCTGCTCTTCAGCGAGGTCTTTCAGAAAGACCTCGAGGCGGTCAAATCCGAGGTGATTTTCACCGGAGACTCCCCCAACGACCAGCCCATGTTTGCCTTTTTCCCACACGCTCTCGGAGTGGCCAACGTCAGGGAATTTGCCGGCCGGATGCGTGTGCTCCCGGCTTGGATCATGAAAGAGGAGGGCGGACTGGGGTTCGCGGAGATGGTGGACGAACTACTCTCCTGTTTTGATTGACTTGAGCGCCTGAGTCCGATAGGTTTCTAAGCGATAACATAGGTGTTTGCTCCGCTTCAGCATGAATCGCAGACCGCGTTTTTTTCGAGGCGTGACGTTGATCCGGGCCTGTCGGGCGGACCGCTGAATCCCGGCTGCCCAAACATTGAGAAAAGGAGGGTGTACGATGAAAAGGGCCTTTGTCCTGCTCAGTATTCTTGCGTTTGCTCTTCTCGGTCTTTGGTCCCAGCCATCTGCTCAACCGATCGAAAACGAACTCTACCTCATTACCCCCGTCTCCAAGGACGTGCACGACCCCATGCTCGCGGCCTTCGCGGCCTGGGCCAAGAAGAAATACAATGTGGACGTGAAAACCAGCGCCATCCCCAAGGGGACGCCGGTTGCCTACGGCCAGATCCTGGAGTGGAAGGGCAAACCCCAGGCGGACGTCTTTTGGGGCGGCGAGGGGACGCTGTTCGACAACCTGGCGGCAGAGGGGCTGCTGGAGCAGGTAAACCTCCCCAAAGCCATGTGGGATGCCATCCCGGCCTCCATCGGCAAGCCGGTGCCCCTGCCGATGAAGGACCCGAAGAAGTTCTGGGTCGGCACGACCCTTGAACCTTACGGCATCATCTACCAGCCGAAGCTCCTAAAGCGCCTGGGTGTCGAAATCAAGGGCTGGGACGACCTGCTCAACCCGAAACTCAAGGGCCAGGTCGCCCAGTGCACGCCGGACCGCTCCAGCTCCAGCCACGCCAGCTATGAGGTCATCCTCCAAACCTACGGATGGGACAAGGGCTGGGAGTGGCTGACCAAGCTCGCGGCCAACACCGGCATCTTCACGGCACGCTCCCGCGACGTGCCGAGTATCGTGGCCAAAGGCGAGTTTGCCGCCGGCTTCGCCGTTCCGAGCTACATGGCGTTTGCCGAGGTCCTGGGCGGCTATGATGTGAACTTCGTTTACCCCAAGAACGCCTACGTAACCCCTGAGCCCATGGCGGTGCTGAAGGGCGCCCCCCATGCCAAGGCCGGCCATGCCTTCGTCGAGTTCTGCCTCAGCGAGGAAGGTCAACTGCTGCTCTCCGGCCTCGGCGTCTATCCCATCACCCCCAAGCTCAAGGTCAAAGGGCCTGCGGGCTCCAACCAGGAAAAGGCCGTGGCCTTCACGGGCGGCATGCGCTCCTTCTTTGAAACCGAGATCGGCAACGTTTACGACGATAAGATCGCCGGCGAGAAGAAGCGCATCGAGGATGTGAACTCCTATTTCCGCAAGGAGATTGCCGAAAAACACAAGGATATCGTTAAATAGGCAACCGACGTGGAGACAGGGGAAGCCCAGCCGCAATGGGCCGATCATCGGCGGGCTTCCCCTCTTCTTTTCTTCCAGCGAAAACGGCAGGCGGAATGAGAATCCAACTTGAGGACATCGTCAAACGATTCGGCAGCCTGGAAGCGGTGAGTCATGTGTCCCTCGACATCCAGGACGGGGAGCTGTTCACCCTGCTGGGACCCTCGGGCTGCGGAAAGACCACCATCCTGCGCCTGGTCGGCGGCTTCCACCGGGCGGACCAGGGCCGCATTATTTTCGGCGACAGGGACATGACCGGTAAGGCCCCCTACGCGCGCAACATCGGGATGGTGTTTCAGAACTATGCCCTGTGGCCGCACATGCGGATCTTCGACAACATCGCCTACGGCCTGAAGCTGAAGAAATTCTCAGCAGGCGAAGTCCAGGAAAAGGTGGCCCGCGCCTTAGGCCTGGTCAATCTGCAA
Source organism: Hyphomicrobiales bacterium (assembly GCA_050257775.1). Taxonomy (GTDB): domain Bacteria; phylum Desulfobacterota; class Desulfobacteria; order Desulfobacterales; family SpSt-501; genus SpSt-501. Next base: position 11,832 of record JBLMXM010000054.1, read on the forward strand.
GGGCTTGAAAAGCGCTATCCCGGCGAGCTCTCCGGGGGCCAGCAGCAGCGCGTGGCCCTGGCGCGGGCGCTGGTGCTCAACCCCGATGTGCTCCTTCTGGACGAACCGCTCTCCAACCTGGATGCCAAGATCCGCATCCAGGTGCGCGCCGAAATCCGCAAGCTCCAGAAGGAGCTCGGCATCACCAC
>JBLMXM010000055.1:0-6697 GCA_050257775.1 Hyphomicrobiales bacterium
TCCTGGTCGCCGATGACGCCCACATCTCCGTCTACAACACCGCTCTTCACCTGATCAGAAAATACAACGTCCCCATGACGTTGTTCGTTTACCCGTCGGCCATATCCAACGCCTCCTATGCCATGACCTGGGACCAGCTGCGGGAGTTGAAAACGACCGGGCTCTTCGATTTTCAGTCCCACACTTACTGGCACCCCAACTTCAAAAAGGAACGCGACCGCCTGGCGCCCGCCGAGTTCGATAAGCTCGTGCACATGCAGCTGACCAAGTCCCGCGAGAAGATCGAAAAGGAGCTGGGGGCCCAGGTCGACCTGCTGGCCTGGCCCTTCGGCATATACGACCCCTGGCTCATGGCCAAGGCGGCCGAGGCCGGATATACGGCCGCCTTCACAATCGAACGGCATCCGGTCACGAAGGAAGATCACCCCATGGCCCTGCCCCGCTACCTGCTGGCCGACACCGACCGCGGCAAGGCCTTTGAAGCCATTTTGAACGACTCGCATTTCATCGCCAAGAGGGAGAGCAAGAATGGGAAAAGCGATTAGGAAGCTGGTTTGGGTCGCGGTGCTGGCATTGATCTTTCCTGCCGCCGGCCGGGCGGAGGGGGTTACAAGCGTGAAGGTGGTCGACCAGATCACCGGGCAGGCCGTCGAGGGCGCCACGGTCGTGCTGGACGGAAAGCCTCTCGCGGCGGACGACCACGGGTTTTTCCCTATCTCAAAAGGCGGGGGGAGACTGGGGGTGAAGGCCCCCGGATACAGCCGGGTGGAGCAGGCCTTGGCCGATCCGCTGCCGGAAGGGACGATCGAGGTCCAGCTGACCCCTTTCACTCCCAAGGCGCTTTATCTCTCTTTTTACGGGGTGGGCTCCAAGGCCCTGAGGACCCCCGCTCTTAAACTGATCGAGGAAACCGAACTCAACGCCCTGGTGATCGACGTGAAGGGCGACCGGGGCATGATCCCGTTCCGCTGTTCGCTCCCGCTGGCCTGCGAGGTGGGCGCCCAGCGGATCATCACGGTCCGCGACATCGATGAGCTGCTCAAGTTTTTCAAGGACAAAGGCATCTATTTGATTGCCCGTATCGTGGTCTTCAAGGACGATCTTCTGGCCACGGCCCGGCCGGATCTGGCCGTGAAGACCCCGGCCGGGGAACTCTGGCGCGACCGCGAGCACCTGGCCTGGGTCGACCCGTTCCACAAGGAGATCTGGGAGTACAACATCCGGATAGCCGAAGAGGCGGCCAAGCTCGGCTTCGACGAGATCCAGTTCGACTACGTGCGCTTCCCGGATTCGCGCTCCCCGCAATTTTCCCAGCCGAGCACGGAGGAGGGCCGGGTGAAGGCCATCACAGGATTCCTGCAGCAAGCCAAGGCCCGGCTGGCGCCTTACAACGTGTTCCTGTCGGCGGACATCTTCGGCTATGTCTGCTGGAACCTGAACGACACCGACATCGGGCAGAAGCTCGACCCCATCGCCTCGGCGGTGGACTACCTTGCACCCATGCTGTATCCGTCCGGGTTCCAGTTCGGGATCCCAGGCTACCGCAACCCCGTGCAGGCCCCCCATGAAATCGTGTATCTGACACTCAAGAAAGCCCAGGAGCGCACGAGAATCTCCCCCTTGCGCTTCCGACCCTGGCTGCAGGCGTTCAAGGACTATGCCTTCGATCGCCGGCAGTTCAACGCCAAGGAGGTCCGGGACCAGATCGACGCCAGCGAGAAGTTCGGCTCCCAGGGATGGATGCTCTGGAACCCGGTCAACCAGTACATGGCCGCGGCCGAGGCCCTGAAGAAGGACATCCGCACCGCCAGCGTGGATGCTGCTGTTGCCTCAAATCCCTAAAGCACGTAAAATGTCTCCAATTTAGGTTTTTCGAGGGTTGCGGGCCGATGCACGTCAAGACAAGGAAGCGGCACCTTCTTTTTTTTCTGCTGACGGCCATGGCGGCCTCTCCGGTGTCTCCCCCGGCCGTCGCCGCCCTCCTGCCCGGGCCCCTCGCCGCCATCGCCCCAACCGTTGAGGAAGCGATCCGCGCGGGCGAAACCCCCGGTGCGGTCGTTCTGATCGGCCATGAGGGCGAGATCGTTCTGCGCCAGGCCTTCGGCCATCGCAGTCTGGCGCCGCCACGGCCCATGCCGTCCGATGCCATCTTCGACATAGCCTCCTTGACCAAGGTTGTGGCCACAACCCCCGCCGTCCTGCAGCTCATGGAGAAAGGCTCGCTGCAGCTGGACGCCCCGGTCGCCCGCTACTGGCCGGAGTTCAAGGGCCGCGGCAAGGAGCGCATCACCGTGCGCGACCTGCTGACGCATTACTCCGGCTTGAGGCCCGGCTTCCTGCCCAAGCCTCCCTGGTCGGGCTACGACGCCGCCCTCAAGCGGATCCTGGCGGACACCCCGCCGTTCCCACCGGGCTCCCTGTTCAATTACAGCGACCTTAACTTCATCATCCTGGGTGATCTGGTCCGCCGCGTGTCCGGCGAGCCTCTCGATGTTTACTGCCGGCGGCACATCTTCGAGCCCCTGGGGATGAAGGACACCGGTTTCAGACCGTCGCGGTCTCTCATCCGCCGCTTCGCCATCACCATGGAGGGCAGCTATGGGGTGGTGCATGACCCGGACACCCGGCGAATGGGAGGCGTTTCAGGTGCTGCCGGAGTTTTCGCGACGGCCGACGACCTGGCGCAGTTTACGCAGGCCATCCTGGACGGAGGCTGCACGCCCGATGGCCGGTTCTTGAGCACGGCCAGCGTCGAGGCGATGGTGCAGGCCCAGTCACCGGACGGAAAGCTTCCGGCTCGAGGCCTGGGCTGGGCCATTTCCTCGCCCGCCGGCAACTGGAGCGAGATGCTCCCGGCCGGCTCCTTCGGCCACAAGGGGTTCACCGGCACGATGCTCTGGATCGACCCGGAAACCCGCACCTATCTCATCGTGCTGAGCAACCGCGTCTATCCTGACGGCGAGGCCCGGGACGAGACCCTTCGGGACAAGGTGTTCTCCCTCGTGGTCCAGGCCACCGGCCGGCCCGCGCCCGTGTTGCCCGCAGACATCCTGTCCCGGCTGCCCGACGGCGCAACGGTGCCCAGGGTATTGACCGGCGCGGATGTCCTCGCAGCCCGGAAGTTCGCCCCCCTTTCGGGCAAACGGGTGGGACTGATCACCAATCACACCGGAATGGACGCGGTCGGCAGGCGGACGATCGATCTTCTGGCGCGGGCGCCCGGCATCAAGCTACGGGCGATCTTCAGCCCCGAGCACGGCCTTTCGGGAAAAGTGGACAAGAAGGTGCCCTCGGGCCGGGATGAGTTTACAAACCTGCCGGTGTACAGCCTGTACGGCAAAACCCTGCGGCCGACGCCCGGAATGCTGAAGGATCTGGATGTCCTGGTCTTCGACATGCAGGATGCCGGCGCGCGTTTTTACACCTACATGTCGACCATGGGCTACGCCATGGAGGCGGCCGCCCGGAAGGGGATCGAATTCGTCGTGCTGGACCGACCCAACCCGATCTGTGCCTCGCGGCTGGAAGGCCCGCTGATGGATCCGGACCTGAAATCCTTCACCGGTTATTATCCGCTGCCGGTTCGCCACGGCATGACCCTGGGGGAGCTGGCGAGCATGTTCAACGCCGAGAAGAAAATGGGGGTCAAACTGAGCGTGATCCCAATGCAGGGCTACCGCCGGAGCATGTGGTTCGACGAGACCGGCCTGGCCTGGGTGAACCCGTCGCCGAACCTGCGCTCCATCACCCAGGCGACCCTCTATCCCGGGGTGGCGCTCAGCGAATCGTCCAACGTCAGCGTCGGCCGGGGCACGGACACGCCCTTCGAGCTGATCGGCGCACCGTGGATGAAAGCCGACGAACTGACGGCCTATCTGACCGGGCGCCAGATTCCCGGAGTGGAATTCGAGCCTGCCATCTTCACACCCCAAGGCCACCTTTTCGAAGGCCAGACCTGCCAGGGGGTCCGGATCATTCTTAAGGACCGCGACCGGCTGGATTCTGTAGGCCTGGGAATCGAGATCCTGGTCGCCCTCCGCCGGCTTTACCCGGCAGACTTCGAGGTCGACAAGGCCCTTCTAATGGTCGGCTCGCGCGCCGCGCTCCGGTCCATCATAGATGGGCAGGACCCTGCCGCCGTCGCAGCCGAATGGCAGCCGACCCTCGAAGCTTTCAAGCGGCTCCGGGAAAATTACCTCCTATACCCGAATTGAGCTCCAGTTTCAGATCCGTATCTGGGCGCCGTAAGTCATTTTGATCTCCTTGTTCCTGGCCGAAGGGGCAAAGGGACAGGAGCGGATCTGGATATATTGACTGCCAGTTGAGCGATAGCCTGTAAACCTTATTACAATATTTCCATCTTTCACCATCGTCCCGGCTTCCCCGGTTTCCCAACGCGAGTCACCAGTCTGATCTTTGCATAGCTGGGATTGGCTGCTAGTTTTCATGCGTTACCGGGACGTCGGTTACTGTTCACTCCCTTTCCGGCCATCTCCCTGATTATATTAAGAGTTTTATGTGCCGCATTTCTTGGCGATAAGGCTGTATCTGCGATGTTGCACACCAGCTTTGTGAAATCGTGATCGACCTTCTTGTAAGCCCACGCCTTGCCTTTTAAAACGGTGATATATACGGAATAAGAGTGGTGCATGGTTCCCGGCCGTTCACCGATGATGTGGAGGATCCCTCCAAAAGCGTCGGGATCTGATTTCCCAAACAGCAACTCCCCCATCCGGTAACCAGCGCGAACCCTTCCGCCGGTGACCACGACGTTTGTCTCGCTCATCGTAACGTCAGCCGCAGCAAGCAGCCTGCTCACTTCCTCTAAATAGGGGCCGAGATGTCCCTGGTCCATGATGGCGTTCGCGTTCAAGCCGTCCGAGATCACAATTTGGCCCTTCACGGGATTCGGGGAAGATTGCCACGAGTCTCTCATTCTCTCCAGCGCTGCGATTGATTCGGGACTCAGCATTTCACCCGTCTCGGGATGAGAAATGTACTCGTTGCGGTCCTTGGATAACGTCTTGACCTGCAATACGTTTGGGATTGTCTTCACGAAATCAGGGGTCAGCTCCGCCAAGAGACATTTCTTGGCATCGTCGTACAACGATTTCACCTTGGCTGAGAGTTGAGGGTTAAGATCCCATAGATTCTTGCCGTGGCCCGTCGCCAGATCAGCGCCTCTCTCTTGAACTTCTTTCATTTTTTTCCGCCCTTCCGCGTAGATCGCCTCCTTGGAACGTTTGTCGCCCTTGGCCATGCGGTACTTGTAGTACACCCAGAGAGGGTTGCCGAAGTGGCTGGTATATGTGTTCTTCTTATCGACGATCCCGATACGCTTATAAAAATTCCACATGCCGTCGTCGACCCTGTAGCGGAATTTCTGCCTCAGCCGGACATGATCTTGGAAGGCTGTTGTGAGATAGCTCAACATCGGGTCGTTCTTTGTGGGCAACGCCATCAAATAAGCGGGATTGGCGGGCATGATCTGGTCCTGGCACCAATCCAGGTCGTCCAGGGTGACGGTCATGTGCAGGGTGGAACAGATATCAAGACCAATCGTTAATCCATGAAGTTTGCCCATAGCGATATCTTCCAGGCAGCATCTCACCAGTTGCTCGCGACTCTTGAAAACCTCCGGCCCGATGAATCCTGCCACATCATTGACATGCAGCCAGGCTCCCTTGGGCTGCACCTTGGCGAGTTCCATCCCCACGGCCCTGCTAAAGCCGTATTTGCGGGACTCGAGCACCACCATGTCTACGCCGTTTGCAGCCCCGTTCGTAAACTCGGAACCCTGGCCTGTCTCAAAATACAGCCCGTACCTTTCTCCTTTCTTCGATTTTGCATAGTTCATAATTTTCTCAACGGTCACGTCGAACGTTTTGTTACAGTCATCCGTTCCGGCGAGACTCTGGAACATCGTCTCTACCGTCCCTGGGTATTGGCGGCTAACTTCTGCCTGAACGTCGATATGGGCTAGCACACACCACGGGATCGTCTCCTTCAGCTTGAATGTTTCGACGATGTCTTTCAGCGCATTTTGAACTGCTGCGACGCTCTTGACCCGGCTGTCGACCGGGTTCGTCCCGATCACGATATCGCCCGTCGCATAGGAAAACGCATTAAATACCTGCCAGGCCACGTCTTCGGGATGGTCGGTGGGTGAATTGGGCTGGATCCGGGCGCCCATGTAACCTTTTGCTCCGAGTTGGGTACCCGGTATCACGTTAAAGACCTTCTGGCTCAAGCGGATTAACTCTTTATTGCTCATCAGCTTGGGGACGCAGCCGATCGTATCGCTGGTTAGACCATACATGACGGCTTTGATATCGGCTTCGGACCCGGCTAACAGGAACTCTTTCAACTTTCCCATGGTCCAATCTTTGATCTTTGCGTACTGGACTTGGTCGGTAGTCTGCCAGATCAACTTCTGCAGACTGTCCACAAGCAGAGAGCGTTCATTAAGATCTCTGATTTTGGTGTTTGATAGGAGTGCACGGGCATTGTGCCGGGTCGCTTCATCTTCGGCTGCCACCCCGATGGTCTGATCGCCCTCCTTGAACACATTTGCGGCGCCGATCACCTGCTGGTAGAGCGTCTGATCAAACCCCCCTTTAGTTCTGTTGATATACGCAAAAACATCTTCGCCCTGCTTTACCTCGTAGATCGCAATCACCTTCCCGGTGCTCCCTTT
>JBLMXM010000056.1:0-26217 GCA_050257775.1 Hyphomicrobiales bacterium
TTCACGTTCATGGGCTGCATCCTGGAGAGCGCGGGACTTATGGAGCGTCTCTTCAGGGCGGTTCAGCTCATCTCCGGACGCCTCCATGGCTCCATGTATTTGGCGACCATCTTCAGCGCAACGCTCTTCGCGGCGGCCACGGGAATCGTCGGCGCATCCGTCACGATCATCGGATTGATGGCCGCCCCGGTCATGAGAAAGTCGGGATACGACACAGGGCTTTCCGCCGGGACGATCTGCGCCGGCGGAACGCTGGGCATCCTGATCCCTCCCAGCATCATGCTAGTGGTCATGGGGCCGATCTTTCAGGTGTCCGTCGCGCGATTATATGCGGCCGCGATTTTCCCCGGGCTTTTGCTCGCCGGTCTATACATCGCTTACACGATGATCCGGGTCATGATCAGACCCGAGATGGGTCCGCCTCTCTCCGCCGAGGACCTCGACGTACCGACAAGTTACATCTGGCGCGAGTTTTTTGTCGGTCTCGTGCCGGTGGCCACCCTGATTTTACTCGCGCTCGGAAGCATCATTTCGGGCCTTGCCACGCCGACGGAAGGCGCGGCGCTCGGCTGCCTGGGCGCGGTCGGGGTCACCATGTTCAACAACAAGCTGAGTTTCAAGATTGTGAAGGAATCCGCTTTTCGGACCGCCGAAACGACAAGCATGGTGATGATTCTGCTGGCGGCCTCGACGTTCATGGGTGCGGTTTTTTCCTCGATGGGGACGCCCGCCCTGATAGCTAATACATTGTTGTCCCTAAACCTGCCCCCCTGGATTTTTGTGGTCGGCATCCTGATCGTCGCTTTCATCCTGGGGTGGCCCCTGGAATGGGTCCCGATCGTGGTGGTCATCATCCCGATCTTCCTGCCGATCCTCAACGGAGTGCAGACTAACATGATCTGGTTCGGCATTCTCCTGGCCGTTACGTTGCAGAGTTGCTGGATCTCACCGCCGGTGGCGCTATCGGCCTACTACCTCAAGGCCATCATGCCGATGTGGGAGCTGTGGGATATCTATAAGGGGATGATGCCTTTTATGTATTTGCAGGCCATCGCCGTGTTGATTCTATTTCTTTTCCCAGAGGTTACCATGTGGCTCCCCAATTTTCTGTTCGGGTGATCGGGTGCGTCGCCGGCCCTCGCCTGCGGGGCTGGGTTTGAATGTTCGGACTTACGACCAAATTCTGGCCTAACCGGTGGCCGTGTCTGGCATGGGCAGGGATCTTTAGAACAGCAGTTTCCGGAAAGGAGCGATGATCCCCAGGACGCCGGGGGGGAAGAGCAAGCCGCCTGCATGAGGGAGGAGAAGGGTATTATGGCAAGCCAAGGAAGGGCCGCCGTCATGGCGGAGGCAAAAAAAGAACTTGAAATACGGGAATACCCGATTCCAAAGCCCGAAAAGGGAAGCCTGCTTGTCAAGATAACCTGCTGTACCATCTGCGGTTCCGATCTTCATACCTGGTTGGGAAAAAGAAAAAGCCCTCTGCCCATTATCTTGGGCCATGAAATCGTGGGAGAAGTTGTTGAATTGGGGGCGGGCGTATCTAAGGACTCGGGGGGCCGGTCGTTGAAAATCGGTGACCGTATCACTTGGACCATCATGGACAGCTGCGGGAAGTGCTATTACTGCCGCGAGAAAAACCTCCCGATGAAGTGCCTGGACCTAAAGAAGTACGGCCATGACAGCTGTGCTCCTCCGCCGCACTTCGTCGGCGGGTTTGCGGAATATTGCTACGTCATGCCCGGGACATGCGTCATCAAAATCCCGGACGATCTATCCGACGAGGTGGCGGCCCCCGCCAACTGCGCCCTGGCGACGGTGATTGCCGGATGGGATGCAGCGCGATTGCAGCCCGGAGATAATGTCCTGATCCAGGGGGCCGGGACATTGGGGATCTATGCCTCGGCGCTGGCCAAATCCTTCGGCTGCAACAGAATCATCGTAACCGACGTGGTGGACAACCGACTGGATTTTATTAGGCGCTTTGGGGCGACGGATGTCGTCAACGTAAGAGGGATGAAGGAAGAGGAACTCGTGAAGCAGGTCCAGGGCCTGACGCGAAGCTTCGGCGTGGACGTGGCCATGGATGTGGCCGGGCGGCCCGAGGTTCTCCCGGTGGGATTGAGATGCCTGCGGAAGGGCGGCCAATACATCGAGCAAGGCAACGTGTTCCCCGGAGCCAACTTCACATACGATGCCTCGGATATCATTTTCCGTTGCCTCGCCGTCAAGGGCGTCCACAATTACGACACCAAACACTTGGAGTGGGGAATCGACTTCATGCAGCGCAACCGGAGCGTATTCCCTTTTAACGAAATTGTGACCCACCGCTTTATGCTCGACGAAATCAACGAAGCAATGGAGATGGCCCGCTCGGGAAAAGCCATTCGCGTAGCCATTAAACCATAGGCGGATTAGGCGGCAACAGCGTTATCATGACCGCTATTTATCAAAAGGATGATTTTAATTATTTTGACTAATAACGGCAGGGCGATCTATATTTAGACTCAATCACACTGCGGAACCCAATTCTAGCGCCCAACGAGTGGTTACCATCCGAAAATCTGTGATCATCCCCTTTAATTTATCAATTAACACCGGAGGAAAAGAATGGACCGAGAACCCGTTTTTCACAGGAAAACCGCCATTTCCTATAAGACGGAGGAAAAGACCGTCATGCGCGGTTATAATCTGAGCGACCTGGCGGAAGAGGGCTATTCCTTCTGCGACGCCCTCTTCGTGCTGTACCAGGGCCGCATCCCGACCGAGTCCGAAGAAAAGCTGCTGGACTACGAGATGGGCGTCTTCCTGGAGCACCCCATGTCGCCCTCGGCGGCTGGCGCCATCGGCGTCAGCGCCGGCCGGCCGAACCTGCCCTGTGCGATCGCCGCCGCCGTGAGCACCTTCGGCGGCGTGCACGGACCGGGCGCGGCCCACGGGTACATGCTGAACAAGTACCTCGAGAGGGCTCAGCGTGAAGGCAAGACCCCCGAAGAAATGGCCAAAGTCCTGGTGGACGAATACATGGACGCCGGGACACCCGTAATGGGCATGGGGCAACCCCAGCACATCGACAGCGATCCCCGCGCCGAGCCCATTCATGTGAAGCAGGAAGAGCTTCAGCTGGAGGGGGTGTACCTGAGGTTCCAGCGCGCACTCGAGAAATACTTCCACGAACGTCGCAAGAAGGAAGGCCGCTCCAAGGTGGGGGTGAACGTGGTGGGCTCCGGCAATACGGCGTTGATGGAGATCGGTTTTTCGCCAATGGCGGGGTGGTGCCTTGGCAGCGTCTGCCGCGGGTGGAGCTGCGCCGCGCACGCCCTCTATAACATGAAGAAGGGCCGGGCGTGGGGGGCATCGCGCAACGAGCCCATGGTCCAGATGATCGACCTGTCCATGATCAAGTACATCGGGCCGGAAGACCGCGTGGTGCCCAAGCAGTCCGAGCGCCAGGAATACGCCCGCAGGCAGAAAGAGGAAGGAGAGTACAAGAAATGGGTGATCTGAACGATACCAAGAAAAAACGCGGCATAGGGAACCTGGCCAGCGCGAAGATGCCCTATGACTATTTCAATCGCGAGTACGGCACCGTGCCGCGCGACACCAAACGGGCCCCCTTTCAATGGGTCTCGGAGGTAGCCTACAAGAATGTGCACCGCATCGTCGCGCGCGGCTACGACACCACCGAACTGATGGAGGAAGGCTACGGGGTGGTCGATGTCCTGTTCGTCGACTACCAGGCCCGCATCCCGTTGGTGGAAGAATCGCGGATGCTTAACTATGTGTTGATCCTGGCGCTCGAGGACGGGCTGTCCCCGCCGGCGGCCATGTCGCGCATCGTCGCCCGGACCAAGACCTTCCTCACCCAGGCCGCAGCCGCCTCGATCCTCGCCTTCGGGCACGCCTACGGAGCCTATTCCGCCTTCGGCAACCGGCTGGAGAAGTACCTGAAGAAGGCCGATGCGGAGAAGCTAAGCCTGGCGGAGGCCGCTGCGCGGCTAGTCAAGGACTGGGCCGCCAAGGAACCCGAGTCCCTCGGGGTGTCCAACCTGATGTTGAAAGACCCGGCCGCCAAGCGCATGATCGCGCGCGCGGAAAAGCTCGGGGTGGCCGGCAAATTCATCACCTTTACGAAGGAGATCGTCAAGGCGGCCCAGCAGCAGAGTAAGGAACCCATAGATCTGGACATGCTGGGTGCAACCGGCGCGGTCATGATGGACCTGGGTTTTTCGGCGGAGGCGACCTGGGCCATCCTGGCTGTCACACGCGCGCTCGCGGCCGGCGCCCACTATATCGAGGAAATCGAACGGCTGCCCTATCTGCAGTTGGGCCAGTCCCTGACCCCGAAAGAGGACTATGACGGGCCGTCGGACCGGCCGGTGCCTCCGCTCAAAGACCGCACCAAGGTGGCCCGATCAGCCGTTTGTCAGACTGTCGATGAATGGGTGCAGGCGCGCGAGGAACGCAAGAAGCTGGTCGGCAGCGGACATGCCGTTGTGGAGGAGATCGAGGACCCGAGCAAGAAGTCGGGGATCAAAAAGGTCGGGAAGTTATAAAGAGGAGAGGAGATATCATGGAAGTCGTCAAACCCGTCAAGCGCAACGTCCTGCTCAACCCGGGGCCGGCCACCACCACCGACACAGTGAAGTATGCCCAGGTGGTGCCGGACATCTGCCCGCGAGAGAAGGAATTCGTGGACATCATGGACGAGGTCCGCGCAGAGTTGGTCAAGGTCGTTCACGGCGACCCGAAGACTTACACCGCCGTGCTTTTCACCGGCTCCGGGACCGTCGTGCAAGACGCTTTGGTCAATTCGCTGGTGCCGGAAGGCAGGAAGATTCTGGTCGTCAACAACGGCGCCTACTCCGCGCGGATGGTGGACATCGCCAAGTACTACCACATTCCCTGCGTGGACCTGAAATTTCCCGTCACCGGGCTGCCCGACCTGAAGGTCGTGAAAGAGACGCTGGACAAGGAAAAAGACATCGCCGTGGTCGCCACCACACACCATGAGACCGGCACAGGGGTTCTCAACCCGGTGGGTGAGATCGGCAAGATGGCGCACGATCATGGCTGTGTTTTTATTGCGGACACGATCTCGACCTATGGCCTGCTGCCCATCGACATCGAAAAGGAAAACATCGACTTCTGCATGTCCTCAGCCCAGAAGGGGCTTGCCGCCATGACCGGCGTCTCATGGACGGTCGGGAAAATCAGCGAGATCGTCAAGTCCAAGGACTACCCTACCCGCTCCTATTACTGCAACCTGTTCATGCAGTACGACTTTTTCGAGCGGGTCGGTGAAATGCATTTTACCCCCCCGGTCCAGACCATCTACAGCCTGCGCCAGGCCATCAAGGAGTACTGGGCGGAAGGGGAAAAGCCCCGCTACGAGCGACTGAGCAAATGCTGGGAGGCCGTTCATAAGGGCATGGAGGAGATCGGCCTGGAATCGGTCATCGCCAAGAAGATCCAGGGTAAGCTCGTGGTCACCATTAAGGCCCCCAAGGACGGGAAGTTCGACTTCTTCAAGCTGCATGACTACTGTTACGAGCGTGGGTTTACCATTTACCCGGGCAAGATGTTCGGCCTGGAGACCTTCCGGCTGTGCAATCTCGGCGTCATCACCCATAAGGACATCGAGGCCTTCTTCGGGGTCGCCAAGGAAGCCTTCCGGATTATGGGCTATTCGATTCCGATTCACGCATGATATCTGAGCAACGGTTCAACGAATCCATCTGATATGGAGGTATGAAAAGAGCTATGGAAGACGACATCAAGGAAATGTACGCCAAGGCGAAGAAGGCATTCGATGAATACCAGTACTGGCCCCAGGAGAAGGTCGACGAAGTGGTCCAGGCTGTGGGCTGGATGTGGCAGAAGGAAGAGGTCCGCAAGGTCCTGGCCCGGACCGCCGTGGACGAGTCCGGAATCGGCGTTTACGAGGACAAGCTCGCCAAGATCAAGACCAAGACGCTGGGCACGCTGTGGGATCAGCGCGGAATCAGGACCTGCGACCTAGTCGAGGAGGACAAGGCCCGCGGCATCCGCAAGTATGCCAAGCCGATCGGCGTCATCGCCGATGTCGTGCCCTGCACCAACCCCGAGTCGACCATCTGCTGCATCGGCCTGAGCACGTTAAAGACCCGCAACGCCATGATCGTCTCCCCGCACCCCCGCACCCAGAAGAGCTCCTACCTGACGGTGGAGTACGGCCGCGAGGCCTTGAAGAAGATCGGTGCGCCGGTGGACCTGCTGCAGTGCATCAAGAACACGAGCCAGGCCAAGACCCAGGAGCTGATGGCTCACTGCGACTTCGCCGTGGCCACCGGCGGCGCGGCCTTGGTCAAGGTCGTTTATGCGGCCGGCAAGCCGGCCCAGACCGTTAGCGCCGGGAACGTCGTGTCCTTCGTGGATGAAACCGTGCCCGACCTCCAGGCGACCGCCCGCAAGATCATGCTCTCCAAGATCGCCAACAATGCCGCCTCGTGTTCTTCCGAGAACGCCGTCGCCTTGCACGTGAGCGTCTACGACAAGATGATCGAGTGCCTCAAGAAAGAAGGCGGCTACCTGTGCAGCACCGCGGAACGAGAAACTCTGCGCAAATGCATGTGGCCGGACGGCAAGACGCTCAACCGCGACATCGTGGCGCACAACGCGAAGTTCATCGCCGATCTTGCCGGCCTCAAGGTCCCGGAGACGACGAAGTTCCTCATGGTGATCGGCGAGAAGATCGGCCGCGAAGACCGCTTCTCCGGCGAGAAGATCTCTCCCGTTCTGACGGTGTGGAAGTGGAGCGACTTCGACGAGATGTTGGACCGGCTGGAGAAGATTCTTGAATTCTCCGGCAAGGGGCATTCGGTATCTATCCACACCGAACTGGACGAGCGCCGGGTGAAGCTCGCGCTGCGGGCCAAAGTAGGCCGGGTGGTCTGCAACATGGGGCACACGGCGGCCAACAGCGGCGGCTGGGGCGCGGGGCTTCCCTTCACCGATACCCTCGGCGGCGGCACCTGGGCGGGCAATATGACTAGCGAGAACGTCAACTGGAGGCACTTCCTCAACTACACGCTGGTCTCCGTGCCCATCATGGAGCATATCCCTGGCGATGAGGAACTCTTCGGCCCGTACCTCAAGAAATGGGGTCGGGGTTAGGGCCTGTTTGCCGGCCGGTATGAAGCTTTTGTAAGAAACCGGAGAACCGTTGATGGCGAATGGCCGTTGCCGGTTCTCCGGTTTGTATTTGGGATCAAAATATATGTCGCAGGCGATCAAGGCGGTCATCTTTGATTTCGGCCAGACCCTGGTGGATTCGGCCGATGGGTTTCGCCGGGCGGAGAAGCAGGCCCAGGACAGGCTCTTTTCACACCAGGCCCTTTCCCTCAAGGAGCCCTTCCTGGTAAATTATCGTCGGATCCGCACCCAGTTTCATGGGCGATCCGACTTTTCACGCAAGGCCATGTGGCGGGAGCTCTATCACTACTATTGTCTCGCGGCCGACGACGCCTTGCTGGAGGCGTGGGAAGCCGAGTATTGGGAAACCGTGAAGTCCCATTCCATGCTCTTCCCCGAGGCTATTCCCGTGCTCGAAGACCTGAACCGGCGTTTCGATGTCGCGCTCATCACGAACACCCAGGGCCAGCCGAAATCGGGGGCTCACCGCATCCGGCAGTTCCCCCAGCTGGAACCCTATTTCAAGGTGGTCATCGTGGCTGGCGAGGAGGGCCTGCCGCCCAAGCCGGACCCGGCGCCGTTCCGGGTGTGCCTTGAGGCCCTGGGCCTAGCCCCCCGCGAGGCCGTCTATGTCGGCGACGACTGGCGCATCGACATTTGCGGCGCCCGCGAAGCCGGTCTGGCGGCGGTGTGGCTGAAGCATGAGAGCGTGCAGCGCAACTGGCCCGAGGTCCAGGCGGATGTCCCCGTGATCACGCGGCTTGACCAGCTTCTGGCGCTCGATCTGTTGCTGGAATGATCGAAGGGAGGCGGTGCAGACACCATGGATTCCGATTCAAAGCAATTCCCCAAGGCCCATGTCCATGGCTGGGGCGAGATCTATCGCGGTCACCATTTTTCTTTTGTCACCGAAGAGCTCACCCTGCCCAACGGGCGCCGGACCGAGATGGCCATGGTGCGTCACCCCGGCTCCATCGGGGTCGTACCGTTATTCAATGATAGCAGCGTCTTGATGGAACAACAGTACCGGCACTGCGTGAGGGACTATCTGCTGGAGATCCCGGCAGGCACGCTTGAGATAGGGGAGTCGCCCCAGGACTGCGCCCGGCGCGAGCTGCAGGAAGAGACCGGGTATACGGCCGCCGAGATCATCCCCTTCGGCCGGACGCACATCCTGCCGGCCTACTCCGATGAAGTCATCCACCTCTTCCTCGCGCGCCAGCTGGTACCGGCTCCTGCTCGGCCGGACCCGGATGAGATCATCCGCACCCGGCCATACCCGCTGGAGCAGCTGCTGGAGATGATCGCTGCCGGTGAAATCACCGATGCGTTGACGATCTTGGCGCTGCAGCGGACCTGGTTTTATCTACACAAGGTCAGTGGAGCTCGGCCGCCCACTTGAAGACCATGTCGATGAGCCGCTGCAGGGAATCGGAGATGTACTTATCCTTGTGATGGATGAGGAAGAACTTGCGCTTCATGGCGCTGTCGGCTAAGGAAAGCGCGACGAGCCGCCTCTCCTCGGTTTCCTCCTGGGCCACCTTGCGTGAGATCAGGGCGATCCCAAGGCCATGCTCCACCGCGCGTTTGATGGCTCGGTTGCTGGTCAGCTCCATGGGGATTTTGACGTTGAGGCCGTGGCGCTGGATGAAGTCGTCGATGGCCCGGCGCGGGGCGGACCCTTCCTCGTGCATGATTATCGACTGGCCTTCGAGGTCGTGGGGGCGCAGCACATGCTTGCCCTTCAGCGGGTGGCGCTTGGGGGTGATGATGACCAGTTCGTCCTCTAAGACCTCCCGGACCTTCAGCTTTTCGTGTCTCACCGCATACGATATGAAACCGACGTCGCACTTCAGACCGACGGTGTTTTCCACGACCAACTCTGTCGGCAGTATGTTCATCGAGACTTGCACCAGCGGATGGGCCTTGCAGAAGGGAATGATTACCTCCGGTAGATAATAGTCGCCGAAGCTTTCGCTGGATAGGATGCGGATGTGGCCGCGCTTGCGCTCCTTGAAATCCTTGATGCTTTCCTCGGCATAATTTTCCATTTCGAAGATATTTTCGGCGATTTTGTAAAGTGCATGCCCGGCATCGGTCAGAACGAGCTTTCTCCCGACGTAGTCGATGAACTTGAGTTCGTAGTATTCCTGGAGGCGTTGGATGCTCTTGGTGACAGCCGGCTGGGTGATGAAGAGCTGTTCGGCCGCCGTGCTTAAATTGCCGGACTTAACGGCCGTGTAGAATATCTTCAGCTGGTTGAGGTTCATTTTTCGACCTCGGCGATAGACTCCTCGATGATCGCCAGTGCCCGGTCCATCTCCTCGCGGGTGATGGTAAGCGCCGGCGTGAGGGTGAGGATGTTCCCCATGGTGGTCTTGAAGCTGAGCCCCCGGGACAGCGCCGCATACATGACGGCCTCGGCCTCGCCGTTCGCCCGTTCGCGCGTCTGCCGGTCCTTCACCAGCTCGATGCCCAGGAACAGCCCCAGCCCGCGCACATCGCCGATCAACCGGTGCCGTTCCTTCATTTCCTTAAGCCGCTCCAGGGTGTAGCGGCCGAGCTCACGGGCATGGGTGACCAAGTCGTGGGCCTCGATGTAGTCGATCGTCGCCAGGGCGGCAGCGCAAAGCACAGGGTTTTTTTCATGGGTGTAGTGGCCGAGCGCGCGGTCGGCGGCCACATCCAGATCCTCACGGGCAATGACGGCGGCCAGCGGCAATACACCGCCGCCCAGCCCCTTGCCGATGACGACCATGTCGGGGACCACGCCGAAATTTTCAAATGTAAACATCCGGCCGGTGCGGCCCAGGGCGTGGGGGATCTCATCGAAGATGAGCAGGGTGCCGTGCCGGTCGCAGGCCCGGCGGACGGCCTGCCAGTACTCGGGCTTGGGAATATAGGGCGTGCTGCGGATCGGTTCGGCGATGACCGCGGCGATGTCGCCCTCCTTCTCCAGGATGTACTCGACGTAGCGGGCGCAGGTGAGGTCGCACCCGCCGCGGCTGCCGCAGCCGAAGACGCAGCGGTACTCATCGGGCGGAGGGGCATGTTCCGTTCCGGGAAGCAGGGGCCCGATGCCCTGGCGGAAGATGGCCTCACCGCCGATGGAGATGGTGTCCAGGGTGGCGCCGTGAAAGGCATCCCACATGGAAATCGTTTTATGGCGACCGGTGGCCATCCGTGCCAGCTTCAGCGCGATGCCGACGGCTTCGGCGCCCCCGGGGCAGAAAAGAGATTTCTTCAACCGACCGGGCGCAATCTCGGCCAGTTTCCTGGCCAGGTCGACGGCGATGCGGTTGGTGTAGCGCCGGGTGCAGAAGGGCAGCTCGTCGAGCTGGCGCTTGATGGCGGCAATCACCTCGGGGTTGCCGAAGCCGACCTGATGCACGTTGTTGCCGTGGAAATCCATGTAGCGCCGGCCCTGGGTGTCTTCGATGTAAATCCCCCCGCAGGCGGCCATGGTGTTCAGGCAGGGCGTCGACAGGGACTGCCTGATGAAATAACGGCCGTCCTCCTCCAGCAGGGACCGGCTGGTTGCATCCAGATGAGCCTGCTGCCATTGTGCCCGCCGGGGAGAAAGGTTGATATCGCCTTCGGATTTGTGCAGTTTTTCCATGAGGATGGTTTCTCCGTAAGAATCGCCGTTGGTCGTCAATACTAGCCTTTATATGGATGAGCTCACCGGATTGTCAAAAGAAACTTGCAATAGATTTCGAGTAGCGATTCGGTCTCATTTTTTTCGCTTGATGGGAACCGACGACCCGCATAGATTACCGCTAGTCCTCCTTCGCCCCCTTTTCAAAGGTGGGCCGGAGGGATTAAGCTGCCGATAATGGCGCAATCTGCGATGAAGGAAATCAGTATGCCCAAGATAAAAGCTCCGATCGACCCCCGCATGGAGCGGGAACAAGGAGATGTGAACACCACCGCCAGCCGAAGGAAGTACTGGGAGCGCAACCTGTCGCCGGAGGCCCGCAAGTGGTTCGAGCAGGACAGCCGGTACTTTCTGCACCAGAGCCTTTCGACGCCGGTGTTGAACGTTCTCTCGGCCGCCGAGGGAATTTTCATCCGCGACCTGGAAGGCAGATCCTACATCGACATGCACGGCAACGGGGTTCACAACGCGGGGTTCAACAACTCGTCGGTGGTCGCAGCGGTCAGGCGCCAACTGGACGAGGGCTTGACGTTCTGCCCGCGCCGATACACGAACGTCCCGGCCATCCAGCTCGCCAAGAAGCTGGCGGAAATCACCCCTGGTGGGCTCTGCCGCAGCCTGTTCTGCCCCGGCGGCTCGGAAGCGATCGAGATGGCCCTGACGCTGGCCCGGCAGGTGACCGGCCGTTTCAAGACCATCTCCTTCTGGGATTCCTTCCATGGGGCCGGTTTCGCGGCCGCAGGCATCGGTGGGGAGGAGCATTTCCATGGCGGCATGGGACCCATGCTAGCAGGGGCCTTCCACGTGGAGTTCCCGAACTACTACCGCAATCCCTGGGGGTTTACCCGGGAGGAGGATGTGGACGCCGAGTGCCTGCGGCAGATCGAGCACGTGCTCCAGCGCGAGCCGGAGATGTCGGCTGTCATCGGCGAGCCGGTCTCGGCTACTCCCGTCGTCCCCTCGAGCCGCTACTGGGAAGGAGTGCGCGCCCTGTGCGACCGCTTCGGCGCCCTGCTCATCTTCGACGAGATCATCGAGGGGTTCGGCCGGACCGGCAAGATGTTCGCCTGCGAGCACTTCGTGACCCCCGACGTGCTCGTGCTCGGAAAATCCATGGGCGGCGGGTTGCTGCCGTTTGCGGGAATCATTACCCACGAAAAGTGCAACACCTTGCCGCATCGCTCCATCGGTCACTACACCCACGAGAAGAACGCGCTTTGCGCGGCGGCGGCCCTGGCGGAGATCGACTTCATCGAGACCCACGACTTGGTCACCCACGCCCGTGAGCTTGGCCGCTACACCCTGGAGCGGCTTAAGGAAATGAAGGAACGGCACCCGCTGATCGGCAACGTAGCCGGCCTGGGCCTGCACATCGGCATCGACCTCGTCCGCGACCCGGCTACCAAGGAGCGGGCGGTGGTCGAGGCCGAGGCCGTCATGTTCAAGTGCCTCGAGAGAGGCGTGTCCTTCAAGACCATCGACGGCAATGTCCTGACCCTCAGGCCGGCCCTGGTGATCACCCAGGAGGAGATGGACCGGGCGCTGGACGTCATGGAGGAGGCCATCGATGAGGTCGAGAGGGGGCAGGCTTACTAAAAGCCATCCCCAGAAAAGCAGACCACGCCCGAGGGCCAGGCGCCGGCCGATTCGAAAGCGCAGCATACACGGTAGTATGTGCGCATTTCGAGAGGCCTGTAATCCAACCATCCGGCTGGACCATCGGGTGTCAGATGCTTTCTTGAGATAGCTTTTAGACTTCTATTCGCACCGTGCAGCCCTGGTAAGCCCGCGCGATCAGCCGGGCCGCTAGTTCTTTATCGCAGCAGCCGAACTCGTTGCTGGTGCCCCATAGGGTGATGCAGCCGTCAGGATCGAAACGGACACAAGCTCCTCCGAGAGGATGGACCCGGGTGTGGATGAAGCCGAGATCCTCCATCTCCGCCTGCGTGTTGCGCAGGATCTCGCGGTGCCAGCCGTCTCCGGAACGCAGGCAGACCTTTCCATCGAAGCCGCCTCCGTTCAGCGCTACCAGGAGGATTTTCCCGCGGTAGCCTTCGGGCAGATCGGCCTCAGCTATCATGCCGGCTGGGTCCGGCCCGTGCGTCAGAAGACCGCTCAAGGCGGCGGCCCGGCGGGCCATCCGCCGGGCTTCTCCCGTGTCCCCGGCCGCATGCAGTTGACGCGCCCGGGATTCATACTCGCTGATCATTGCCGCTACGGCGGCCGTGTCGACTTTTGCAGGGGTACGTTTCAGCGATTGCAGGGCTTCATCCAGCCGCATCTCCCTAAGGAGCCGGGTGAAGTCGCTTTCAGAGTGTGCTACTGTTGCTTCCATCGTTGCCGTCATAAAATCGTCTAACCTATCAGGTTAGCATATCAGGCAGTGATTGGCATGCATTATTCACCACTCCCTGCGATCAACGGGTGGGACGGGAGGGCGGTTGACGCCCGTCCGGCCTTGGGATATGGTCCCTGCCGATTTTCATGGCAGGAGGTGCCCGATGAAAGTTGCCAGCCTTCAGTTGGAGATGGCCGACAGGCCTAAAGAAAAAAATGTCGGGAACGCGCTGGCCCTGATCGAGCGTGTCCCTGAGGTCGATCTCATCCTTCTCCCCGAAATCTGGCCTTGCGGTTTTTTCGCTTTCGATCGGTACGCGAGGGACGGCGAGCCCCTGGATGGGCCCACTGTAACAGCGTTCCGGCAGAAGGCGGCCGAGAGGCGCTGCTACATCCTCATGGGCAGCCTGGTCGAACGAGATGTCGACGGTCTTTTCAACACCACCGTGTTCATCGGCCCGGGCGGAGATCTCGTCGCCCGCTACCGCAAGATCCACCTGTTCGGATACCAGTCGGATGAAACCCGGCTCCTGACCCCTGGAAAGGAGGTTGTCATGGTCGACGCGCCGTGGGGACGAACCGGTTTTTCTACTTGCTACGACCTGCGGTTTCCCGAGCTCTTCCGGCTCATGGTGGACCGCGGAGCCGAGATCTTTCTCATCCCATCGGCGTGGCCGCTGGCAAGAATCGAGGCTTGGCGGCTCTTCAACCGCGCCCGGGCGCACGAAAACCTTGCCTTTCTGGCCTCCTGCAACTGCGCCGGCGAAAACACCGGCAAGCGCTACGGTGGCCACAGCATGATCGTGGACCCCTGGGGGAAGGTGCTGGCGGAAGGGGGTGAAGGCGGAGAGATTGTCACGGCGGAGATCGATGTCGGTGAGGCTGCCAGGGCACGGAAGGAATTTCCGGCATTGGCAGACCGGGTGTTCCGCTGAAGCGCATCGATGCCGGATGCTGAATGAAGAATCGAAGTAACGAACAACGACAAAAAAGGTTCTTCCTTTTCGAGCATCGAGAATCGAGGATCGCGAATCCGGCGCTGATAATTCCTGACCTATGATTCAACAGCCCATTCCGCCCGCAGATGACCGACGCAAAACATTGGCCGGCGTCTTTTACGCCGGCATGGCCTTTCTGATCTGGGGCATCAGCCCCGTGTACTGGAAGGCGATGAAGCAGGTGCCGGCGCTTGAAATCGTCACCCACCGCGTGGTGTGGTCGTTTTTCCTGCTAATGGCGCTCGTGTGGGTTCAGCACCGCCGGGGCGAGTTGAAAGCCGTACTGCAAACCCCCCGCACCATGCTGATCCTTGCGTTTACCACGTTTCTCGTGACCATCAACTGGCTGCTTTACATCTGGGCCGTCAACGCCGGCTACATGCTGCAGGCCAGCCTCGGGTATTACATCAACCCCCTGGTGAACGTCCTGCTCGGCATGGTGTTCCTGAAGGAGCGCCTGCGGCGGCCCCAGGCCCTGGCCGTGCTGCTGGCCTGTGGAGCGGTCATCTTCCGCACGGTTTCCTACGGAGAACTGCCCTGGATTGCGCTGACCCTCGGCTTCAGCTTCGGATTTTACGGCTTGATCCGCAAGGTCGCACCCGTAGGAAGCCTGGTCGGCCTCACGGTTGAGACGTTGCTCCTGACGGCTCCCGGTATCGTCTACCTGGCCTACCTCGAATGGCGCGGGGTCGGGGCGCTGTTTCACGGGAGCCTGCTGCTCGACGCCCTGTTGCTCGGCACCGGCATTTTAACGGCCGTTCCGCTGCTGTTCTTCAACCTGGGGGCCCGGCGGATCAATCTCTCCACCGTCGGCCTGATGCAATATATTGCACCGAGCGGCATGTTCCTCCTGGCCGTCCTTGTCTACGGAGAGCCTTTCAACGCGACTCAGGTGTGGACCTTCCTTTTGATCTGGACGGCGCTTGCGATCTACTCCATCGACTCGGTGCGCATGTACCGGCGCTCGGAGGCTGCCGATTGATTTCTTGCCTTACAAACCGCGCGTTACGCACGCGGCTGCAAGTGCACCTTCAAAGCGCTGACGTGCTTTTGCCTTTTTATCCAATGGCCAAAATTCAAGTCGCCCGTTTCACGGGTGGTCTTTGACTTCTCCAGACCGCTCAGGGTATAGTTTGTGACCAGCACGGCTCGATTCAGATCCTACTGCTCTCTTCCGCATGGCATTCTTCAATATACGTTCGTGAACCTTTGGATTTGCCGGACTTCCCGTTGGGGGAAGTTCTTCCACACACCCTGAAAGCCTCAACGCCGTTCGGATTGCCCGAGTAACATGCGGTCAGCCTCCGGAGGAAACCCCATGACCGTGCGGGATCAAAACAGTGAACTGGAACAGCGGCTCTGGAGGCTGCAGGCCGGGGATCACCTGTGCTGCCTGTATGCGTCCGAGGGGGAGCACCGTGCCTTGCTCTCCCCGTTCATCCGCCATGGGCTGGAGCGGCATGAAAAGGTTTTGTGCATCGTCGATGACCACTCGTCCGACCGGATCCTCGGGTATTTGAGCGCTGACGGTGTCGGGGTGAAACAATATCTGCAAAGGAGGCAGCTCTCGGTTCTGGGCAGCGATGAATCCTACCTGCGTGGAGGCGTATTTGACCCCGAGGCCATGATCGCGCTGCTGCGATCGGAAACCGAGCGGGCCGCCGGCGAAGGCTACATTGCCCTGCGGGTCAGCGGTGAAATGAGCTGGGCCTTGAAAGGTCTGCCCGGCTCGGAGCGCGTCGTCGAATACGAGGCCAAACTGAACACGTTTTTCCCGGGGAGCAAGTGTCTCGCCATCTCCCAATACGACCGGCGCAGGTTTGATCCGAGCCTGCTGCTGGACATCCTGGAGACCCACCCCTTGGCCGTGATCGGGACGGAAGTCTATGACAACTTCTACTACATGCCTCCCCAGGATTTTTTTGGCGCCAACCCGGTCGCCGCCAAGTTGGACAGCTGGCTCAACCATCTCAAGGAGCGCCAGCGTTCGGAGACCCAAATCCGGACACTGACTCAGAAGCTGATGAAGACCCAGGAGGACGAGCGGCGGATGATCTCGCGCGAACTCCACGACCGGGTGGGTCAGGACCTCTCCGGCATCAAGGTGGCGCTCGAAACGCTGTTCGACCAGCAGCCTCCTGAAAACCATGAAATCAAGGAGAAGGTCGCGCGGTTGTCGCGCTTACTGGACCGCACCATCTTTACCGTTCGCGATCTGGCCTATGACCTGCGCCCGCCGGGACTCGAGGAGATGGGGATTGTGCAGGCTCTGTCGATATTCTGCGACGATTTTTCAGAAAAGACCAAGGTCGCGACCGAATATCATTCCGTCGGCATCGAGAAAATGAAACTGGACTTCAACACCCAGATCAACCTGTATCGCATGATCCAGGAGGGGCTGAACAACATCCATAAACATGCCGGGGCCACCCGGGCAGTCGTCAAGCTGACCGCCGCCTACCCCCATATCATCCTGCGGATTCAAGACAACGGCAGGGGATTTGATGTGGAAAAACGGGCGCGCGAAATCGACTCTGAAAAGCGCATGGGCCTGCGCAGCTTGCAGGAGCGCACCCATCTGCTGGGCGGCATCATGATCGTCACCTCCAAACCCGGGCTGGGCACCAAAATCCTGATCAAGCTCCCTTACGCGGGGTAAGACCATGTCGAATAAGAAAACGATTTTAGTCGTGGATGACCACACCCTGTTCCGGGAGGGGTTGAAGGCGATCATCAGCCGCAACCCGGCCTACGAAGTCGTCGGAGAAACCGGGCGGGGGGACAGCGCGATCCAGATGGCCCGATCGCTTCGACCCGATCTCGTGCTGGTGGATATTTCCCTGCCTGATCAGAGCGGCATCGAGGTGGCCCTTCAGGTGAGAAAGAGTCTGCCCAAAACCGCCATCATGATGGTGACCATGCACTCCAAGGTCGACTACATTGTGAATGCCTTCACGGCCGGGGCCACCGGATTCGTCACCAAGAATTCGGCTCCGGAGAGGCTCCTGCAGGCCATTGATGTCGTTCTCAAGGGAGAATATTTCCTGGATTCGGCCGTCTCTCAGAAAGTGGTTCAACGGTTGGCCGGGATTAAGACGAACCCCGCAGCGACGACCGATTCCGGGTACGAGACCCTCACGCCGCGCGAGCAGGAAATATTCGGTCTCCTGGCGGAAGGCTATTCCATGAAACACATCGGCGAGCGTTTGTTCATCAGTCCCAAGACCGTCGAAAACCACCGCACCAGCATCATGAGGAAGCTGGGCGTCCATAGCTCATTGGAGTTGGTCCGCTACGCGGCCAAGGTCGGCATTATCGACATCGATCTCTGGAAGGATTAGTTGAATCTTTCCCCAATGACCGCTCCTCTTTCCCGCCCCTGCAGGAAAAAGTCCTGGTCCTGAGCATTTCCCTCATCGAAATGAGGCTGCCTCTCTATAGACATCCTAATAAGATTATCTAATAAATGGTTCAGCACGTGCATGGCGCGGGGAAGTCAATTCGCTTCATCCGGGGTCAATCGACCGGGCGAAGAAAAGCTGTGTCGAAATGAACCGGGCGGCGGCCTGGGATGCCGGTTCCCCGAGCGCTTGGCGGCACATCGGCTTTCTAACGTTAAGGGTCACTGCCGTGGATGAAGATTTTTGCGACCTGGTCAGACTGATTCGAAGTCTTCAGCGGTTGGAGGGCCATCTGGAGTGTTTCGGGACAGTGGGGGATTCGTGCGAACACGCTCTGTGTGCTTGGCGGGAATACTGCCTGCAAACGGAAAGTAGATCTGAGACCGTCCGCGGAAAGGATATTAGGGAAAGTCGTAAATAGAAAGTGTCCGGTCATGGAAAAAAGAGCCCACAGGCGGCACCGCATCAACACGTCCATCGTCTGCAGTTATTTAGACGCTGTGCGCTCTCGTGAAACCTTGGACGGCAGGATGAAGAACTGCTGCTCCAACGGTCTGTGCGCCGAATTAAGGGCTCGCATCAAGACGGGGACGGTCCTGGTGATCCGGACGACTGGGAATTCATGCGGGTATTCCAGGGAGGAAGGATTCTGCTCGCTGGCACTGGCAGAAGTCAGATGGTCGAAACCCATGTCCGTTGCAGGGGATGTCAGCTACGCCACCGGGTTGAAGTACATGTTGCTCTAGGGCCCGGTATTCAGCATCCCTGTAGGGTGTCTCCGTCAACCGATAACCCCATCAACGGAAGGGAGGAGAAACCATGAAAGCGGGCATCTTTTTCACGGGTTCGGGGCCGATCGTCATTTTGACATCCTACACGTCACTGACAGCGCCCAATTTCGTCGAAAAACTCGCGGCCAAAGGAATCGGCAAGTTTATCGCCTATGAAGTGAACGCAGAGGAGGTCAAGAAAAAGTACGGCAAGCACTTCGAAGTTATCATGAAAGACCTGCACCAGACAGATGACCTGCGGGTCCTAGACTATGACGGACAGCGCGTTTTCCGGAACTTCACGCTCAGTAAACTAGGTCAACCCCTTTATCATGAGCCCTAAGCGTCCGCCGCCGCTGGAGCGGCTGCGGGTCAATGAAAGGAGGCCGTCATGCATGAGACCCACGCTGATGTCATCCGCGAAAAACACCTGCCGAGGGTCGGCCAGTCCGTGCGCAGCAGGAAACACCACACGCTGTGGCGGGTGATCGAGAAAAAGGAGGTTTGGCTCAACACCAGCGACGATCCCGAGACAGGCGAGTACCGGGCGATCCCGGCCGTGTACCTGTGCTACTGGCGTGTCCAGGAAGGCAAGCCGCCTGGGTTCGGCAGGATGCTCGGCTATGCTTACTCCCTGCACGACAACACCTTTGACGCGAATTGGGAGATGGTCAACTGAATTCATGAGGAGACGAACATGTTCAGGCACATCCTGATGCCCACGGACGGCTCGCCGTTATCCGAAGCTGCGGTTCAAAAGGGCATTCAGTTTGCGAAAACCATCCGTGCCAAAGTGACCGGTCTTTGTGTGATCCCGAAGCTGCGTTACCTGAGTTATGATTCCGAACTCTCGGCGGAAATCAGGAAACGGATTGCCGAGGCATGCCAAGCGCAAGCGGAAAAATCAATGTCCGCGATTATACAAGCAGCCCGAGAGGCGGGCGTGGGGTACGACACCGCTTATGTCACCAGCGATTATCCCTATGACGCCATCGTCAAGGCTGCTGAACACAAAGATTGCGATCTCATCATCATGGCTTCCCATGGCCGGCGAGGTGTCGAGGGTCTGCTGCTCGGCAGCGAGACTCAAAAAGTACTGACGCATTCCAAGATTCCCGTATTGGTGTACCACTGAACCTACCGACAGCCTTAAGGGGGAAACATGTTCAAACACCTCTTGTTGCCGACGGACGGCTCGCCGTTATCCGAAGCGGCGATTCAACAAGGCGTTCGTTTCGCCAAGAGCATCAGCGCCAGAGTAACCGGTCTTTGCGTGATGCCCCAACAACACGCGGTTTTCTGCGACGCCGAGATCCCCGCGGAAGCGCTGGAGCAAGCCGCCCGGCGGCGCAGGGATCTGGCGGAGACGTACCTGGCGGTGATTGAAAAGGCCGCCAAGGAGGCAAGGGTTGTGTGCGAGGCGGTTTATGAGACGAACGATCTTCCCCACGACGCCATCATCCGGGTGGCAGAGCAAAGGGGCTGCGACCTCATCATGATGGCGTCCCACGGCCGGAGAGGCGTCGGGGCTCTGCTGCTCGGCAGCGAAACCCAGAAAGTCCTGACCCATTCAAAGATTCCGGTGCTGGTGTACCGTTGAACGGACCCGATACCAAAAGGAGGGGGCATGTTCACGCACATTTTACTGCCGACGGACGGATCGGAATTATCGAAAACCGCCATTCAGAAAGGCATCCAGTTCGCAAAGAGCGTCAAGGCCAAAATTACGGGACTCAGCGTGGTGCCGGAGCGGTCGTATTCCATTTATGAGGGGGAAGTCCCCGGAAAATACAAGGATGAAGCGGCAAAAGAGTGGAAGGCCAAGGCCGAAGGAAACCTGTCGGCGCTTTCCAAAGCGGCCAAAGAAGCGGGGGTTTCGTGCGACGTCGTTCTGGAGACCAGCGATCAGCCGTATGAAGCCATCATCCATGCCGCGACCCAAAAGGGATGCGATCTGATCATGATGGCCTCCCACGGCCGACGGGGAGTTGGAGCCCTACTGCTTGGCAGCGAAACCCAAAAAGTGCTGACGCATTCCAAGGTCCCGGTGCTGGTGTATCGTTGAGCAGGCTGCCTGCAGGGCGAGCGGTTTATTGAACCGCCGCCTTTCTCTCGCCGGCTCAAAAAGAAATCACCCTCTCAGAGCCCCCAGCGCCTTGAGCGCAGCGGGCGGCGATCTTTTATTGGCTTAACCAGGCCATAGCCAATATCCGTCAATTCCGCCCGACCCTGTCTTATCCAAAATGACCTGATTAAAAACACAAAAATGAGACCAATGCTGCAGCCCGCATAAATCCCTTCCCACTATGGGGCACGGAATATTTCGTCACGCATTACGTGCGGTAAATGTCCGGGCGTCGGTTGGGCAGGAAGTAACGCATGGGATGGCTGCGGACGGCCGCCAGTCGCCCCAAGTCCAGATCGGCGACCAGCAAGGCTTCACGGCCGCCGACATCCGTCGCTATCGCCCGCCCGTCCGGTCCGATCACCAAAGCCAGCCCGGGAAATGTCAGGCCGGCGCCGTTGTCGCCCGCCTGATTGCAGGCCACGACGAAGACGCCGTTGTCAAAGGCCCGCGCCGGCAGATGCCGCATCCAGGAGTCGCGCTTTCCCTCGGAGGTCCCCCGTGGGGAGGCATGCGGCATAAAGATGACGTCGGTGCCGTCCAGCGCCATCCGGGTGGAAAGCTCAGGGAAGTGTGCGTCATAGCAGAGCTGGATCCCGAACCGGGTGCCGAAAGCTTCAAAGACCCGAAAGCCCTCGCCGGCGTCAAATGTGTTTTTTTCGGGCGGAGCGATGTGCAGCTTTCGGTAGACGCCGAGCGGCCCCTGCGGGGCTGCGACCAGATGGCTCGCAAAGATTCTGCCATCCTCGCCCTTTTCCACCAGACCCGCCAGGATAACGGTCTGATGACGCTCAGCCATGGCGCCAAGGCGATGGCCGACTTCCCCCGAGAGCGGTTCAGCGGCTTCGCGGATGCCCGAGTCCACCCCGTAGCCCGTGATATTCAGCTCCGGGAAGCAGACCAGCGCAGCGCCGGACCGCTTGGCCGCAGCGGTCCAGCCGTCCATTCGTTCGAGATTTTCGAGCACCTGGTTTCGGGGGGAATGGAAAATGACGGTGGCAGTGCGAATAGTGTTCATAAAACCCGTTTTAAGTTTTATGTTTTAGGTGTCAAGCAAGGCCCAGCCGGTCGCCGCCTCTCTTATTATTCCGGATCAATCAGTCCTGACAGGGGCACTTAAAACCTTACACCTGAAACCTAAAATTATATGTTAGAGCTCAAACTGTGCCTTGATCTTGAACACCCGCGTGGCCGGCAGATTGAGGATCTCGGTGACACCGGTTTCAGCGCGGATTTCCTTGAGCTTGGCCTCGATCTCCTCCATGGACGGCGCGATGAAGGTGAACCAGACATTGAAGGAGTTTCCCCTCAGGTAGTTGTGGGTGACGCCGGGGTACCGGTTTACCGCCTCTGCGAACCGGGCGACCTGGTCGTCCGGCACTCGGGCAGCGCACAAGGTGCTGACATAACCCAGTTTCCCGGGGACGAAGTTGCCGCCGATGCGGCGAATGATTCCGGACGCCTTGAGGCGGGCTACACGCCGGATCACATCGGCTTCGGCCAGGCCCAGTTCCTCGGCCACTGTCAGGTAGGGGCGGGGGGTGATGGGAAAATCGGATTGGATCCGGTTCAGGATCGCCCGATCGGCGTCATCCAATCTGGTATTGCGGTCTTCCATTGAGGTCCTTCATCAATAGCCGGCTGATCGCTATTCTATCGGAGTTGGCCTTCTATAATGCGCATATGCACCTTGCGCTGACGGGGGCCGTCGAATTCGCAGAAGAAGATGCCCTGCCAGGTGCCCAGGACCAGCATGCCGTCTTCGATGGCAAGCGTCTGCGAGGTCCCCACGAGCGCCGCTTTAATGTGAGCCGGAGAATTCCCCTCCATGTGGCGGTAGTCCGCCTTCCAGGGCACCATCTGGTTTAGAACCATGAGGATGTCCGCCTGCACGCTGGGGTCTTCGCTCTCGTTAATAAGGACGGCGGCGGTGGTGTGCGGCACGTAGAGCATGCACAGCCCCTCCCGCACGCCGCTCTGGGCCACTTTGCGATTGACATCCGCGGTAATGTCCACCAGTTCAGTCTGGCTGCGGGTTTTGACCGTCAACACCATAAACGCCTCCAGAAGCTATCTCAAAAATGCATCTGACGCCCGCTGACGGCGTTGCAGGCCTCTCGAAATTCTCACATACTACCGTGTATGCTGCGCTTTCGAATCGGCCTGCGCCTTGCCCCCGAGCGTGATCTGCAATTTTTGAGATGGCTTCAAATAAAAAAGCCCTGCCGGGGCAGGGCTTTTTTACCGTAAATGTTCACGTTCAGGGCATCAGACGCACCCGGTCGGCTTGGGAAGACCGGCCATTTTGCAGGCCCCCTTGCCCGGCCCGGAGGGGAACAGTTCGTAGATGTGCTTCAGTTTGAAACCCGTGACCTTGGAAAGAACGCGCACCATCGGGGCGATGCCGTTTTTCTCATAGTAATCCCGCAGGACCGCGATGAGTTTCTTGTGTTCCTCGTTCAGCTCCTCGATGCCTTCCTGGTGCTTTACCCATTGGACCCATTCCGGGCCCCAGTTGGAATAGGAATCGATGAAGCCGTCTTCATCCACCGTGAAGGTTTTCCCCATCCATTCGACTGTCGGCATGTATCCATCCTCCTTTAGTTGGTTTGATGTATGATTAGGCAGTCGGCCTGCATCCGCTCTTTTAAAGTGTAATCTCTAATGTATGGCAGAGCATATGTCAATACGAAAAATACGGGCGGCCTGCGCTGTTGCCCCGCCGGCCGTGGGCCTGTACCGTCTGCACACGCCTCTCAAGGCGGTACCGTTAGTACTCTCGCGGGGTTTGATTGAGCTGCTCCAGGGTGAACACCGGCCCGTCCTTGCAAACGAACTCCTTGCCGATGTTGCAGCGGCCGCACATTCCGATGCCGCACTTCATGCGGTTCTCCAGCGACATGATGATCTTGTCGTGCGGGTAGCCCAGCTTGTCCAGCACCGGCTGGGTGAACTTGATCATGATCGGCGGCCCGCACACGATGGCATAGGTATCGCCGCCGGCGGGCGGTGCCTTTTTCTCGGTGATGGCCGGGACAAAACCCACGTTGTATTTCCAGTTCGGGTCGTTGGTGCCGTCAACGGTGATGTGCATGTGGATGTCGTCGCGCCGCTCCCAAGCCGCGAGCTCCTCGCGATACAGGAGCATGCCGGGTGTACGGGCGCCGTAAATGACGTGGATGTCTTTGAATTTCTTGCGGTTGGCCGGATCGAGCATATAGATAATGGAGGAGCGCAGCGTGGTGAAGGCGAAGCCCCCGCCGATAATTACCACATTTTTGCCTTCCATCTTCTCCCAGGGGTACCAATTCCCCAGCGGTCCGCGGATGCCCATGACGTCGCCCGGCTTCATGGCGTGCAGAAACGAGGACACCAGCCCGACCTTGTTGACCGTGAACTTAACGAACCCCTTTTCGGTCGGGGACGAGGCGATCCCGATGGGGATTTCACCCTTGCCGGTCACGGACAACTCGGCGAACTGGCCGGCCTTGTAAGCGAATTTCTGCTCGTCGGCAGGGTTCAAGAAGCTGAACTTAAAGGTCTTGAGGTTCTTATCTTCGGTTTCGACCGTGATGTCGTCAATTCGAACCGGATAGGGCAGGTAGGGATTCAGCACGACTATTCCTCCATCGTTATTTAACGGCGCAGGCCTCGCCGGAGGCGGCAAAGCCGTTCATCATGTTGCACACGCGCCGGATGTCAATGTTGACCGGGCACAAGCGCACGCAGCGGCCGCACCCTACACACTGGATCCCGCGGTCGTACTTGTCCACGTAATACTTGAGCTTGTGCATGAAGCGCTGGCGCACCCGGTGCAGCTTGGTGCCCCGGGGATTGTGGCCGGAACCGTGCAGCGTGAAGAGCGGGTACATGCAGCTGTCCCAGTTTTTCGTGCGCACGCCGGACGTGCCGCGGGTTTCGTCCTGGATGTCGAAGCACCAGCAGGTCGGACAGGCAAAGGTGCAGGTGCCGCAGTTGATGCAGGCAAACGAGACATCTTCCCAGAAGCCGGCGTTGTAAAGGTCGTTGGTCGGCAGCGATCTCAAATTGTCCGTTTGCACGAATGAGGTGATCTTGCCTTCGGCGGCCTGGCGCATGGCCGTGAGGGTCTTTTCGGCGTCCTTGGCGGCGCCGGTCTTCCAGCCGGCTGTATCTAGAAACTTGGCCCCCTTGTCGGTGAGGGCCTTCGCCAGGTAGTGATCGCCGGCATCGGCCAGCAGCACGTCCAAGCCCTCCTCATGGTAAGGCCCGCACCCGGCGGTGGTGCAGAAGCAGGAGCTGCAGGGCGCCTCGCAGCCGAGTCCGATCCAGGTGGTGGACTCATAGGCCCTCAGCCAGTAAGGGTCCTGGACATCGGGGGTGTCGAAGTTCAGCCGCACCAGGAGGAAGGCCTTGGCATCGCAGGGCCGGATGCCGATGACGGCCCTGGGCGAATAGTCCTTGGCGGCTTCCTTCAGCTGGTGATGATCGGGCCGGCTTTCATCGAGCGTGAAATCGAACATCGCCTCCGACTGGGGATAGACGACGCTCTTGGGCGAAAGCCGGGTGTTCAGGCAGCTCAGGTCCGGCTGGGCGCCCTTGGGCAGCGGCTTGAAACTGTAAAACTCCTTTTCCTTCACCGGGCCGATCATCCGGTAGGACTGGGCGGCTTGGTCCAGGCCGGCTGCCCACTGGCTTTTTGCGATCTTGATGATTTTCATTGGCGATGCCTCTGGGTCACATGAGATAGGTCACTTGATGAAATCGTTCGGGTCGGTTGGCCGGTAGACGTCGAGCGGCGGCCGCACGTCCAGGCTCAGCCCGGCTTCCCAGCCGAAGAGGTCCAGGCAGTCCTTTTCCAGCTTCTTGGTGAACACCCGCATGTTGATGCCCACCGGGCAGGTGCGCTCGCAGGCGCCGCAGTCCGTGCAGCGGCCCGCGCAGTGATAGGCCCGCAGGAAGTGGTATGTGCGGATGTCGCTCGGGTCCTGGCCCTTGCCGACCCACTGGGGCCGCGATTCGTCCACGAAGCAGGTCGGACAGTAGCACAGCGGGCAGACGTTGCGGCAGGCGTAGCAGCGCACGCAGGGGGCCAGCAGGTCCTCGAAGTACTTCCAGCGCTGCTCGGGCGTCATGGCCTCGATGGCGCGCACGTCGGCGTAACGGTCGACGCCCGTCTGCTCCGCGACCGGCGGAGCCACCATCTCGTCGTGAATCACCGGGTTGCGGTGGATGCACAGCGCGCAGTTCTGCTGGAGCACATCCTTCTTGGCGAAGGTTTGTTCAAAGCCCTGGCCCTTGGCGGTGAGGCCGGTTTCATTCTCGATCACCTCGGTGATCTCGCCGGGGCACTTCATGGCGATTTTGCGCTTGTCCGCCATGCCCTGGCAGGGGACCCCGATGATCACCAGTTGCTCGCGTTTGATCTTGTTTTCGATGATATGGGTCACGATGTTGCGCGAGTCGCATCCCTTGGCTACGATCCCGATCTTCTCTTTGCGGTCGGTCAGGTAGTTGGCCAGGTTGATGCCGCAGTGGCTGTCCCAGACGAGCGCGGGGACTTCTGCCGGGGTCTTGGCGAAATGCGGCTCGTTCATCATCGGGACGGTGCCCTTGCGGAACCCGATGACCATGTTCACGGCACCGGACTGCAGCAGGCGTGCGGCGATTTCTCTGATCTTTTCCGTGTAGCTCAGCATATCAGGCCACCTTAGCCAGTTTCTTGGTGAAGTTGGAGTTCGGCCCCAGGGCCTTGATGGAGTTCGTGACCTGGGTG
>JBLMXM010000057.1:0-6873 GCA_050257775.1 Hyphomicrobiales bacterium
GCAGATCGGTGTTCAACAACAGTTCGACCAGCCCGATAATGGCGTTGAGGGGGGTGCGGATCTCGTGGCTCATGCTGGCGAGAAACTCACCCTTGATGCGGCTGGCAGCCTCGGCAGCGAGCTTGGCACGCATCAGCGCCTCGGCGCGTTTTCGTTCGGTGACATCCCTGAGAAAAACGCTGAAACCCGACGGTCGCCCCTTGCCGTCCTTGAGCACCGAAATAGAAGATTCCGCGAAGCGCTTGGCGTTGTCCGGGCGGACGAGAATCCAGTCCACCGACTTGGCCGTTTCGCCGGAGGCAAGCACCCGTTCGAAATTCTCGCCTAGCCTGCTGCGGCTGGAAGCGTCGGCCACTTCGCTCTGCCACCTGCCCACCAATTCCTGCCTAGGATAGCCGAGAATGTCGCAGGTCGCGTCATTGAAAAAGGTAAAGCCTCCCTGCAGGTCGAGTTCGAAATAGCCGACCGGTGCGCTTTCGATGATTCGCCGAAAGCGTTCCTCGCTCTCGCGCAGGGCGGTCTCGGCCAGCTTGCGCTGGTTGATGGTGTACTGGGCGTGGGATCCGAAAATCGCGAACAGGCACAAGATGGTCAACCGCCCATAGAGGGTACTCGGACCCGAGCCGAAGATCCGCTGCATGAAATCGACATTCACCTGTAGGAAAACCGAGAGGATGGATTCAAACACCGTGTAAAACAACGCCAAGCCCAACCCGATGAGCACCATCTGGTCCCACATGCGGACGCGAATCTTTTGGGTTGTCGCCATGTCATCCTCCCGGCCTGGACCCCCTTTCCGGCGCCAGACGGATTAGGTAGGCTAGTGTGAATAATTTTTCATATTTGGTTTGGACTATAACCTGGATTACCCATGGAAACTAAGATTAAGATGAATGACGGATGCTTTCTGCGACCCGGCATAAGGCTTTTCTAAACGAATTTATTTATCTGTTATTAATCCATAAAAATCAATACACCGTCTTTGAAGCCCCAACCCTGAAAAGCGCTGGCACCAACCTTGCTGTCTGTTCGGCAGGAGCGGGATGAGAATTTTTTTCTGCCTCCAGCAGTCACGGGCAGTTATTGAAGAAAAGCATTCTTCTGTTTGAAGGAGAGGAGTACCTGCGCAGTATCGCGGTCGGTGCACGAATGGCTCTATTAGCGAGAAACGTCATTGCCGAGCCGGATCGTCAAGATGGAATTTCGGTTTGATCCAGCTGGCCGTCTCTCCGGGGCGTCCGCGTTTTAAAACTGTTCTTTGGGCGAAGGGACATGCGGCGGTCTCCGCCCCTGCGGCGATCCTGACCGTTGCGACGTTCGGGGATATAATAGGTGTATGAAAAATTGCGGCGTTCAGCACCCGAACGACGCCCGCCGTTGTCAAGCTTCAACGCGTTCTCGGCTTTGGCTCGTTTATTCATCGGCGACTTTCCGCGATCAGTTAAGTCTTTCGTGCCACACCGGGCTGATAGGTTAAACACCGTAGAATCGAAGTCCTCCAGATCCATGATCGGTCAAAGGATCCAGACCCTAGGGATGCAGCCTGCGCTTTCGGTGACTCAACAAAAGCATTTACTATGCCATCTGCGGCGATTTCGGCCGCTTTGAACGGTCAGCCAATACTATTCTTACCGATTTCAAAAGGATAAATGCACCGACCGTACACCCAGCGAGCCTTCTGAGGTCGGTCTCGAGCCATCGTGTGGGCATTTGGTTTCTTCTTACTATGTAACTATTTAACCATAAGCGCATGGCCCAAAACACGGACGGTACGGCGCGAAAATCCGACCGGCTAGAACCTGCTTTATTCAACGACGTCCGGCGGAGGCTGGATGCCGAGCTCCTTGATCTTGTAGAGAAGGGTCTTGTAACTGATTTTGAGGATCTTGGTGGCCTTGCTGCGGTTCCATGCGGTCTTGGCCAGCACGTACGAAATGACTTCTTTCTCCACCTGATCCATGGCTTTCTTGCGCATTTTTTTCAACGACAGAGCGGGAAGGTCGGCCAGCTCCTTCGCATCCAAGAACTGAAAAGAGCGGGCTGGCGGGGCCGTCTCCGCCGGTGCAACAGCAGCCTCGCTGCGCGAGCCGGATGATTGCATGAGACCATTGAGGTTTTCTTCGCCGTCCCCCAGGATCATGATCCGCTTCAGCATGTTCTGCAGCTCGCGGACGTTGCCCGGCCAAGAATAGGCGCACAGTCGATCGATCGTCTTCTGCCGGGGAATCACCAGTTCCTTGGTGCTGAACTCGGACTTGTATTTGTTGATGTAGTAGTCGATTAGAAAAGGAATATCCTCGGTCCGGTTGCGCAGCGGCTCGATGAGGATTTTGATGGCGCTCAGGCGAAAATAGAGATCTTCCCGGAACTTGCCGGCTACGAGATCTTTCTCAAGATCGTGATTGGTGGCGGCGATCACCCAGGCATCTGTCTTGACCACTTTCTCGGAGCCTAGGGGTGTGAAGTCGCCGCCTTGGAGGACGTGCAGGAGCTTGGACTGCAGCGGCAAAGACATGTCGCCGATCTCGTCCAGGAAAAGCACGCCGCCGTTCGCCTGCTCGAATTTGCCTCTTCGCCGCCGCTCTGCACCGGTGAAGGCCCCCTGCTCGTAGCCGAACATTTCGCTTTCGAGCAGGCTGTCGGGAAGCGCCGCGCAATTCACTTTGATGAGGGGTTTACCCAGGCGGTTGGATTTCTGGTAAAGCCTTTGAACGACCAGTTCCTTGCCAACCCCGGTTTCCCCGCAAACAACGGTGTTAAGCCCGGCTTCGGCCACCCGATCAATGATTTCGCGGATGCGACGGATATTTTCGCTGATCCCGATCAGCTCATTTTCCATAAAACTTTGTATCTCCTTGCTCATTGGCGGGACGAATGCATGATGTGTACAAAATTACATATTTCATTTTATCGGCGAACGACGTATTTGACAATAGAAATGTATTAAGAAGCTCTAAGGCGCCATAGCATGGTATGAAATTTATGAAATAAATCAGACCAAAGGATTGAGAAATCCGTTATCCTTGACTTATCAGACCTTTTGTGAATTAATTAATATGGTTATTTGGTGCCGGGAAATCGGCCCATGACAGCCCGAACGGCCGCGGTTGCCGGCCTGCCGGGATATGGCATAAAAAAGAAACCGCTCAAAGAAGTGGATGCCATTGCGCGGAACCGTTTACGACGCGAAGGCCGGCGAGTGGCTGCACGGACTTCATCGGGGAGAGCACCTTGGCCAAGCAGGATGAACTATCATCGACCGAGAAGCTCCTGGAGCTGATTCGAGACGAAAGCCCGTCTATCTCGCAGACCTACCCAGCCAGAGCGCCACAGGCGGCCGGACAAGGCCTCAAAACCTTATTGAGCAATTCCTTATCCTTCACCAAAAGCACGATGTCGGTAGGCGTCGACCTGGGCCACGAGGACCTTAAGTTGGTCAAGGTCAACCGGGGCTCTGACCGCAAGATCGATCTGATCGACTACACCCGTGTGCCGCTCGCCCCCGAAACCCCGAGGGACCATCCGAATTTCGACCAGTTCCTTCGAGCGGCATTGGTAAAGTTCTGCGGCCCTGCAAAAGCCATCGAGCTGTGGGGCTCCATCCCCTCGGCACGCGTGGAAACTCGTCATCTCAAGATTCCCAAAGTCTCCCCGAAACAGATCGCGAATACGGTTTTCTGGACCTATCAAAAGCACTCCGCGTTCAACGAGAAGGAAACCATATTCGACTTCGAGGTCCTGGGAGATGCCGAGGAGGGGGGAGTCAAGAAGATTGCGGTAATGGCCTACATCGCACCCCGCAAGGAAGTCGAGGATCTGCGGGACCTTTTCGTGCGGGCCGGTTTCCCGCTGACGGGCATCTCCATCGTCCCCTTTGCCTTTCAGACTCTTCTACGCTCCGGCCGCGTTGAGACTCACGGAGCGGCCGTCTCCAGCCTTTACATCGGAAGAGACTGGTCGCGCATCGACATTTTCGCCGACGCCAACCTTGTGCTGTCACGAGGCATCAAGGCCGGCATTCGCACCATGGTTGAGGCCCTGCAGCGGGAGATTGAACAAAACTGGTTTGAGCTCTCCCTTGCGAAATCCCCCACCTCCGACCAGAATCGTATCCGCGCAATCAAGATGCGGCTGAAGCAGGAGCTGGAAATCGCCCAGAATATTTTTTTCAGCCCGATCTACGGTACCGCCTCCGGCGAAGCCGGGGAAAAGCAGCTCGCCGTCAAGGAGGAGCGCATCTTCCAAATGATTCTACCAGCGCTGGAACGGCTGGTACGACAGATGGAGCGGACCATCCGTCATTTCACCCTCAATTTCAACAATGCCCGGGTGGAGAAAGTATATGTTTCAAGCGGCATCCAGCCCCATCCACGCATCCTGGACTACATCGGAGACGAACTCGGTCTGCCGATTGAAGTATTGAACCCGTTTACCCACGCCGACGGATTTCGCTCGATTCCTCCGCCGCCCGAATCCGAGCCCGAGCAGAGCTCCTACGCCCCGGCCTTGGGCATGGCCCTGGCCAGCAACTCCATCACACCGAACTTTCTTTACACGTATAAGGACAAGAGCAAGGCCTCCAACACCCGCCGCATCAACCGGGGAGTCTTCGCCTGCTTTTTTGCACTGATTTTAGCCTGCGTCGGTTTTACCTTTTGGCAAGAGCAGCAGATCCGGGAAAAAGACCTGAAGAAGCTCAACCTGCAGAACCAACTCGCCAGCTTCGACGTGCGTGTGGACAAGAGTCTCATTCTCAAGCTGGTGGATCAAATCCGTACTCGAAACCTGAGTCTTCAGGGCATCGGCGACAATCTCATCGGGGTCGCCGTGCTCGGGGAGGTGGCCAACACCATCCCCGCTAATGTGCGGCTACTGAGCATCAGCGCCCGGTTGGGGACGGCCACCACGCCGGCGGCCGGCGGCAAACCCGACGCATCCAAGAAGGTCCTGATTCTGGACGGCGTCATCTTCGGCGACCGGGCGACTCTTGAAGCCGATCTGGCCGCCTATCTCTTAACGCTCAAGAATTCACCGCTCTTCAAACAACCGACGATCAGCAAAAAGTCGGTGGAAACGATGGACAATCAGCCGGTCATACGATTCACGGCTCAGATGAATGTGGTGTAGTCGATGAAAACGGGCAAACTTGCTACCTATTTGCCAACCCAGAGCCTGGTCCTCTTGATTCTTTGTGGAGCCGGAATCCTCGTGTTCCTCGTGTTCATCATTCTGCCGGGGAAGAGACTCTCCGCCGAACTGGATCGCGATATTGACAGGCTGAAATCACGAATCGAGGAGCAGAAGATTCTCTCCCCGGTGTTCAAGAACCTTTTCGAAAAATCCAAGTCTTCGGCTTCCCAGGGACCGACTGCATCAACCCGAGCCAAGCTGACCCGGGCTGAAATAGCCGGTGTGCCCAAACGTCTGCAGGATCTGGCTGCATCCCATGGGCTGCGCGTACGAGAGATCATCCCGGAAGTCAATACCCTCACGGACGCATCCGGCCGCTTCCTGCTGCGGTTGAGCGCCGTCGGTCAGTTTGTCGACCTGCGAGGGTTTATGATCGCTGTGGGGTCGCTCCCCTTTTTTGACAGCATCGAGGAAATCGACGTTCGGGCGGTCGAGGGTGGCGAAGAGTTCGGACTGAAGATTTGGTTGGCGAGGGAATGATGCGTTTGTCGCGTTAACCGCGCTGAATGCGTATCAATCGGCAAGAAGAACCCGACGCGCTCACGAACTAACGCACTAAGCGGAACATCATGACGACTCGAGAAAAAATCATCGTGGGAATCATGCTGCTCACGGTCGGCTACGGTGCGGTCGAACTGTTTCGACCGCGCACCCAGCCCGTGACATCCCTGACGGTGCAGAGTACCGAGGGCTTGAACGCATTCATCCGCAAGGTGGCTGACGCGGTTAAAGCCGCCACGCCCGATGCGAGTGGCATGGTCATCCAAAAAGCTGAAGCCGCCTGGAAACAGGACCCCTTCATGGTGATTCGCAAAGCCCAGACACCGCCTGCGGAAAAAAGCTCCCGCAAGGAGCCCGCGCGGCCCTTGCCCGCCATGACCTACAGTGGGTTCCTTGAGATCGGCTCCAAGCGTCTGGCGATCATCAACGGCATGGAATACGAAGCCGGCGACAAGCTGAGCACCGGCGAGGTCACCATTAAATCCGTTCTGCCCAACAAGGTGATCATGACGTCCTCACAAGGGGAAATCGTGCTACCACTTCAGGAAAGCGAATAGGGTAGGCTGGCTATGACGAGATCGCTCTGTTTTTGCAAACTGGCTGTTACGGGTGTCGTGACCGTGCTGTTGACGCTGGGGTGCTCTCCGCCGAAAAAGACGGACGCCAATGATCCGTTTATGGACAAGTGGAGAGCCAAAGCCCAGGAGCAGAAAGGGGAAGCGCCGATTCCCCCCAAAGCCCCCCCGGAGCTTGTGAAGGAGACGCCGGTCCGTCCGGTCGAGGCTAGGCCCGATACGGAAAGACCATTGCCCACCAAGCGGGTCAGCCTGAAAATGAGCAACGTGGATGTGTCGGTGCTGCTGCGCGCGCTGGCCCGGGCTGCAGACGTCAACATCATTCTGAACGACCGGGTGACCGGCCGGTCCAACATCAACATCACCCAGGCCCCGTGGGACCAGGTTTTCATTGGGATCCTGCGCACCCACAACCTGACCTATGCCTGGCAGGGCGACATCATCCGCATCATGACCGGTGCTTCGGCCAGCAGCAGATCCTTGCGCCGGGCCTCCTTGCGCAGTTCCTCCTCCAGGTCGTCAGCCGTCATGATGCGGATGATATCGTCCTGCCAGGCGTAGGTCAGGCTGTGGGTGCGCAGGATTCCAATAAAAACTTGGTCCCACG
>JBLMXM010000058.1:0-10210 GCA_050257775.1 Hyphomicrobiales bacterium
ATAATTATTTTGTAGATTGACGCGCGCTCGAGTTGTTCGACGAAAGGTGGAATGGGAATTGCTTGGAATTGTCTGATTCAGGCGGAGTGATCATGGCAATCGAAAAACCCTTGACGGTGCGAGATTATCTTGAGCCGCGGCCGGTACCGGCCGCCGGGTCGCGGCGGTCTGGTGAGGCGCGCAGGAGGCCCGCTTCGTTCCCGGATGTGTTGAAAAGCGAAAGGCCTGCGGCGGCGGAAGTAGCAACAGCAGGGATGAAGATTTCAGATTATTTGAAAAAGCCGGTCCTCGCGGCCCGGAGCGTACGGCCGCAACGAATCCCCGGAGTTGCGAACATCGCCGTCCCTGCTCCACAGCCAACGGAGACCCCCGCTGAAGCGGCGGCCGCCCAAGGCCGCGGACCAACCGAATCCATTCATACCGTTTCAGTTCAGAAGAACCAGCAAGGCTGCCGATCGGGGCGGCCTGCCCTGCAGGGGCCTTCCCCCGGCACCTCTTCCGGCTTTCCCGTGGAAAAATCGATTCAGCAGGCTGCCGCCAAGTACAACCTCTCCCCCGATCTGATTCGCAGCGTCATCCGCGCGGAATCCAATTTCCAGCCGGATGCCGTCTCGCCGGCCGGAGCGAAAGGCTTGATGCAGTTGATGCCTGAAACGGCAAAGGAGTTGGGCGTTACCAACCCCTTTGACATCCAGCAGAACATTGACGGTGGATCGCGCTATCTGCGCCAGATGCTCGATCGCTTCGGCGGCAATCTCAGGCTCGCACTGGCGGCTTACAATGCCGGTCCCGGTGCGGTGGAGCAGTACGACGGCAACGTGCCGTACGCGGAAACCCGCCAGTACGTGAAACGCGTGCTGCGATTCGCCGGTCTTACTGCCTAAGGCCGGCCGTAACCGGCCAACGCCTAATACCCGAGGTTGAAATCCCCCACCCGACCGAAGGCATCCACCTTACCGTTGGTCAGCCGGACATAGTAACGATCCGTAAAAATCCAGTCGCTGCACAACTGGTACTTCAGGTACTGGGTGTCGTCCATTTCGCTCGTACTGCTGGGGGCGCCGATGGCATCGATGACCTGGTCTCTGGTCATTCCGAGCTGAACGGAGTTCAGCTTGCTCGCGGTGGCGCAGCCCAGCACCAGCAAGACCGCCAGTCCCAACCCGATGAGACGCAGTGCTGACATGTCTATCGCCTCCTTTGTCCGTGGATGACTTCTCATAACATCCTTCGTCCCCCCTGGCAAACGCATCGATCAATTCCCTGCGACCGCCTGCCCGGCTCTTCCTTTAATTCTATTTTGGCTTGACATCTCCTTGCACCTATTCCATCTTCGAAATCTTTGAGGGAGGCCATCATGAAGGTCAACAAGGTCGATCACATCTGCATTGCGGTCAGGAATCTGGAGGACGCCCGCAAGATCTGGGAGCCGGTTCTGGGCAAGTCCAAGCCCGACGACGAGTACATCGATGAGCCTGAAAAGATCAAGGTCGCCCGTTACTGGGTGGGCGAGGTCGGATTCGAGTTGATGGAGTCGACCACGCCCGACGGCGACGTGGCCCGGTTCATCGAAAAGCGCGGGGAGGGCGTGATGCTGATCAGCTTCAACGTCGACGACACCCGCCGAGCCATGGATGAACTTAAGGGCCAGGGCTATCCTTTCATCGGCGGGGTGAGACCTTTTCGCGACTGCGAATTCGCCTTTTTGCACCCGAAGAAAATGAACGGAGTGCTGTTGGAGCTCATTGACTACAAGTGGCGGGAGTTTGAGAAATGACCATCGCAAAGAAAATTGAGGCTACTATTGCCGGATCCTCATGGATCAGGCGCATGTTCGAGGAAGGGGCTGAGCTTAAGAAGAAATTCGGACGCGAAAACGTCTACGACTTCAGTCTGGGCAACCCCAACCTGCCGCCTCCGGATAAATTTAACGAAGTTCTCCGGGATGTTGTCAGTACCTGCGGCCTGGATGCCCATTGCTACATGCCGAATACCGGCTACCCCGAGGTCTGCGGGTCGGTGGCCGACTTTCTCACCCAGGAGCAGGGCGTTGCGGTCGAGCCCATGGACGTGCTCATGACCTGCGGTGCGGCAGGGGCGCTGAACGTTGCCTTGAAAACCATCCTCGATCCGGGGGACGAGGTGGTGACGCCGGCCCCCTGCTTCGTGGAGTACGGTTTTTACGCCGACAACCACGGTGGTGTGCTCAAGACCACGCCAAGTCGGCCCGATTTCCAGCTCGACCTGGAGGCCATTGCCGCCGCCGTCACACCGAAGACCAAAGCGGTCTTGATCAACTCGCCCAACAATCCCACCGGCGCCGTCTATTCCCCGGAAAGCCTCGACGCCCTTGGCGAACTGCTCGAGAAGAAAAGCCGTGAACTCGGCCGCACTATCTACCTGATCTCCGACGAGCCCTACCGCAAGGTTGTCTACGACGGAATCAAGGTTCCGAGCATCTTCAAGGCCTACCCCGAGAGCATCATCGGCACGTCCTACTCAAAAGACATTTCCGTTCCCGGCGAACGCATAGGGTTCGTGGCGGTCAACCCGTCGGCCGCATATCGCAAGCAGCTCATTGCGGGCATGGCGCTCGCCAACCGGATCCTCGGGTTTGTCAACGCCCCGGCCTTGATGCAGCGCGTGGTGGCTTGCCTCCAGGGCCTGAGCGTGGACATCAACCTGTACAAACGCAAACGGGACATGCTTTGCGAGGGCTTAGGCGCCATGGGCTACGAGTTCGTCAAACCTTCCGGGACGTTTTACCTCTTCCCCCGTTCGCCGATCGCCGATGACGTGGAATTCGTGCAGGCGCTGAAGGCCGAGCGGGTGCTCGTTGTTCCCGGAAGCGGCTTCCGTGGCCCGGGCCACTTCCGGATCGCCTTTTGTGTTGATGATGCCGTTATCCGTAAGTCTATGGGCGGCTTCGAGAAGGCCATCAGGAAATACAAAAAGTGACAACTTCATAAAAACTGACTTAAGGGCTTGGCGCGATCCTGCCGTGAAACAACATCAGCATGTTCAAATCTTCCTTCGTTCCCTAACGACCGGCCCCCGGCACCGGAGGATATCTTGTCTGCATTACCGCATCAGCCATGGCCGATGAGGCCATCTCCAGAAATAGGCTTAACTCGAACTTAAAAAGGGGAAAAAAATCCGGGACAAATCAGTTCTCCGGCCAATGTTTTTCTCGGTGGCTCTTGCTTATTTTTTTCATTCCAGCTACCATCTGCGTTACCTTGCTGCTGAATTGCTTGCTTTGCGGCCCCACTTGATAATGACAGCTTTTGCCTTTGATATGGAAATCCGCAGCAGGCTGAATCCGGATTTCACGAAGAAAGGAGCAGTTATGGAGAAGCGCACTTTGCCCAAGAATCAATTTTGGTGGATTCTGGCGCTTTTAGTGATCGGAGCGTCATTGATGATTTTCGCTTGCAGCCAAGAGGGCGGGCAACCAGGCGACCTGTCGAAAAAGGCGCCGCCAAGCCTTGGAGCGATCTCCAGCGTGGACGGCTCCGACGAGGGGAAAAAAGGCGAGAAGAAACCTCAGGCCGGCTCGGAGCAGACGCCCGCACAGAGTCCGGCTGCTGGGCAACCGGCTCAGGCTGCTCCAAAACAGTAACCCGCTCGCCCGCATTACCGGGAGAGGACGAAAAGGACTTCTTCTCGGTCGGCTGTGCCGCAGCCTGCGCCAAGGGATCTGGTCCCACAGAACCCTAAATGGGATCGGCGGCTCATGGCCGCCTTAGCCTTTGGTGAAGGCCGGCTGCCGCGATTGAACCGCGAACTAACCTGCCTATAGTGCCAGGGCTGGAGCCTTGTCCGCCGGAGCAGTTGCCTTCGAGCGAGCGGCTTACCAGTCGCAAATACGGTGGTTGCAAGCCAGTTCCGTTGAAATAATCAGATTCCCTGCTCATGCAGTGGCGCATAGCTTCTATGCCGGAGCCTGGGTGAATCTATCGCCTGCAAGATGCCTCAAGATCCGGTTGTGCCGCCGCCCTTCCTATCTGTTAAAGATTTCAGCTCCACCTGCCGATAGCCAAATTGACAGAGGGTTTTTCAGCCCATTCGCCTTTTTACAGTGGTGCTTTCTGCTTTTTTGGTAATAAATATAAACATTTCATTATTTTATGATGAGCGGGACTGGCTGTTTGTGGAAAGGGGCTTGAAATGGGTGTATTATGACATATGGTAACTTTGACCTACTAAGATCAAAACGGCCGGACCGGTAATGCAAGAATGCCGCTGGGCCCGAGACTAGCTTCAAGGAGAATTAATCATGTTGAACTGGACTGCGATTTTTTTCGTCATGCTGGTATCAGCTTACTTTGCTGCTCTCGCTTATTTTGAAAAGGAACATTGCAAGAATGCCTATATCAGTAACGATGAATTTCTAACCAGCCTGGCGATCGTGCGGCAATGCAGCGTTTACGACCTGTTTCAATGCGCCGGGGTGGATTGGCGGTTTTCCAACTCGAAGATAGAGACCGATTTCAAAGCCTACCTGAAAACAGGACACATACCCCAATATGTCGTCGCTTACGTCAAGCAGAACATCCGGCCTGATGACGTAAAATCGCTGCGTCTCACCGGACGTCTGTGGAGGTCATAAGGCCAGGGATCCAAGAGGTCGGGCGTTCGTGAGAGGGCCTTGCCTTCATCGGCTATTGGGTCCGATCAGGGCCGCA
Organism: Hyphomicrobiales bacterium; assembly: GCA_050257775.1. Classification (GTDB taxonomy): domain Bacteria; phylum Desulfobacterota; class Desulfobacteria; order Desulfobacterales; family SpSt-501; genus SpSt-501. Next base: position 4,689 of record JBLMXM010000058.1, read on the forward strand.
GCAAAGGGTTCAACACCAACTCGACGAAGAAATACACTACGAAACCGAGGGCCAACACGATGACGGAGGCGGCATACAGCGTCTGGCGCCCATGGGATCGTTTTTCGTGCTCGTCGTAGAACACATACTTGCCGCACTTGATGCACAGAAGTTTTTTGGTCGTCAGGTTGGTGATATGCCCGCAGGAGCAGGCCACGTCCTTGGGTGTGAGTTGCATAATTCATCCCTCCGAATGTTTTCGCAGACCGACGTAGGCCGTGGCTCTTATCTCAGCTTCCGTTTTCCGGTTCCTTGTCTTTTTCCGGCGGAGAAAAAAACTGGGCGGTTTCTTTCTTGAGCAGAAAATATAGCGAAAAAGCAAACACCAGAGCGGTGAACGCTGTGAGGGTGAACAGGCCGGGTTTGTCGCCCTGAGCGAAGGCTACGGCAAACAGGGAATACATCGGCACCATGACGATGTTGAAAAAAATGCACAACCTGCGCGCCCATTTTCTGAGGGTTGCGACACAATAGCAGATTCCAATGCCCACTCCCACGTTAAGATAAGTGACTCTCTCCGGTTGATCCGCAGCGATGAAACCGAAATAAAAGATATAATGAGCGGCCCACCCGACCAGCAATGAGATGATCGAATTCTTTACGCTGGACGGCATTTCACTCCATTTTCTGGGCATGGACAGCATAATCAATCATTCCTTCCTTTCCTGCCGCAGGTTCGTGCCAAATCGTCGGCCTCGCACCAAATACCTCATCTCGGTTGACCATTTCAAGACATCTTTACCAATGGCTTGATGACTTCCCTTGAAATCACAAACATCTACCGCTTTACCCAAGCTCGTTAATACCCATATTACATTGTAGCATAAATCATCCTTTATAACATTTTTAAAAAAATGAAAATATTTTTCTTGACAAACAGTAGGCATATTTTTTATATTGTTGAATATAGTGAATATAATTCATTATATAAATGCCAATACATGAACGCCAGATAAGGGATCGCGAAAGGCGCCGCCAGCAGATTATCGCGGCATCCAAGCGGGTTTTCGTTTCCAAGGGGGTTTCAAAGGCGACCATCAAGGACATTGCAGCCGAAGCGGAGTTAAGCCCTGGGACTCTTTACATATATTTCAAGAACAAGGATGAGCTGTATTCCTCCCTGTCGATTCGCATGCTCAAGCATTTGAGCCTGCGGCTTCAACGGGTGAAGGAAAGAAAGGAACCGAATGCGGAGCGAAGACTAAACGCAGTCAAGGAGGCCCTCTGGGAGGCCTACGTGGTCGATCCGCCCGTGTTCATCACGCTCACCCATCTTCAGGCCAGTGAGACGCTCGAAAACATCTCCCCCGATCTCCTCGAGCAGATCCTAGGCCTCGCGCGACAATGTCTGAACACGCTTTCCGATATCTTCGAAGAGGGCATGAAACTCGGGTCTTTCCTGGAACGAGACCCCGAAAAGGTGGCCTTGATCTTATGGGCGCTGTTTTCCGGTCTGGTGCTCTGGGAAGAAAGCAAGCGCGCCCTGGATCCGCGCAAAGATTTCCTGAAATCGACACTGGACATGGCCGCCGAGATCTTCGGCCGAGGCATTGTCAAGAAGAGCACAGGTTAGCATCGGTCTCCACCCGGTGCTGACGCATGACACCACAATATTGGAAAGGAGGTTTCGGGGAATGTAAAGCCCAACATTTATTCCTGGCGCAGTATAGGTGTGGCATCATTAAAAAAATTAAGGAGGGACAAGCATGGCAGAAAAAGAAATCACCGGGGCATCCGAGGCTGAAATCGCGGTGCATTGGGGTGAGGAGGGCTTGATTTATCCCACCGCTGAATTCATCGCCCAGGCCAATATGACCGATCCATCCGTCTACAATCGGTTCAGCCTGGAAAACTTTCCCAACTGCTTCAAGGAATACGCCGATCTGCTGGACTGGTACGAGTACTGGCACACCACGCTGGATACCAGTGACGCCCCCTGCTTTAAGTGGTTTGTGGGCGGCAAGATTAACGCTTCCTACAATTGCGTAGACCGGCATCTGGCCAAGAACAAGAACAAGACCGCTATTCATTTTGCCCCCGAGCCCATCGACGAGCCATACCAACACATCACCTACCAGGAACTCTATGTTCGGGTGAACGAGTTCGCAGCCCTGCTGCGGGACTTCGGCAAGCTGAAGAAGGGCGATCGGGTGACCCTGCACATGCCCATGGTGCCGGAGCTGCCCATCACCATGCTGGCCTGTGCCCGGCTGGGAGTGATCCATTCCCAGGTCTTCGGCGGCTTTTCGGGCCGGGCCTGCGCCGACCGCATCGTGGACTCCCAGAGCCGGGTGCTGATCACCATGGATGCCTACTGGCGCAACGGCACGCTGGGCGATCACAAGCAGAATGCGGATATCGCCTGCGATCTGGCGGCCAAGGACGGCCAGAAGGTCGATACCGTGCTGGTCTGGCAGCGTTACCCGGGCAAGGCCTCCAGCCCGACCCCGATGGTGAAGGGCCGCGACCACTTCGTGAACGATGTGTTGAAGAACTATTACGGTGCGCGGGTCGAGCCGGAAAAAATGCCGGCCGAGGCGCCGCTTTTCCTGATGTACACCAGCGGCACCACCGGCAAGCCCAAGGGCTGCCAGCACAGCACCGGGGGCTACCTGGCTTATACGGCCGGCACATCCAAGTACGTGCAGGACATCCACCCCGAGGATGTCTACTGGTGCATGGCCGACATCGGATGGATCACGGGGCACTCCTACATCGTCTATGGGCCCCTCGCCATCTGCGCCTCCTCGGTGGTTTACGAAGGCGTGCCGACATTTCCCGATGCCGGCCGGGCCTGGAAGATCGCCCAGGACCTGAATGTGAACATCTTCCACACGGCGCCCACCGCCATCCGGGCCCTGCGCAAACTCGGCCCGCACGAGCCGGAGAAGTACACGTACAACTTCAAGCACATGACCACAGTCGGCGAGCCCATCGAGCCGGAGGTTTGGCGCTGGTATTACAACGTGGTCGGCAAGGGCAAGGCGGCCATCGTAGACACCTGGTGGCAGACCGAGAACGGCGGTTTCCTGTGCAGCACGATCCCGGCCATCAAACCCATGAAACCGGGCAGCGCCGGGCCGGGGATGCCGGGCATCCATCCGGTCATCTATGACGACAACGGCAACGTGATTCCGGCCGGCACCGGGCGGGCCGGCAACATCTGCATCCAGAACCCCTGGCCGGGCATGTTCCAGACCATCTGGGGCGACCGGGACCGGTACGTGCGGCAGTATTTCGAGCGCTACTGCAAGAACCCCAAGAGCAAAAACTGGCGCGATTGGCCGTACATGGCCGGTGATGCAGCCGTGGAGGCGGCCGACGGGTACTTCCGCATCCTGGGCCGGGTGGACGATGTGATCAACGTCTCCGGCCACCGGCTGGGGACCAAGGAGATCGAGTCGGCGGCTCTGGTGGTGGAGGAGGTGGCCGAGGCGGCGGTGGTGCCGGTGGCCCACGAGATCAAGGGCCGCGAACCGGATCTCTACGTGGCGCTCAAGCCGGGGTTCAAGCCGAGCAAAGAGCTGGAGAAGAAGATCTCGGATGCCATTTCCAACGAGATCGGCAAGATCGCCAAGCCGCGCAAGGTGTGGATCGTCAAGGACATGCCCAAGACGCGCTCGGGCAAGATCATGCGCCGGGTGCTGGCGGCGATCTCCAACAAGAAGGATGTCGGCGACGTCACCACCCTGGCCAACCCGGAGATCGTCGAGGATATCCGCAAAATGGCGAATTAGCACGAACCATTCTTTAATTCAGACGAACGCCAATGGCGCAGCAGTCGCGAGAGGAGGTGATACAGGCAAATCTATCCTGATGACACGCATGGCAGAGTGCGTGGGGCGATTCACCTAACTTCAAAGGAGGGTCAGCTATGAGCGGCATTACCTGGGTATACATCATGCTAGGCATTTACGTGGTTTACAGCTTCTGGCAAGGCCTACAGGGCTATTTTCAGGAGAAAACCTCGGCTGGATATGCCATTGGCGGCCGGTCCGTTCCCTTCATTGCTTTTCTCATGGCCGCCACCGCGGCCTCGTTCTCGGGCTGGACTTACATCGGGCACCCCGGCCTGATCTGGCGCGACGGCCTCGCCTATGCCTTTGCGTCCTTCTACGTTTTAACGATCCCCATTTCCGGTACCTTCTTCGCCAAGCGGCAGTGGCTGCTCGGCAAGCGCTACGGTTTCATTACCCCGGGGGACATGTACGCCTACTATTTCAACAGCGAGCCCCTGCGCTTCCTGGTGGTTGCAACGGCCCTGCTGTATTCCCTGTTCTACTCGGCCGTTCAGATGATGGCCTCGGCGGCCCTCTTCCAGTGGGTCGCCGGCATCGACTTCGTCTGGGGCGCCTGGATCATGGCTTTCATCGTCTGGTTCTACGTGTGCACGGGCGGCATGAAGGCCAGCGCCTGGGTCGGCGTGTTCCAGTTTGTCTTCCTGGTGGGCGGCATCATCCTGCTGGGCTATTTCGTCATTAACCGGCCGGAATTCGGCGGCTGGACGGGATTCTCGGCGGCGGTCAACAAGCTGGACAAAAGTCTCCTCGAGGTGCCCGGACTGATCTTCTTTACTTCGAACGCCGGCGCGTACGCCAAAGCCCACAACACGACCATTTGGACGGCGGTACTGGTCCTGACCTACATGTTTTCGCTGATGGGCATCCAGTCCTCCCCTGCCTTCACCATGAACTTCTTCGGCATCAAGAGCCCCAAGGTCCTGGCCTGGCAGCAGACCTTCATGTCGACCTTCGTGGTCGGCTTCGCCCTGTTCTACTTCACCGCCATCCAGGGCATGGGGGCCAAGGTGCTCCAACTTAGCGGCGTTCTGACCAATCTTACCAAGGATAGCGACGTAGTCCCGATCCTGATGGCGCACTTCCTGCCGCCGTTCATCCTTGGAGTCGTGTTCCTGGGGGCCATCGCGGCGATCCACTCCACGGCCGCGCCTTACATCAACACCGGCGGCTCGATCCTGTTGCGCGACGTGTGGTGGAGGTACGTCCGCGGGCAGAAGTCCAGCCACGCCGAGCAGATCTGGATGAACCGGCTGTTCGCCACCGTCCTGACCATCGCCGCAGTGCTGATCGGCCTGCACTCCAAGGCGGCCCTGGTCATTTTAGGGGCGCTCGCGACGGCATTCGGCTTCGTGATGTACGTGCTGCTGCTCGGGGTGTGCTGGGGCTTCCGCTTTCCCAGCCTCGGCGCCGTTCTCGGAGTTCTCGCCGGCATGGTTATGGTGTTCCTGACCTACTATGTCTGGCCGAACCTCCTCACCCTGCACTCCGCCTTTTGGGGGACCTTCACCGGCCTCGTGGTGGCCTACCTCTGCAAGGGGCTGGGCGTGAAGGACAACGAGGAGACGATCAAGCGCCAGAACGAGGTGCGCGCCTTCCTGGACAGCATCGACGCGCCCAGCGAGTCGGCCAAGAAATGGCGCGGGGTGATGAAGATCGCCACCCCGGTCTGGTATTTCTTCGCCA
>JBLMXM010000059.1:0-6246 GCA_050257775.1 Hyphomicrobiales bacterium
AGAGCCACCAGATCATTCCCTCCACCGATCCCAAGGAAGGCGCGGTCGGCAGCATCCTGCAATGGCAGGCGGGCAAGCGGGTGGTGGTTTATCCCAAGAGCATCGCCACGGGCGAGATCCAGCTGCCCCCTTGGATGAAAAAGTAATGCCGATGGCACTCTAAGCAGGGTGTTCCTGCTGCGGTCAAGTTCGTTCCGACATATGATGGGCCCGCTGCCGGTCGCGGGCCTCTCACCGCAACGCCGCAACCGCCGCAGAGAACGTTGATTTCTCGCCTTGTAAACCGCGTGCTACGCAGGCGGTTGCGATTGCACCGTAGAAGCACTGACGTGCTTCTGCTTTTTCGGCCTATGGCCGAAAAGTCAAGCCGCCCGTTTTGCGGGTGGTCTTTGACTTTTCCCTTGCCGGTGAGAAGCCGGCGATGGAAAAACCGCTGCGCCACTTTGCGCCGGAGGTGAGGTTGGCCGCGGGAGTGCAGACTGCGGCCTTCCGGCGTCTCAGCGGAAGAACAAAGAACTCAAGAAAACCCTTATGGATATCCTCATCTACGGAACCATCAACAGCGTGACGTTGGCGTTGTATGCGCTCGGATTCGCACTGGTTTACGGCATCAGTCGCTTGCCCAATTTCGCCCATGGGGCCATTTATATCTTAAGCGGGTTCATCGCATGGAGCGCCCTAAACATCTTCGGGCTGAACTATCTGCTCAGCATTCTTTTGGCCATGATGATCACGGCCTTGATCGGTTCGGCCATCTATCAGTTTTTCTTGATCCGAGTGCGGGGAATGGAGATTTCGGAAATTATCGCTTCTTACGCCATCGCGCTCGCCATCCTGGAGGGCCTGCGATGGAAGGGATTCAAAGGAATGACCTACACGCTGCCGGCCTTCATCGATGGCAGCATCTCCATTGCCGGCGTTTCGGTCGATTACCAGCGGCTGCTGGTCGTGGGCGCCGGGGCTGCGCTGGTGGCCTTCCTGTGGTTTTTCACCCATCATACGCGCATCGGACTGGCGCTCCGGGGCATGGCTCAGGATGAAAGGGCCGCGCTCATGCTCGGAATCGACTCGGACATCATGGCCGTGGTGGCCATGGGCCTGGGCTCCATGCTGGCCGCCTTGGCGGCGATCTTGTTGCTGCCCTTAGGCAACATCGTGGTCGAGTCCGGATACAACGTGCTCATCCTGGCCATCGCGGTCTGCATCGTCGGGGGCATCGGGAGCTGGGCCGGCGCGGTGATGGCCGCTTTCCTGATCGGCTTTGCGCAGATACTGACCGTTGCCTATCTGGGGGCTCACTACCAGATGGTCGTGGCGTTGCTGGCGATCATCCTGACGTTGATTCTCAAGCCCTCGGGGCTATTCGGCCAGCAGAAAGAGCTGGAGGAGCGGGTATGAGCAAAGAGACGCCAAGTCGACGCAAGGAGCGCATCGATCGCGGCATCAAGGTCCGCACCGCCGGGCTGTATGCCTTGATGTCCTGGCGGGAGCTGTCCTACCTGATCCTTCCCCGGCTGGTGCTGATCGTGGGCATGCTCGGGCTGCCCATGCTGATGCCCGGAATGTACTGGAAGCGGGTGATCTCCATTGTCTGCATTTATGCCCTCCTGGCACTGGTGTTCGATTTTCTGGCCCATTTCGTGGGGCTGGTTTCGCTGGGCGGGGCCTTCTTTGTCGGAACCGGGGGTTATCTGTCGGCGCTGCTCAACACCAAGCTGGGGCTGGCGCCCCTGATCTGTGTGCCGGCCGCCACGGTGCTGGGCGGTGTGCTGTGCACCCTGCTGCTGCTGCCATGCCTGCCCCTCCGGGGGGTGTACTTTGCCATCGTTACCCTGATGTATCCGCTGTTCCTGGCCCGGGTGATCGAGGCGCTGAACATTCTCGGCGGAACCGACGGGATCATGGGGATCGACAGCTTCCCCAGCGCTTGGGTTGAGCAGTATCTGGTCATCGTTCTGGTGCTGTTGCTGCTCTTCGGGCTGCGCCGGCTGGTCAACACGGATTTCGGACTGGTTCTGAGAGCGGTCAAGGACAATGACCAGGCGGTGAAGGCTTCGGCCATGAACGTCACTCACTACAAGGCCCTGGCGGTGTTCATCGCCGCCTGCATCGGCTGCCTGGCCGGGGCTTGTCTGGTTCATATCTACATGTGGGCCGGGATTTCCACGTTTGCCCTGGATTTTTCGGTGCTGCCCATCGCCGCCACGGTCATCGGCGGCAGCGGCACGCTGGTAGGGCCGCTGCTCGGATGTCTGATCCTGGTGCCGGTATCCGAGCTTCTCCGTGATTTCGGCACTCTGCGGATCGTGTTCTATTCTCTGATTTTGCTGGGCTTCATAGTTTTCCGCAGTGAAGGGCTGATGGTTTTCGGCCAGCGCAAGTACCATCAGTTCGAAAGGTGGACATCCATATGACGGGTGAACCGATTCTGCAGGTCCAGGACGTCACCAAGACCTTCGGGGGGATCATCGCCCTCAACCGGGTCAGCTTCGAGGTTTCCGCAGGCGAAATCCTGGGCATCATCGGGCCCAACGGATCCGGAAAGACGACGGTGGTCAACTGCATCACCGGCTTCGTCAAGGCCTCCTCCGGTCGTGTTCTTTTTCGCGGCAGGGACATCACCGGCCAGCCGCCACACAAGATTGCCAACCTGGGGGTTACGCGGACGTTTCAGATCATGCGCCCGTATTACAGCCTGCCCGCATACAAGAACCTGGTGATCCCCCTGTTTTCACCACGGGCGCGGCGCACCGGCGGATGGCGGGGCGGCGGACGGCTGGGCGACCGGAACACCGTCGGGATAGACATTCTGGAGGAAATCGGATTCGAGCGCGACTCCTACGTTCCCTACAAAGTGACCTCCACACTGCCCACGGGCTATCTCAAGCGCCTGGAGCTGGCGCGGTGCCTGGCATTAAAGCCCGAGCTGATTATCTGCGATGAAGTGTTCTCCGGGCTGAGCATGAGCGAAATCGCCAGCATGGTGCCGCTGATCGAGCGCCTGCAGATGGACGGTATCACCCTGATCATGATCGAGCACCGGCTACGGGAACTGTTCCAGGTGGCCAATCGGGTCATGGTCCTCAATTTCGGCCAAAAACTGGTGGAAGGCAGCGCCGAGGAGGTGATGGCCGATCCCCGCGTCCGTGAGGCCTACTTCGGGTCCGAAGAGGTCGAGGAGGTGATGATCCATGCTTGAGGCCTCCGGCCTGATGGTGTTCTACGAGAACATGCTGGCCTTGAACAACGTGAGCATCAGCTGCCGGCCAAACCAGATCGTCGGCGTATTCGGAGCCAACAGCGCCGGCAAGTCGACCCTGATGTACGCGCTCTCCGGCATCATGCTCGATATCCGTAAGAAAGAGGCCATGGCCGGAGGAGAGCGGGTCACCCTGGCGGGCAGCATCCGCTTCCAGGGCCGGGAAATGATCGACGAGAAGCCCAGCCGGCGGGCTCGGATGGGCATCGTCCTGTGCCCGGAGCGGCGCAGGATTTTCAAGGAGAGCACCGTCCTGGAGAACCTGAAGATCGGCGCCTACCTCGCGGCGGCGAAACAGGCAGAGGAGACCCTCGAATATGTGTTTCGGGTGTTTCCGGCCCTGAAAAAATTGAAAAACCGGACCGGCGGGTTTCTCAGCGGAGGCGAGCAGCAGATGCTCGCCATCGGGCGGGCGCTGATGGCGCAGCCGAAAATCCTTTTGCTCGACGAGCCGCTGATGGGCCTCAGCCCCCTGATGCAGGCCATGCTCATGCGGGCCACGCGGGAGATCCGCGATGAGCGCCAGATCGCCATCATCATCACCGAGCAGTACGCGCGGCCGGTGCTGCCGATCGTGGACTATGCCTTTATCCTGGAAAACGGATCGGCGGTCATGGAGGGTACCCGCAAGGAGTTGATGGACAACCCGGATGTCCGCGCGGCTTACTTCGGCATATAGCTGGATATTGAGGTTTATGCAGACCGCCCCCGAAGCCCCTGAAACCGAATTGACTTTTACCCGGTTTGACCGGATGAGCCAGATTTATCCCGAGCGGCCCGCCGTCATTTACCTGGGAGAATCCTTTTCTTACAGACGCCTGAGGGAGTTGGCCGAGCGATTTGCCGGGGCCCTGACGGACATGGAAATCCGAAAGGGCGATCGCGTGATGGTTTACATCGCCAACTCCATCCAGTGGGTAATCGCGTTTCTGGCCATCCAAAAGATCGGCGCCGTCATCGTGCCCGTGTCCCCGATCTACACATCCCATGAGATCACTTACATGATCCAGGACTCCGGCGCGCAGGCGATCGTCTGCATGGATACCAATTTCGGCTACGTCAGGGAAGCCCTGGCGAAAACCGGACCCAAGCATGTGATCGTGACGAACCTGACCGACCTGCTGCCTTCCTGGAAACGGGCCTTCGGCACGCTGTTCGACAAAATACCCACCGGGAAAGTGGAACCAGGCCCATCCGTGCACCGGTTTCGCAGCCTGCTCCGGCCCCGGCCCATGGCAACGGCGGCTTCCATCGATCCCCGAAAGGATCTCTCCTATATCCTGTACACCGGGGGCACCACCGGTTTTCCCAAAGGCGTTCCGGGCACGCACATCGGCATGACTTCCTATGTCAATGACGTGACCGAGGACGTGGCGGGCGGCCATATCAGCGAGGGCCGCGACACCTACATCGCCGTCAACCCCCTGTTTCACATCATGGCCCTGGGGCTCTTCATGGCCATCGGGTTGAACAAGGGAAACTGCACCGTGCTCATGCCCGTTCCGGAGGTGGATGCCATCCTGGTCAGCATCCAGCGCTGGAAGATCCGTTGGATGCTGGGGGTGCCGGCCCTGTACCGGATGATGCTCGAAAACGACCGCATCGACCGTTACGGCCTCGGTTCCCTGAAATACTGCTTCTGTGGCGGCGATGTGCTGCCGGAGGAAGTCAAGCAGCGCTGGCGGGAGCGCTGCGGTATTCCGATCTACCAGGTTTACGGTTCGACCGAGGTGGGCCACGTGGCCTACAGCAAAATCGGCCAGGAACCCAGCCCCAGGGCCATCGGTTTCCCGCTGAAAAGCCGGCAGTGCCTGATTGTGGATCCCGAAACCCTGAATCCGGTCTCCCCGGGTGAGAGCGGGGAACTCCTCGTGTCTTCTGCCTTTACGTTGAAGCAGTACTTCAACAAACCCGAAGAAACGCGTAAGGCTTTTGTCGAGGTCGACGGCCGAACCTGGTGCCGCATGGGCGACTTCGTCAGTGCCCTGCCCTCCGGAGAGTTGATTTACGTCGAGCGTTCGGCGGACATCATCAAGCACAAGGGCTACCGGGTCTCGGCCTCGGAGGTCGAGGCGGCACTGCAGGACCACCCGACGGTTATCGGCGCCTGCGTGGTGGGTATCCCGGACGCCAAGGTGGGGGAGCGCATCAAGGCCATCGTGGTTCTCAAGGAGGATGCCCGCGGGGTGGGCGGCACGGAATTGATGAAGTGGTGCCGGGAACGCTTGGCCCCATACAAAGTCCCCTCCTACATCGAGTTCAGAGACATGCTGCCCAAATCCAAAGTCGGCAAGCTCCTGCGGCGCGAGGTTCGGGACGACGAGCGGCGAAGGATTGCAAAAGACCGCAAAAGCGCCTAGAGTTGTCTTCCCCAAATAAAGCGTACCGGGCACTTTGTGCGGAATCCCGAACTTGAAAAATTCGAGGCGCGAAATTCGAAATCCGAGAGGCGATGACCATGACATCCAGCATATTGGAAGAAAAACGCATCCTGGCTGTCGATGATGAACCCGACGTGCTCGACACCCTGCAAGACCTTCTTGGAGATTATAAAGGGCTGGTGCTCGACCGTGCGACGGATTACGAGAGCGGCTTTCACTTGCTGAGATCCTGGACTTACGATGCGGTCATCCTGGACATCATGGGCGTACGGGGCTTCGATCTGCTCAACGCTTCGGTGCACCTGGGTTTCCCGACCGTGATGTTGACCGCCCATGCCTTTTCCGTCGATGCCCTCAAGAAATCCATCGAGATGGGGGCCCGTGCCTACATACCGAAGGAGAAAATGATGGACATCGCCGCCTTCCTGGAGGATGTCATGACCCTGGAGCATGGGTCAAATCTAAAACAGATGCTCACGCGGCTGGGTGGGTTCTTCAACAAGAAATTCGGCTCCCAGTGGATGGAAGACGAGAAAACGTTCTGGGCTCAAGTCGCATCCGGTAACTACGAACCGAAGCCGGTCATTCTGAAAAAATGATGGGATC
>JBLMXM010000060.1:0-13163 GCA_050257775.1 Hyphomicrobiales bacterium
ACGCCTGGCCGATCTTGCCCATGCGGATGTAGTCCTCGATCCGGCTCACATCGCGCTGGGAATCGCCGAAGCGGCTGTCGTTGAGCCGTGTGAGGGTGTCGTACTGGTAGAGAGCCTCCACGAGCTTCATGCTGGATTTCACGTTGAGCACGATCAAAGGCATGCCCAAGGCTTCCGCGATGGCATGGGCCAACATGGTCTTGCCCGTGCCGGGCTCGCCCTTGAGCAGCAGCGGCATCTCAAGGGCCATGGAGATGTTCACGATCTTAGCCAGTTCCTCGTCCAGGACATACCGGGAAGCTCCGGCAAAGCGGTTGGTTTCTGTCTTAGGGGTCATGAATCCTCTTCTATGTTGGGGTTGCAGCTATGGCAGTTAAACCATGTCAATACCCGATGCAGGTCATGTATCAGCTCTCTTGAAAGGTCACACATCGCTCGTTACTCGTTTCGGATCCGGTCCGACAGCTCCCGAGTCAGCTGCAAGCCCTTCAGGGCGAGCTCCATGCTCAGGGTCCCCATGCCGCAAGCCGGTGTGATCAGCGACTGGGCCAGCAGCCTCGTCCGATCGATCCCGAGTCTTTCTACCTGCGCGGTCTTCGATAACCACTGCGCCAACAGGCGTTCGCTCGTCTCGCGTTCGAGATCCTCCGGGCTGAGGGTCGGGACCAGACCCCATGCAATCAGGCCGCCGCGATTCACAAAACGTCGGAGCGCTTCCCGGAAGATGACAAATTGATCGAAATACGCGTAAGCATCCAAGCTCACGATGTCCGCCGCCGAATCCAGGATCAACGTCCAATCGGCATTGGCGCAAACGTGTACGCCCGCCAGGCCGCCCTCCAGGTGGACCGCATCGATAACTGCTCCCAGGCTTTGGGAAATGGCTTCCCGGCTCAGCCCGATGTAAAGCGAGGATCCGAAACCGGTGAGCGCCGGATCGTCGATGAACAGAAGCACCGGGCAGTCGAGGGCTGCAAGCCGCCGAACCTGCCAGCGGGCCCGAAGAGCCAGCAGTCGGACAGAGACATCCCTCAGCTGGGGGTCGTAAAAAATCGCCTTGCCCTGCCGGTCGCACAGACTGGTGCCAAAGGTAACCGGCCCGATGATCTGTCCCTTCACGGCATGCGGGGGAGAGGGTTGCCTCATGCCCCGGGAGATCAACTCGAAAAAGCCCTTGGCGGAGTCGGGAGTCAGCCCAAACCTCGAGCGGTCGAGATCCCCTGTCGGCTCATGGAGCGCCAACGCCTCCTCGTAAAAACTCAGAAGACTCTTGTCGAAATCGGGACCCGCCGTGTCGACAAAGACCCGCCCGCCCGCATCCGCCAGCCCGGGCAGGCCCGCAGCGAATTGTCGGGTGATGGTCTCACCGGGCACTTTGGGAAGCTGGACCCAAATCGGGATTTCCGGCGTGTATTTCCACACCAGATCGGCCGCCTGCGCGTAATCCGTCAACGGCAGGCTGCCGATCAGGCAAGGCAGGCAGTTTCCCTGAAAAGGCGCACTCATGGGTGCTGCGATCGCGCCATCCGGCGGGGCCATCGGGTGTCAGATCGGCTTAGGAAATCGCTGCGATGCCTGCCCTGAAGATTCTCGCGATAGACGAGATGGGGTGAGTTCTCACCGATGCCAGACATTGGCTGTGGTATAATCGAATCCCCATGGGGTGTCAATGTTTGGCGGACGCTACGACCCCGGGGGAGTAGGACGGTCCAGCCTGAATTGACAGCGCAGCGGGCCGATGTTATATAAGGTGCGCGGTTGGCTCCCATGGCCGAAAGAGGTGCTCCGTGGCCGACATCATCTCCCTTGACAACAAGCTGGAAGTCTCGCGGGAGAAAAAGGCTTTTCTGCGACGCAGGCAAAAGGCGGTGGCCGTTCGCCGGGTGGTGCAGTGCTCGAGCTGCTCCTTCAAGTGCGAAAAGTGCGGGACCCAGATCGAGCCACGGACCGGTGCGGCCGCCGAACGCCCGAAGCTGCCGTATCAGTTCTGCGAGGCCTGCGAGGACGAGTACCTGGATTACATCGAGCGACTGCAGGGGCGGGGCGACCCCGACTGCTATTGGCACAATGACGCCTGGCTCGACGCTTGGAGAAAATGGATCGACTACCAGGGCAGTGTCGATCGGTACGTGAAATCGAAAGAATTCCTGAGACTACTTCAGGAGTTTAAGCAGTCCAGCCCGGACACATAGGAGGCGCTATGTTTGGAATCGGCATGCCCGAACTCATCATCATACTGGTGATCATTCTCATCATTTTCGGCGCCGGCAAGTTGCCGGAAATCGGCTCCGGCATCGGCAAAGCCATCAAGAACTTCAAGGGAGCCGACGACGAGGAGGAGAAGGAGAAAAAGGCGCCGGAGAAAATCGATCAAGACAAGAAGAGCTGATCCTGCCGACAGCCGGGCTGTGATAGTGCGGATTTGATTTGGGTAAAACAACCTGAAGAGGCAGTCGAGAGAAATCTCGACTGCCGCTTTGATTATCTTAGAGTGGAAAAATGCCAGATATAAAACAGGTGGCGGTCATCGGTGCGGGAACCATGGGCCATTCGCTGGCCCAGGTGTTCGCTCAAGGCGGATACGCGGTCTGGCTTGCGGATATCGACGAGGCCATTCTGTCCAAGGCCCGCCGCATGATCGCCTCGAATTTGAAAACGCTAGCCCAAACCGGCTGTTTTCCCGAGGCCGAAATACCCGCGACCATCCGGCGGATCCGCACGACGACACGCACCGAGGAGGCAGGGCAGGGTGCCGATTTGGTCATCGAGGCGATCGTTGAAGACATACCCGCCAAAAAAGAGATGTTTAAGACCCTTGACCGGGTTTGCCCCTCTCACGCCATTTTGGCGAGCAACACATCGTACTTGAATATCTTCGAATTCGTGGAGACGAACCGGCCCGAAAAAATTCTCATCACCCACTGGTTCGCCCCTCCCCACATCATCCCGCTGGTTGAAATCGTCCGCGGACCCCGGACATCTCAAGAGACGGTGGACGCCGTTGAAGACCTGGTCCTCAGGCTGGGCAAGAAGCCGATCGTGATCTCCAAGTTCCTTCCAGGCTTCATCGCCAACCGCCTCCAGAGCGCCCTCACCCAGGAGGTGCTTTTCCTCCTGGACAACGGCTATGCGACAGCCGAGGACATCGATACCGCCGCCAAGAACAGCTTCGCCCTGCGCACCCCGATCCTGGGCTTGGTCAAGCGCTTCGATTTTGCCGGGCTTGACTTGACCCAGAAAATCCTGCGCAACCGCCAGTACGAGCCTCCCCGGTTGATCGATCATTCTCCCCAAGTAGACCGGCTGGTGGCCCAGGGAAAACTGGGCGCCAAGACCGGCAGTGGCTTTTTCGACTACGGCAACCGCTCGACGGAGGAAATAACCAAAGAGCGCGACGAGAAGTTGATCCGGCTGCGGGAGTATTTGAGAAAACTCGGAGAACTCTGAACGAATGGCCTTTCAATTCCCCCGGTGTGCGAATGTCGGCTGCACGGCTCTTTTCCTCGCGGGCGGACCGAGCTCCTGAATTTTTACAAGGACCTCAGGAATTCATAGACGGCTTCTTTTTCTCTCTGGGAGAGCATCCGAAAACGCCTCGTGACCTGCCGGGCCTCGCCCTGGTGGCGTGAAATAGCATCGAGAAACGTCAGTGAAGCGCCATCATGCATCAGCCTGGGGCGCAATCGAACTCCCCATAACGGCGCGGTACGCATCTTGTTTCGCGTCTGCTGAAATGACTGGGCCGATAACCCCTGCCAAGTCAACTTATATACATTGGGCCCATAGTGTTCTTGCCAGGCCATGACAATCCCGTCGCCCGTTCCCACGTTGTGCAGCAGGAAATCGCCGAAGGGGCGAAAGGTCTTGCCCCCAAGGGCTTCCGGGATCGTGAACTTGCCGCCGTTGATCTTGGTTCCTGCAGGCGCCGTGGTCAAGGATTCGACGTGGCAGGTCGTGCACCCGATCTTGTTAAAAAGTTTTGATCCCAGGACGGCCTTGGGAGTGGCCGCGAGCACTGCGTCCCGAGCGGGAGCCTTTGTGGCCCGCATGAAGCGCGCAAAAAGGTCTATGTCTTCGGTGCCGTCCGGGCCCGGCTGATCGTTCGGCTCCCGCACCGTATTGCAGAGCGTGGTGATCTCGTCGGGGAACAGCCGGTTCGTTATTCCCATCTCATTCAGATAGGCATCACCGGCGAAGGAAAGGAGACTGGCCTGCTGGTTTTTCCAGCCAAACCGCCCGACCCCCGTCTGCCCCGGTGCTTCCACGATCGGAACAAAGAGTACCTGCCCGCAAATCGTGCCGTGGCTCGCCGCACATTGTCTGCGGGCCAGGTCAACCAGGGTCTGGTCCGCCAGAGCTTCCACAAAGCCATCCCCCAGGAGATTGAGCGAAATCCGGAAAGTGCGAATCGTTTCGGTCAGGGGCACGCGTTCCTGGATCTCCGTGTCCGGAAACTCCCCGCTGGGACAGATGGCACGGTCATTCACCAGGGAGCGACCGGTGATGATTTCGGCCCCGCGCGCAATGGGGATCTTGGGGTCCTGAAATCGCCCGTCAGGTCCGAGATGACCCACGCGCAGTTCGGTGATCTGGCTGGCCGCACCCGAGACCGGGTTCTGATGACACTCGCGGCAGGATTGGGCATTGTATAGGGGGCCCAACCCATCTTTTATGATCTCCACATCATCAAATGTCTTCAGATCATCCTGGTGCGTCGCATCATCCACCATGCCATTGCTCTTGTTGTCGAAACCTGCAGGGGCCTCCATCGGGGCGCCTGCGCTCTGGGCAAAAACGGAGGTTAAACCAAAGCAAAGCAGGCTCACAATGACTAAAGGTTTCATGGCTCCTCCTCCCTTTTGGCAATCGGGTTTGCAGACGGTTTATGCCTTTGGCGCGTGGGTAAGAAGAGTTAAGAGGCTGGAGAGGAGGTGAGAAGACCAGGACGTAAAAGCCTCGAATTATGAATTACATACCCAAGGTGCGGGGTAGCATTTCGTATTGTGGAATGTCTTGGGATGTTGCCGGGCCTTATACAGCAGGAAAACGGACCGGTTGATGGGCGTGCTTGGTCGAGAGGCTAATCCGCCCGTTTTTTATTGTCAAGGGATTTTGAAAGGCGGTGATGCTCGGCTAAAAGTTGTCGAACGTCGCCTGCTCCGGCGGATTTGACGAAATCTCTCCGGCCTCGATGATTTCACGGTCGATCCGGTCCACCGACCTGAAACCCCTGGGCAGCTTCTTTCCTCTGCGACCTCTTTCCCCCATGTACGCCTCAATCGCCTCCGCCGTCAGCTTAAAGGTGCGCTTGCCCGACTGGATCACCAGGGCGTCCTGCAGGCCGAATACGACCAGGTGCCTTACAAACTCTTCGCGGCTGGCGAGCTTCTTGCGGGGGATCTGAATGATCTTGTTGCCCTTGCCCTTTGGAAGGACGGGCAGATCCTTGAGCGGGATCACCAGCAGGTAGCCTGCGCTGGTGACGGCCGCGAGGCGCTGGTGTTCGGGATCATCCACTGCCAGCACTGGCAGGGCGTATGAGCCCGATGGAACCTTTAGCAATGCCTTACCCTTCTGGTTTTTGCAGTGCAGGTTGCCCATGTCGGTCACAAAGCCATACCCGAAATCGCTGCCCAGAAGATGCCTCTGGCTCTCCGGCCCGATGGCCACCGAGACAAACCGCGCCCCCGGGGGCAACGCAAACCGGGCTGTGATCGGCTCTCCCAGCCCTCGGGCCGAGGGCAGGCTGTGGGCCTCGAGGCAGTACGTGCGGCCGGTGGTGTCCAGAAACACCGCAACCTGGTTGGACTTGCCCCGGGCCGCGCTCAGGAAGGAGTCTCCGGGCTTGTAGCCCAGGCTCTCCGGGTCGATATCGTGGCCTTTGGCCGCCCTGACCCAACCGTTGGCGGAAAGCACCACCGTCACCGGCTCGGTGGGTGCAAGGTCTCTCTCCTTGATGGCCTGCGCTTCCTTGCGCTCGATGATTCGGGTCCGGCGCGGATCGCCGAATCTTTCCGCATCGGCCTTCAACTCCTTCTTGATCAGGCCCTTGAGCTTGCGCTCCGATGAAAGGACACCTTCCACTTCTCGCTTTTCGACGTCGAGTTCGCCCTTCTCCTTTTTAAGCTTCAGCTCTTCGAGCCGGGCCAGCTGTCGCAGCCGGATCTGCAAGATGGCCTCCACCTGGACCTCGCTCAGCTTGAACCGCCGCCTTAATTCCTTCTGCGGGTCATCGCTCTTCCTTATAATCCGGATGACCTCGTCCAGGTGCAGGTAGACGATGAGCAGTCCCTCCAGCACGTGCAGCCGCTCGTTGATCTTCTCGAGCCGGTGGTTGAGCCGCTTCAGCACCGTCTGCTTGCGGAACTCGAGCCATTGCTTGAGCAAGTCGATCAGCCCGAGCGTCTGCGGCCTGCGGTTCAGGCCGATGACGTTGAGGTTGAGCCGGTAGGTTTTCTCGAGCTCGGTGGTCGCCAGCAAGTGGCTCATGAGGGCGTCCTTGTCCACCCGGTTGGACCGGGGGATGACGCGCAGCCGAATGGGATCTTCGTGGTCGGACTCGTCGCGGAGGTCGGCCACCATGGGCAGCTTCTTGGCCTGCATCATCCCCGCGATCTGCTCGATCACCTTGGCGGTCGACACCTGGTACGGAAGGGCCGTGATGAGGATGTCGCCGTTGTCATACTCATAGGCGGCGCGCATGCGGATGTTGCCCTGACCCGTGCGGTAAGCCTCGACGATATCCGCCCGCGGGTTGATGATCTCAGCACC
Source organism: Hyphomicrobiales bacterium (assembly GCA_050257775.1). Classification (GTDB taxonomy): domain Bacteria; phylum Desulfobacterota; class Desulfobacteria; order Desulfobacterales; family SpSt-501; genus SpSt-501. Next base: position 6,772 of record JBLMXM010000060.1, read on the forward strand.
GGTCGGAAAATCAGGGCCGTGGATGTAGCCGCAGATGTCCTCAATGCCCGCCTTGGGGTGGTCGATCAGGTGGATGCAGGCCTCGACCACCTCATGGATGTTATGCGGCAGGATATCGGTCGTCATGCCCACGGCAATGCCCGTGGCCCCATTGAGCAGTATGTTGGGAAGCCTGGCCGGCAGGGTGACGGGCTCCCGGAGCGTGCCGTCGAAGTTCGGGGCCCAATCGGTCGTCCCCATTTCGACTTCGGACAAGAGCATGTCCGCATATGCCGAAAGCCGCGATTCAGTATAGCGCATGGCCGCGAAGTCCTTGGGGTTGTCGATCGAGCCCCAATTGCCCTGGCCATCGATGAGCGGGTAGCGGTAGGAAAAGGGCTGGGCCATGAGCACCATGGCCTCGTAGCAGGCGCTGTCGCCGTGCGGGTGGTATTTGCCTAACACATCGCCCACGGTCCGCGCGGATTTCTTGTACTTGGCCGTCGCCCGCAGCCCGAGCTCGCTCATCGCATAGACGATCCTGCGCTGGACGGGCTTCAGACCGTCGCCGATAAACGGCAGGGCCCGGTCCATGATGACGTACATGGCATAGTTGAGGTAGGCCGGACGGACGAACTCGGGAAGCGGCAGCCGCTCCACGTTTTCTACTTGAAGGGCTCTTGATCGTGCCATTGCAAATTACTCCACTCTTCTTAACTAAAACCTCATGGCCAACCGCAGGCGGGCCACATTATATGAAAAAGACGCGCCGCAGGCTGGGTGATCGGTTGAGGGCAGCGGCTGACTGTCTGAGCCGCTTACGGGCTCTTGGACCGGACCCCATCCTGAAACACCGCCAACGCCGCATCACTCAGAGGCATTTCCGTCTGCTTATCGGAGGACGGACCAGGTCCGGGCATAGAGCCCGTTGGCGGCAAGTTTCAGACGCGAACCGAAACCGATTACCCAGGTGGAGGCGCCCACCTTCGTACGTGTCAGAGCAAGTCGGCTTCGGCCCGATCTCCTTCCTCCTCCAGCCACTGCTTGCGGTCCTTGACCCGCTTCTTGGAAAGCAGCATGTCCATGACCGCGATGCTGTCCTCCTTCTTGGGGAGGGTGAGCTGGACGAGACGCCGGGTTTCAGGGTGCATGGTGGTCTCGCGCAACTGCAAGGGGTTCATTTCGCCCAGGCCCTTGAAGCGCTGCACGTTGATCTTGGCCTTGCCGGCCGTCCCGTTGAGCCGCTTTAAGACGGCGTTCTTTTCCGGCTCGTCGATGGCATAGAAGACTTGGCTGCCCTGATCGATTCTGTAGAGCGGCGGCATGGCCACGTAAACCTTGCCGGCCTCAACCAGCGGTCGGAAGTGCCTCAGGAACAGGCCGCACAGAAGCGTGGCGATGTGCAGCCCGTCCGAGTCGGCATCCGCCAAGATGATGTTCTTGCCGTAGCGCAGGCCGGAGAGATCGTTCGACCCCGGATCCACGCCCATGGCCACCGCGATGTCGTGGATTTCCTTGGATTGCAGGATCGAGCCGGACTCCTCTTCCCAGGCATTGAGGATTTTCCCCCTCAGGGGCAGCACCGCCTGAGTGTTCTTGTCGCGCGCCTGCTTGGCCGAGCCGCCGGCCGAGTCCCCCTCCACCAGGAAAAGCTCCGATTCCTCTGGGTTTTGTGATATGCAATCGGTCAGTTTGCCCGGCAGCGCCGGGCCGATGCCCGCTTTCCGGCGCACGACCTTGGCGGCCTCCTTCAGGCGGCGCCGGGCGTTTTCAATCGCCATGTCGCAGAGCTTCTGGGCGACCTCCGGATTCTGGTTGAGAAAGCCCGAAAACGCATCCTGGACCACGCTGGCGATGAAGGCCGTGCACTCCCGGGAGGAAAGCCTTTCCTTGGTCTGCCCGGAAAACTGCAGATCCGATAGCTTGGCCGACAGCACGTAGCTGCAGCGCTCCCAGATGTCCTCCGGCGCAAGCTTCACGCCCTTGGGGATGAACCCCCTGAATTCGCCGAAATCGCGCAGCGAGGCCAACAGCCCTGACCGGAATCCCACCACGTGGGTGCTGCCCTGGGGGGTAGGGATCAGGTTCGCGTAGCTTTCGGCAATGCCGTCCCCGCCCTCGGGAAGCCATAGGACCGCCCAGCTGACGGATTCCCCCTTGCCTTCGATGTGTCCCACGAAGGGGTCTTCCGGAATGCGGGTGAAACCGTTCAGGCGTTCGGCCAGATAATCCTTCAGGCCGTCTTCGTAGTACCAGGTCTGGGTCTCCCCGCTGGCTTCATCCAGAAAGGTGACGGTAAGCCTCGGGCACAGCACCGCCTTGGCACGCAGCGTGTGCCGCAGGCGACTGAGGGAAAATTTGGTGGTTTCGAAATACCTGCCATCCGGCCAAAACCGGAGCTTGGTGCCGGTAGCGGACTTCGGCGCCTTGCCGATGGTCTTGAGCTCGGATGCTTTTTTCCCATCCTTGAAGGACATCCGATATATGAGACCGTTTCGCCGGATCTCGACATCGAGCTTGGCAGACAGCGCATTCACGACGGAGACCCCCACGCCGTGGAGACCGCCCGAAAACTGGTAGTTCTTGGTGCCGAATTTGGCCCCGGCGTGCAGCCGGGTCAGGATGACCTCGACCCCGGAAACATTCTCCTCTGGATGCTTGTCCACCGGCATGCCCCGGCCGTTGTCCGTGACCTCGAGGGAGCCGTCCTTGAAGTGGACGACATCAATGCGGTCAGCGAAGCCGGCGATGGCCTCATCCACGGCATTGTCGATGACTTCATGGGCGAGATGGTTCGGCCGTGTGGTGTCGGTGTACATCCCCGGACGGCGCTTGACGGGCTCAAGGCCCCTCAGCACCTCCAGGTCCGCGGCATTGTAATGACTGGATCCGTTTCTCATTTCTGAAACCTGCCCTCAGAAAGCTGTCCCTAAAATGATTGAATTTTCCACCTGTAGGGGTGTCCGAATCGGCCGGATGCTACCGATAGTGTTTTAGTTTACCAGGAAAAGCTCAAGAATGCCAGTCGCGAGGCATTTATCCAATGCCATAAAAGAAAAAAGTGGCGCAACACCGAAGTCTTGCGCCACTTATCATGCTGCAACTTCTGAAGCGTGGTCAGAAGGGAATGTCATCATCCCCGGGGGGAGGCCCCTGGCCTCCGCCCATGTCCCGCGGCGGGGAGCCTGCAGTGCTGGGACGTCCGCCGCCGGATTCACGCGATCCCAAGAACTGGACATCAGAGGCAACGATCTCTGTTGAATAGCGCTTCACTCCATCCTTGTCCTCATAGGAGCTGGTCTGAAGCCTGCCCTCCACGTAGACCTGGCGCCCCTTGGCCAGGTATTCGCCGCAGATCTCCCCCAGCTTACCCCATGCCGTGACGCGGTGCCACTCGGTGCGCTCCTTCTTCTCCCCGGAATTCTTGTCCTTCCACTCGTCGGAGGTGGCGACGCTGAATTTGGCGACGGCAGCTCCGCTCGGAGTGTAACGGACCTCCGGGTCGTTTCCCAGGCGGCCGATAATGATGACTTTGTTGATGCCAGCCATGATGCCTCCAGAAATTGTTGGTGTTTGGGTATTTAGGTCTTTGGGTGTTTGGCTAAACAACCAAATACCATAACACCAAGACACCCGGTCAGTACGCGCAAGGCATACTCAAATCTCAAATCAAAGTCAATGTGACAATCGCTTCGGGCGGCGCGCCCCCTTCTGGCCCATGCGGTGGGTGATCCGGTCACGCACGCCGGCAAGGCGCCGCACCACCTTGCCCGGTCGGGTTTCGACCGGTTTCAGCGCACCGTGCGGGCACATCTCGACGCAGCAGAAACAGCGGATGCAGCGGTCGTAATCAAAGCCGACGATCTGGGCGTAAGGCGTGATGGCCTTGGCCGGGCAGTAGCGCCAGCATTCGCCGCACAACTGGCACTTGGCGGGATCGGCGACCGGCCGCTGGACTAGGTGCCGGCGCATGAGCCGCTGCAGCCGTTTGGGTCCGAAGGTCAGAGGCGCCAGCACCGGCAGTTTAAAAGCCCGCACCGGTGAGACGTCCCCGGCGACGGCGACCGTTTCGGCTACCAGCCCCAGTTCCACCGCCGCCCGGTGGGTCGGGAGGTCCTCCGGGCGAACCCCTACCAGCCGGCAGACAGCCAAATCCACCGTCGGCGCGCTGGCGCCCGCCGCCAGGATTCCCAGCTGGCGCGGTGTGCCGCTTCGGCCCGGCCCATCCCCCTCCATGGCGAGGATGCCGTCCAGGAGGGTGGCCGGCGGGCGGATCGCCTGATGAATCTGCACCAGCAGGCGCGCAAACATCCGGCGGTCCACGCCGCTGCGCATGTGCCACTCCGGCTTGGTAAGGCCGACGATGCAGCCGAAGAGGTTCTTCACCCCCAGAGTCAACAGCATCTGGGTGTGGGTCTTCAGCTTGGGCAGATTGATTACTACATCCGACGCCACCGCCTCCCGGGCGATGTCGATGCGGCCGAAGGGCTCGCCGATATCCACCTTGACGGTTTCCGTGAAAGGCCGCAATTCGACGTCGAGCCCTCCCAGGGCTTGCGCGTATCCGCCCTTGCGCAGCAGCCGCTCGAAGGCCCCGGTGCCCGGGCTGTCGGAGACCAGGGGACGCCCGCCCTTTTCCAGGACGTATTCGACCACCGCCCTCAAGACCAGCGGGTGGGTCGTCATCGCTAGGTCGGGTCCGGCCGGGGCAAGAAAATTGGGTTTGATCAGAACCTGCATTCCGCTTTCGATCCACAGCCCGTCGATATCAGCAAGCAAACGGGAAACCGTCGGCCTGAGGGAGCGGTAATCGTATTGCGCTTTTTGAAAGATAACGGTGCTCATGCGTAAGCCTGTCTGCGGTCAGGCCCCCGGCCTTTGCCCGCACGCCATATCCTCCAGAGACCGGTAGGTTAGACCATCTTCGGCCGGCACAGCTTCTTCAAATCCCAGGATTTGATCTTGTAGGACTTGTGGTGCACACCGGGGTTGAAATAGACAAACTCCTTCTTGGCGATATCCGGATCCATGTAGATCGGCAGCGAAACCAGTTGGCCGAACGGCGGAACGCAGCCCACTTCGCAGCCCACTTTTTCCAGGACCTCCTCGGGCTTGGCAAAGGCGACTTTCTTGGTGCCGATGCCGGCAGCCGCCTTCTTCCAGTCCACCTTCTTGTCGCCCGGGAGCACGAGCACCACCATCTGCTTCTCCCGGGTCGTCAGCACCAGGGACTTGACGGTCTCCGATTCGCTTACCTTCAGTGCGGCAGCCATGGTGGGATTGGTGTAGACCGGTTCGTGCTCGAAGACCTGGTAAGCGATGTTGTGCTCTTCCAAAATACCGATGATCTTTTCCTCAACCGCGGACATGCGTTCCTCCTGATTTGGGATGCCATGGGCTGTATGTCCATGCTGGCCCCGCATAGACCGAAAGGCGCTCCTGGGTCAAGTCTTCAATCGCCTTATACAGAAGGGTCACCGCCGCGAAACCTTTTTAGGCTGCATCCCGGAAAAATCCCTAACCCCGGCCTATTCTTCCATGGGCGGAGACTTGTTGCTTAACAGCTGTTTTTTCGTTACATAATACCCATCAACGCACCAAGGAGGGTACACCGTGAACAAGAAGTATGATGCCATCATCATCGGAGCGGGCGTGATCGGATGCCCCATTGCTTACGAATTGTCCAAGATGGGCTACAAAACGCTTACCGTCGACAAGAATTCCGATGCCGGCGAGGGCTCAACGGCCGGCTCCTGCGCCATCGTGCGCGCCCACTACTCGACGGTGGACGGCGTCGCCATGGCCTACGAGGGTTTTAAATACTGGTCCGATTGGGAAAACTACCTGGGCCACGTGAAGGACGAGAAGGGACTGGCCAAGTTCATGAACACCGGGTCGGTCCTGCTCAAGTCCAAGGGCCACGATTGGCGCAAGGTCAAGCGCAACTATGACGTGGTTGGCGTGAAATACGAAGAGTGGGGCCTCGACAAGATCAAGAAGCAGATCCCCGTGGTCGACCTGCACGAATTCTGGCCGGTCAAGCGGCCCGAGGACCCCTCTTTCTTTGATGATCCCGCCCGCATGCTCGAAGGCGCCATCTTCTGCCCCGAAGGAGGCTACGTCAACGATCCGGTGCTCTCGACCCACAACATCATGCGCGCGGCCGAGGCCCGCGGCGCCCAGTTCATGTTCAAGGTCGAGGTCACGGGCATCCGCAGCCAGAAAGGCAAGGTCCAGGGCATCACGCTCAAAGACGGCCGCCAGATCGATGCGCCCATCGTGGTCAACGTAACCGGCCCGCACTCCTTCAAGATCAACCAGATGGCCGAGGGGGTCTGGGAGGGCTGCAACATCAAAACCAAGTCCCTGCGGCACGAGGTGATGCATTGTCCCTCACCCGAAGGCTACGACTA
>JBLMXM010000061.1:0-3230 GCA_050257775.1 Hyphomicrobiales bacterium
CCTGGAATCTCCGTGCCGCAGAGTGCGGGGTGGAGGGAGTTCCTCAAGCGGCAGGAACCGCGAGAGGCAGAGTACCGGGCCAGGGCACGGGGGCGGACCGTCCCGTAGTAGTGATGAAGCTGCTGTAATGGCGGCGGAGCGAAGGGGACGGGCTATCCGCAGGGAATTCACGAGTCAACCGGAAGCCGGGAGGAACGAGTGGGTGACCTGAAGCAGAAGCCGTTTGATATCCCTAAGCGGCTGGTGTGGGAGGCATACCGGAAGGTTGCTGCCAACAAAGGGGCGGCCGGGGTGGACGGGCAGTCGATCGCCGAGTTCGAGGAGGACCTGAAAGGGAACCTCTACAAGCTCTGGAACAGGCTGTCATCGGGAACTTACTTCCCGCCTCCGGTGCGCGGGGTGGAGATACCAAAGAAAGCCGGCGGAACCAGAATGCTAGGGGTTCCGACGGTGGCCGACCGGATAGCGCAGACAATAGTCTGCATGGTGCTGGAACCGACAGCAGAGCCGGTATTTCACCCGGATTCCTACGGGTACCGTCCGGGCCGGTCGGCGCTGCATGCGGTAGCAAAGGCCCGTCGGCGGTGCTGGGAGAACGACTGGGTAATCGACATGGATATCCGGGCGTTCTTCGACACCGTTCCCTGGGACCTGGTTCTCAGGGCGGTAAAGCACCATTGCCGGGAGCCGTGGGTCCTGCTGTATATTAAGCGGTGGCTGGAAGCGCCGCTGCGACTGGCGGACGGCAGCATATCCGAGCGGACGATGGGAACTCCTCAGGGCTCCGCAATCTCACCGTTGCTGGCTAATCTTTTCATGCATTACGCGTTTGACGCGTGGATGGCCCGGACCTACCCGGCCGTCACGTTCGAGCGCTACTGCGATGACGCGGTTGTGCACTGCCGCAGTAAGGCCCAGGCCGAGTTCATCCGGGACAAGATCGCCGCCCGGCTGGCAGAGTGCGGGCTGGAGCTGCACCCGGTGAAGACCCGGATTGTGTATTGCAAGGACTCTGGCCGCTCCGGCTCGTTCGAGCACGAGCAGTTCACGTTCCTGGGGTACACGTTCCGGCCGCGGCTGGCCAAAAGCAGGACCGGGCATTTCTTTGTCAGCTTCTCGCCCGCGGTCAGCCGTGAGGCGCTGACCCGGATCCGACACGAGATCCGGGGCTGGCGCATTCACCGGCGCAGCGACATGACCTTCGCCGAGATTATCGCCTTCGTGAACACCCGCGTCGCGGGCTGGGCCGCCTATTACGGGCGGTTCTACAAGTCCGCGCTGTATGCCGCCTTCCGTGGGCTCAACGTGTATCTCATGCGGTGGGCGATGCGGAAGTACAAGAGCCTGAAGCACTCGCGCAAGAAGGCGTGGGCATGGCTGGAACGCGTGGAACGACGCGCTCCGGGACTGTTCGCGCACTGGCGTTTCGGTGTGACGGTCTCTTCACAGTGAACGGCAATGCTGGATGGTGGGAGCCGTGTGAGTCGAGAGGTTCACGCACGGTTCTGAGAGAGCCGGGCGGTGAGATCCCGCCCGGCTACTCGCCTTCGCGGCGGAGCATCGGTGACCGAGGTGTATGAGTTCATCGATGCGGAGTACGCCACCAGTGAGAGTGCTCCGGCTGTTACGCGGATGTGCGCATGGCTGGAAGTATCGAAATCCGGGTTCTATGACTGGAAGTCCCGTCCGGAAAGCGCGACGGCGAAACGGCAGAAGGAGCTCGGCCTGATTATTACCAGGATCTTCGAGGACTCCGATTCGACCTACGGGTACCGGCGGATCGCCGGGCAGCTGGCCAGGCAGGGCACGGTAGCCGGGCCGGAGCTCGTCCGCAAGATCATGCGGCAGCGGGGCCTGGTGCCCTGCCAGCCGCGGCCGTGGCGGCCGACGACGACCAGGCAGGGGCAGGCCGGGCCGATCCCCGACCTGGTGAACCGTGACTTCACCGCCGAGGTGCCGGGTCAGAAAATGGTCGGAGATATAACGTACATTCCGACGTGGGAGGGCTGGGTCTATCTCGCCTCAGTGATTGACTGCGCGACCCGCAAGTGCGTCGGCTGGGCCATGGATGACAATTACAAGACTCCGCTCATCACGGCCGCAATCAAGATGGTAGCGCGTAATATCGACCTGCCGGACGACGCGGTATTCCACAGCGATCGTGGCAGCAATTACACATCGGCCGAGTTCGCCGGCGTCCTAGAGGACCTGGGAATCCGCCAGTCCGTGGGCCGCACGGGGATATGCTACGACAATGCTCTCGCAGAATCGTGGAATGCGACAGTGAAAGTCGAGCGGGTTCACCGGACCGTCTACCCGACCAGGAAAAAGGCAATGCAGGATATTGCCCGGTACATTGAACTGCGCTATAATCGGACCAGGATTCATTCCGCGCTCGGGTACCGGACCCCGCAGGAAGTTCACAGCGAGTACCTGAAACGGCAGCTGGCAGCATGAATTAGCACCAATTCAGCTGTCCGGAAAGCTCGGGGCGGCCCAGGGTCCGCTGGTGGCGCGGGATGCGGGCGCGGCGTCGGCGCTCGCGTCGGCGGCGGGGCGGCGGGTGGAGGTGCTGGGCGACCGGACGGATTTCTTGCAGACTTATGCGGTGCCAGGGGGTGGTTTTGAGGATGTCGAGGCGCTGGTGCCGTATCAGGTGCGGCGGGCGGGGTCGTGGGTTCGGGTGGATGCGAGGTTGTCGGCGCGGGGCGGGGTGGTGACGCCGAGGGCGATCACGGTGGGTTTGCGGTTGTCTGATGGCGGGCCGGGGCCGCTGCTGACGCTGAGCCGTGGCTCGCAGTCGCTGTCTTTGACGTGGCCATTCGGGCCGTTGCCGGTCCCGGTGCTGGCTGGGCCGACGGCAACGTACCGGGGGGTGCTGCCTGGGGTGAATCTGCTGGTGACCGCGCTGCCGTCCGGGGTGTCGGAGCTGGTGGAGGTGACCTCAGCGAAGGCGGCGGCGGACCCGGAGCTGGCCAGGATCAAGTTCCCGGTGTCAGGCCAGGGCTTGTCGGTTTCGGCGGATGGCCGGGGAGATCTGACCGCGGCGGATGGTGCGGGGAAGGCGGTGTTCACCGCGTCGGCACTGATGTGTATCCGGGGTGGGGTGAGCCGAAGGATGCGGGCTGGCGGCCCTGCCGCCTGCTGCCCGGTAATGGCAGGCCTTCCCTGCCCGGAACTACTTCGAGTGGCGCCTGATGGCGCGGGTCTCGCCTGTTACCGGTTGCGGA
>JBLMXM010000062.1:0-5512 GCA_050257775.1 Hyphomicrobiales bacterium
TCCGGGGCTGTCCGGATGGGTATGGAGCGGGCTGGCTGCCGTGCGCTGGGACGTTGTAAGTATGTCTGCGGCTCGCCGCGACGGGCACCCCGCTCCGCCTGAAGCCAAACACGGGTTGGAATATTTAATTGCCGGAGCAATAAGATTCGTTTCTTACGGAATAGGAAGCTACAGGGTGATGGAAAGCCCTTCGTAAGCAAAACAGACCTCCAGACCCGAGTCAGGCCGCACACCGCCGAAGCGTTCCGCCAGGCCGTCCAATTCACTGTCCGTACGGGCGGGATCGTGATGCACCAGGGCCAGCCGTCGACTGCCGGAAGATTCGGCCAGGCTGACTGCATGCTCGATCGAGGAATGCCCCCAACCGACCCGACCCGCTCGATACTCCTGCTCCGTGAACTGGCCGTCATGGATCAACAGGTCGGCCGCCCGGAGAAACCCGTGCATGCGCAGCGCGGCGGTCTGCGCCGCCTGCTCGCCCTCCCGGGCCATCATCTCATCGTAGCGCGGATCGGCGGGGTCCGTGATGAAGACGTTGTGGAACGGTTCGGTGTCGAACGCCGTGCACAGCACCCGGCTGCCGAACTCGATGCGGTAGCCCATGCACAAGAGGGGATGGTTGAGATAGGTCGCTGTGAGCCTGATCCCGTCGCCGAGGTCATAGGCGCCCTCGCGCAGGTCGAGGTACCTGATCTCAGCCGCGAGCTCAACCTGCCGCACGGGAAAGTAGCGGTAGGACATCTGCTCACCGATCACTTGCTCCAGCCGGTCCTCCGGGGAGATCGCCGGACCGTAGAGCGAAACCCGGGCGTCCCGGCGGTAGAGGGGTTGGAAAAACGGGATCCCCAGGATGTGGTCGAGATGCGTGTGGCTCAGCAAAATATCCACCGACAACTTGCGGGGACGGCCGGAACGGCTGAGGAGGTCTTCGCCCAGGCGACGGATGCCTGAGCCGGCATCGATGATAAGGGTTCGCCCACAGCCTTCGAAGTTGACCTCGATGCAGAGGGTGTTGCCGCCGTAGCGGGAGGTCTCATGGCCGGGCGTCGGGATCGAGCCGCGCACGCCCCAGAAGGTGACCGTGATGGCGTCAGCGTTGTGCCGCGATTTCAAGGAACACCTTCGCTTTCTCGACCTCGTCCGCCACGGAGACGGCCAGGGCGGCCAAGGCGCCGGGCGTGGGCTTCCATGGCATGTACAGCCCAGTCTGAGACGATTCATGCAAGCTCAGCCCGCCGGGGATGCTGGCGCCCATGTCGTGAGCCAGAGCGTCCGCCAGAGCGACGGCATCGGTCAGGTGCAGGCTGTCCGGCTCCGAATGGCCGGCGCTGTGGTGACGGCCGAGCGCGTCCGTCAGCACGTCGCTCAGCTGCCATTTGCGCGCGATCATCAGTCCCACGCGGCAGTGATCCACACCGAACAAGGCGTCCTCGGCAGAACGCATTCCCTGTCCCGAGCCGCGGGCCAACTGTACGGCCTCCCGGTAGGTTTCGGGGAACAGATGGTTGAGCGGTATTTTGCCTATGTCGTGCATCAGGCCCGCAACGAAGAAATCCTCCCGTTCCGAAAACGGCACACCCTGCCCGGCCGCCAGGATCTTGGCGGCCGCCGCCGTGCTCAGGGAGTGCGCCCAAAAATCATCCGCGCTGAACACCCGGAAGGAATCCCGCCTTGAAAACGTTTCGAAGATGGCGAAACTCAGCACGACGTTCTTGACCGTGTTGATGCCGAGCAGGATGATCGCCCGGGTGAGGGAATTAACTTTGCTGGGAAGAGAATAGTAGGCGGAGTTGATCAGCTGCAGGACACGGCCGGTCAGCACCGGGTCAAGGGAAATGACGCGGTTGAGATCGTTGGCGCAGACGTTGGGATCGTTGCAGGTCCGCAGCACCTTCATCGCCGTGGTGGAAAGCCCGGACATCCGCAGGATGTAAGACCGGACCCTGCCGAGCGGGGGTCTGGAGGTGGCTACCGGCGTACCCATGGCACCGCTTTCAAGCCGGCAAGTAATCCCCCCGTCGGAACCGGATGATTTCCATCTCGGTCGTGACCAGTGCCTGGTTCAGGATGTCTCTCAGGCCGTCGCCCTCGGGCAATGAGCCGAGCAACGGCGAGAGCGCGTCCCGTCCCTGTTCCAGCGAGCGCACGACCGGTTCGAGGCCTTTCAGACTCACCCGGGGATCCGCCAGTTTGCTCCGATAATCGCTCATGAGGTCCAGGAATCCCTGCAACCGCGAGATCACGGAACCGGCCGGCATCGGCTCCGCAGGCTGAAACCGGACCGAAACCGCCCCGCCCGATGCCGTTGCGGGCTCTGAAGCGGCTGCCTGGTTCAGGCTCTCTTTGAGGATTTCCCCGAACTTGCTCGCCGCCGGGGCTGCCGGAGACGCCGGCCCTTCTATCCGCGCCCGGCCCAGCAGATCGCCGTTGCCTTGAATTTTCATCGCAGTGGCTTCCTTTCGCCATAGCCATGCACCCGAGAAGCGACTTCACAACCCGGGTCTGACGCCCTATGGCCCCAGCTTCGGAGGGATTTCAGGCTTCTCGAAATACTCATCCAAGTATAGAACAAGCAATTTTCATGCAAAGATACCAGCCCCCGGAAGAGGGCTGGAATTTCTCTGGGTTTCAGGTGGAGCGCCGGAAATCCTTCGCGACCTCGGCCGAGGCACTAGGCAAAAACTGCCCACCCGTATAGACGTCCATCGGATCGGGCCAACCGGCGTCTATTTGAGGTCCTTCTCCGACACCACACGGTTCTTCCCTGCCTTCTTGGCCTGATATAGCGCCTTGTCGGCTCGGTCAACCAGGGACGCCCCGGTGTCGCCTGAACGGCAAAGGCTGACCCCGATGCTCACCGTCAGCGACAGCGTCTCCTGGGACGGTAAGCCCTCCAGCAAATAGCGCGTGGTGGCAATGGCCTCGCAGATCTGTCGGCCCTTCTTCACCGCATTCCGCAGGGACGCGCCCGTAAGGATGATGGCAAACTCCTCACCGCCATAACGCGCCAGCACATCCTCGCCCCGCACCGACTGCCGGCATTTGTTCACCACTGCCACCAGCACACTGTCTCCCGTGAGATGGCCGTAAGTGTCATTGATACGCTTGAAGTCGTCGATATCAATCATCAGCAACGCGAATATCTGGGATTTGACCGTGTTGCGGGCGATAAGGTCGGTCAGGTGGCGGTCGAACGCCCGGCGGTTCAGGATACCGGTCAGACCGTCCCTATCCGACTCGCTCCGTGCACTCTGCAGTTCATCGTTCAGCACAGCTACCTGATGGGAAAGCTTTTCGATCTTGGCGCCGTCACGGGCCTCCTTTTCGCGCACCGCTTCGCGCAGTTGTTCCACCTCCTGCAGAAGCGCCTGTTTGATCCGCTTGATGTCGTCAAGCAGGGTGATCTCCTCCAGGCGCTGGCTCTGTTCGAGGATGCTGCGGTTGTAAGCGCGGTTTTCGCTGTCCAGAACCACCATCGCCTTGGTCAGGATATCGATGATGTCTTTGAATTCCGTTTCGCGGTCGCGCAGATAGTCCCTCTGGCGCTGGGCAAACGTGCCGATGCCGGCTTTGCGGCTCTCAAACAGAGACTGCAGGCGATGAATCTTTTCCTCCGAACTCAGAGTCTCCGCAAAATCCGCCAGGCCCGTCTTAAACTCCGTGCTGTCCAATTCCGTAATGTCGAGCGTGAACTCCCGGATGCACTGCAGCAGGGCCCGGGCCGCCAGCAGGAAGAATTCGCGGCGGCCTTCGCTGCGCTCGAACTCGGCGGCCCAGTTCACGGGCTGCTGCCCCTCGGTCTCTTTTTTTTTGAAAGTAAACAGCATCTTCTCTCCTTCAGGCGGCCTCGGCGACCATAGCCGTTTCTGCGCTGCTCAACACGCGGTCAATATCGAGCAGGATCTTGACGCCGCCGTTCATCTTGGCCATGCCCAAGATGAAATCCGTATTGAGCCGGGTGCCGAAGGAAGGGGTGGCCTCGATGTCTTCCGCTCTAATGTTGAGCACTTCGGAGACCGCATCCACAACGATCCCGATCTGCACCGTGCCGGTCTGCCCGTCGATTTCAACGACGATGATGCAGGTCCGTTCGGTGTAGTCCAGAGACGGCATCCCGAACCGCAGGCGCAGGTCCATTACCGGGATAACCTTTCCGCGCAAGTTAATGACCCCCTTGATGAACTCCGGGGTCTGCGGCACGGATGTGATCGGCATCATCCCGATGATCTCCTTGATCCTCAGGATCCCGATGCCGTATTCTTCGTTCGCCAGGATGAAGGTGAGGTACTTGCCTTCCTTTACGGCCATGGCCTTTACAGCCTCGGAAATTTTTTCCTTTTCTTGAATCATGATGCCCATTATCCTTCTGCTGTCGGGGTAGGAGTTGCTGGTACCGGGATCATCCCGAATTCGTCATATGGCCGTCCTGCTCAGAGCCGACCTCGCCCGCCAGCATGAGGTTCGCGCCATCGGGATCCCGCAGAGGGAAAACCCAGGCGCTCACCGTGTGTTTCTCCTGCTGCGGGGTCGTAATGACTACGGGGGACGGGATCAGTCCCGCGTTTTCCCCAAGGGCGGCCTTTTTGAAAACGGATATGACCGCTGCCAGAGAGGAGGGGTCCACGAAGGCTTCCACTCCCAGGCCGATCAGGCTGTCTTCGGGCAGGCCGCACAACTCGGCCCAGCCGCCGTTCCCGCCCCACAGGCTCAAGCCCTTGAATACGGCCGCCGGGAAATTGATTTGATGGATGAATTGGAAGCGGGCGGCGAACATGTCTTGAAAATAACGACATTGCCGGCAGGATTCCGGGCAACCGCACGAGCCGTTATGGCGCACGCAGAAGCAGTCCTGCACTTGGCGCCTGAAGGCGATGCAACTGCTGCAGCGATGCCCTTTTCCTTCGGCCTGCCAGTAAGTCCAGCAGCTCCGAAAACTCTTAAACAAGGGGCCCTTGACGCTTCCGTTGCCCAGGGCGGACGGAATCGGCTGGCCGGTGGACGCCAGAAAATGCAACAGGTCCTCCACGGGGATCGTAAAGCTGCGCCCCGCCCTGCGGGCGAAGAGTTTTTTCGACCGAACCCAGTAGCCGACGGTGGTGCGACCGACATTGCAAATGGCTGCAGCCTGAGAGACGCTGAGCGTTCTGGGAGTTGTTGTCATATCAGTGGCGAACAATTCCTTTCTTGAAGATTATCGACGCCTCTCAGAAAAACTTGACCGATTTTTCTGCAGTTGAAGCAATTTTTATGACTGTCGGAATATTGACGAAAATTATGATCAATAGCGGGACGACGTGGAGAGATCTGGTAGAATGGCCAAAGTGTGAAACTCTCGATATTGACAATAACTATCCTTAATCATTATGAATTAGCTCACAACAACCTGATTTTGGATCAGCATATGCGCAAATTATTGTTTCATGGCACCTAAATTGCATTAATAAACTGTCAAACCGGAATGAAGTTTCCTCCTTTCCTTCATTCCCACCTCCGACTGACCCTGTTAGGCCAC
>JBLMXM010000063.1:0-16600 GCA_050257775.1 Hyphomicrobiales bacterium
GGATAGATGTTTTCTCCACCGCTGATAATCATGTCCTTGGAACGATCCATGATGAACAGGTAGCCGTTCCGGTCCAGGTAGCCGACATCGCCGGTGTGCAGCCATCCGTTCTTAAGTGTCCTTGCGGTAGTCTCAGGATTTTTCCAATACCCTTTCATGACTAAATCGGAACGGGTTACGATCTCTCCGATTTGGCCGATCGGAAGCTCGTTGTCCTCTTCATCGAAAATCTTAACCTCCACATCGGTTCGAGCAAAGCCGGCCGATCCCAGACGCTTGACTTCCTCGGGGTTTCCACCCGCCTTGTGAGCCCAGTGCGGCAGATAGGAAATGGTCATGGGAGATTCGCCTTGGCCGTAGACCTGGACCAGGCAGGGACCGAGCTTAACGATGGCCTTCTTGAGATCCTCCATCAGCATCGGACCGCCGCCATAATTGAGCGATCGCAGCGAGCTCAGATCGTACCGATCCATCGCGGGATGGTCGATGAGCATGTTGATCATGGTGGGGGCGACGAACATGTTGGTGATGCGATATTTCTCTATGGTCTGGAACACCATCTCGGGATCGAAGGACTTCGAGGCCAGGATAACGTTGGTTGCCCCCTTGCCGATATTTGCAAGGCCATAGAGCCCGCTGCCGTGCGACAGGGGTGCCGCGTGGAGGATGACGTCATCGGGCGTAAACCCCGGCGCAATATCGGCATAAAAATTCATTGTCATGGCCAGCAGATTGCGATGCGTGAGCATCGCGCCCTTGGGCATGCCGGTGGTCCCTGAGGTGTAGAAGAGCCAAGCCAGGTCATCGGGGAAGACATCCAGGTCGCTGAATTCGTCGGGAGAGTTTCTGAGCAATGAATCGTAATCGAGAAGCTCACCTTTGGCTCCGCCTATAGTTATCAGGAGACGTGCATTGGGGATCAGGTCGCGCACCTCTAATATGGAGTCGTTGAATTCCGGTGAAAGGATCACCGCCAGGGACTCGGAGTGATCGATGATAAAAGCGAACTCCTTGGGGTGCAGCCGGAAGTTGATCGGCACGGCACCCAACCCGCTCTTGAAACAGGCAAACAACGATTCAAAGGTCTCCGTATAATTGTGCTGCAGAAGAGCGACATTGGCTCCCGGCTTCAAACCCAGCCGCACAAAGGAATTGGCCAGCCGATTAACCCTAGCGTTGAATTGCGCATAGGTTGTTTGGCGGTTTCCATGGATGATGGCCGTCTTATCGGGAAAAAGCCGTGCGGTTTTGGTCAGCAGGTGGCTAATGTTCACAGGTCCCCCTTGGTAATCGGACCGGATTCAGGCCATCACCCATCCACCGTCTACGTTGAGAACCTGACCGGTGATGTAGCTGGAAGCGCCGGAAGCCAGAAAGGTGATGGCCTCGGCGATCTCTTCGGGTTTCCCCATTCGTGGGATGGGCAGGCTCAACACGTTGTAATCGAAGCCCTTGGTCATCTCTGTTTCGACGCCCCCCGGCGCGATGCTGTTGACGTAGATCCCATCCTTGGCTACGTCCTTCGCGATCCAACGGGTCAGGGCGATAACACCGCCTTTGGCGGCTGCGTAGGCCGGGCCCGAGCGACCCCTTGTCGCCTCAGGTGAATCTCCCAGCTTGGAAACCGCCCCGCCAATGATGCCTGAAATCGAGCTCACGTTGACGATTTTGCCGTATCCGCGTTCGCGCATGTGGGGATAAATAGCCTGGATGCAAAAGAAAGTCCCCCTCAGGACAACTGCGACCACGCGATCCCAGGTCGTCTCGGAAGTTTCAAGCAGGCTGTCCCTGTGCACTACGCCGGCGTTGTTAACCAAAATATCGATATGCCCGAACCGTTCGATAGCCTGGGCCACCATCTGACGGACATCGGATAGTACCGAGACGTTGGTCTTCACCCACATCGCCTTTCTCCCCATGGCCTCCACTTTTTTAAGGGTTTCTGAGGCGTCGATCATATCTGCCACGACGATGTTAGCTCCCTCGCGGGCCAGGCACAAGGCCGCTGCGGCCCCTATCCCCCTCGCACCGCCAGTCACAATTGCATTCCGACCGCTCAAATCATATGCGTTTTTTTTCATGCGTCCCCCTCAATAGAATTCTAAAAGCTGAGTCACAATTCGCGAAGCAAGGTCACCAAGGATTCTCCGTATTCATTTGAAGTGGAAGGCATTGGACCAAGGACGAGCTATCTTTACTCCGGTAAGTGACGCGGCAAATACACCTGCGAAATAACAGCCCGGCATTAAGCTGGTAAAGCTTGATTTGGGGATAGCTATCACCCTTTCTTGGCCGCCGCTTTTCGTTTCTTCGCCTCTGTGACGCAGTACAGGCCCTCTCCGCTGCGGGCGGGGCCGAAGCACAGGTTGTCGGAATTGCATGTGGCCTTGCGGCGGTCCCCGGATTTCCAGCGGTTGACGAGATCCGGCTCGCGGATGAAGGGCCGGCTCATGGAGATGAAGTCGCAGACGCCCTCCTGGACCAGCCGCTCGGCCACCGGCAGGGAGCGGATACCGCCGACCAGGATCAAGGGGATCTTGAGGCGGCGCTTGAAGGCCCTGGCCTCCTCCTGGTTGTAGGCCTCTTTCGCCTGCGTGGTGATGCCGGTGCGGGCGGAGCCAAGTCTTGAAAATTTGGTCATCCCGCTGCTCAGCTCGACGGCGTCCAAGCCCGCCTGTTCCATCAAGGCCGCCGCTTCAACGGATTCCTCCAGCTCAAGACCGCCCTCGGCATAATCCCGGCCGTTCAACTTGATGAGAACCGGGTAGTCGGAACCCACGGCCCGGCGCACGGCCTGGATGGTTTCCAGATGCACCCGCGTGCGGTTAGCCAAAGTCCCGCCGTATTCGTCGGTCCTCCGGTTGAAGAGCGGCGAGAGAAACTGGTTGAACAGATACCCGTGGGCGGAATGGATCTGCACTCCGTCGAAGCCGGCGGCCTTGGCCCGGCCGGCCGCCGCGGCGAAGGCTTGCGACACATCGGCGATGTCGGCGCTGGTGAGTTCTCTGCGGGGAATGTCATCGAGCTTCGCCGATGCGGAAACGGCGAAGGGCGGCATGCCGCTCAGGTGGTGGGCGGCGAAATAGCCGGCGTGCGCCATCTGGAGCAGGATCTTGGCACCGTGGTCGTGGGCGGCGGCGGCCATCTGCCGCAGCCCGGGGATCAAGTCGTCCTTATAGGCACCCAGCTGCATGGGCCCGGCCTGCCCTGCCGGCAGGATGTAAGCGTGGCCGCTAATGATGAGCCCAACTCCGCCCTTGGCGAGTGTTACGGTCGTGTCGACCAGCCGCGGCGTGACCTCACCGCTCGCTGTGGCCATGGCTTCCCAGGTGGCCGAGCGCACGAAGCGGTTGCGCAGGGTCATGGTCTTGATGGTCGCGGTTTCAAACAAATTGTTCATCGCTCCCTCCTTTGATGCAGGCTGATCCTTTTCTTGGCACGGCATAGGGTAAAAAGGAAAAGCACTGAGAGTACTTCGATGCTCGCCCTCACCCCATGCCGCATCCGCTCAGCGGACCGTCTTCAGGTCCACGACCCATCGCCACTGTTCCAGGAGCATGGAGCAGTTCTCCCGGATCCATCGCTCGCCGTTCAGCTCCAGCAACTCGCCCAACCGGATGCGCAGAACCATCTGCTCCTTCTCGTTCCCCGGGATCTCAGCCGTTCCCAGGAGTTCGCGCACCTTCTCCAGTGAAAGCGCAGGCATCGACTTTTCTCCCGGCGGTGATTTGGGTGAAGCTGCTTCAGTCCTTACATCTTAATCAGCGTCAACACAAGCGGGCATGGGCATGCTGAACCCCGGGGCATTACTTCACGAGGGCTGCCGCGGCCGAGCTGGAGATCTCGAGGATGAGGCGGGGATAGACGCCGGCGATCACCATGACCGCTACCAGCGCTCCGGTGAGGAGTCTCAGTGCGGGCGGCAATTGAAGCTTCGGCAAATCGGCCTCAGGCTCGAGCAGGTAGGCAGCCCGGACCACGAGGAGATAGTAGTACAGGGAGATAACCACGTTGGCCATGGCGATCAGCACCAGCGGCATCAGTCCCTTCTCTATGGCGGCGTTGAAAATCAAGAACTTGCCCGTGAAGCCGATGGTGGGCGGAATCCCCGCCAGCGAAAACACGGCCATCATGAGCGCCATGGCCAGCAAGGGCGAGCGGCGATGCAGGCCGGCCAACTGGGCCACGTCGATGTTCGCTCCGTCGGAGGCCACCACGACCAGCACCAGGAAACAGGTGAATTTCATCACCAGCAAGGCCAGGGTATAAAAAATAGACGCGGCGAAGCCCTCGGCGCTCATGCTCAGGATGCCGATCAGAACATAGCCGGCCTGGGCGATGCTGGAATAGGCGAAGAGCCGCTTCAGGTCCTTCTGGACAATGGAAGCGAGGTTTCCGACCGTCATGGATAGAATCGAGAGCGTCACCAGCACGTGCACGAGGTAGGGGCTGCCGCCCGCCACGGAGGCCATGCGCACCAGGATGGCGATCGCCCCGATTTTGGAGGCCGTGGCGAGGTAGGCCGTGACCTGGTGGGCGGAGGACTCGTAGGTGTCCGGCGCCCAGATGTGGAAGGGGAACACGGCGAGCTTGAAAAAGAATCCGCCCAGCGTGAGCAGCAACCCGATCAGGACGAGCGGCTGTCCGGCAGCGGCCGGAAGCGCCCGGAGCAACTCCTTGAGGTAGACGGCGCCTGTGGTCCCATAGAGCAGGGCGAGTCCGAAGAGCATCACCGCCGAGGAAACGATCCCGACGATGAAGTACTTGAGGGCCGCGGCTACGGCCTGCTCGCGCGTCCGCCGCAGGGACACCAGAACGTAAAGCGAATAGCTGGAAAGCTCGAGGGCGACGTAGATGCTTAACAGGTGCACAGCGCTGGTCAGAAGCATCATGGCCAGGGTGCAGGTGAAGAGCAGGAGATAGAATTCGCGATGGTGGCGGCTGGCCACGCCGTTCAAGTTGCTGCAGATGCAGACCACCAGGAAAATCCCCAGGGCGAGCAATACTTTGATCACCTGGGAGAACAGATCGACCTGATAGGACTGGCCGAACAGCACTCCTTCCGCTTTCACGGACACCAGGCTGACGATGATGGTCAATGCGGTCGCAGCCAGTGCCGCTAGAAATTCCGCCCTGGGGTTCGGACGCTTGGCAAGGGAGAGCGCCAGGAAAAGCAGCGCTGCACCGAACAGGGTCAGTTCCGGGGCGAAAAGGGTCCAGGCAATCATGGCAGCCCCCTGATGAACGCAACCGAAGCCGTGTCGATCACATCAAACAGGATCGAAGGCAGGAGTCCGAAGAGCACGATCACCACCACCAGGATCATGCGCGGAATGCCCAGACCGAAGGAAACGTCGGGAAGGTGCGTGAACTTTTCGTTTTCCGGCCCGTAGAATGTTCGTTGAACGACCCGCAGCATGAAAAGCGCGCTGATCACCAGCGCACCTACGGCAAAGACGCCGCCGACAGGGTAGACTTTGAAGGCGGCGATAAACACCATCAGCTCGCCCCAGAAGCTGGCCAGGCAAGGCACACCGATAGCGGTCAGGGCCGCCAGGATGAAGTAGCCAGAGGCGACGGGCATAATGCGGCTCAGGCCGCCCAGTTCCGGGATCATCTTGGTGTGGGTGCGATCGTAGATGTAGCCGACGGCCGAGAAGAAGAGAGCCGTCATGATGCCGTGGGCGAACATCTGGAACACGGCGCCGGTCAACCCATCCACCGTCAGGGTGGAGAGCCCCAGCCCGACGACGCCCATGTGCGAAACGCTCGAGTAGCCGATCACGAACTTGAGGTCGGTTTGGCTGAGCGCAACGAGCGCCCCGTAAACGATGCCGATGACCGCCACCGTCGCCATCAGCGGCGCCCAGAACTTCCACCCCTCCGGGCAGAGGAAGATCCCGACTCGCAGGACGCCGAAGGCGCCGATCTTCATCAGCACGCCGGCGTGGACCATGCTCACTGCGGTCGGGGCCGCCACATGGCCGACGGGGGACCAGGTGTGAAAGGGCCACACAGCGGCCAGGATGCCGAAGCCGATGTAAAGCAGCAGGAAGATGAATTTCTGGTCGGCCGCGGAAAATGTCCCGGGCTGCATGAGGGCCGTGATGTCGTAGGTGGTGCCGCCCGCCTTCACGTGCAGGAAGATGATCGCAGGCAGGATGAGGGCGCTTCCGGCCAGCAGGTACAGAGTGAGCTTCATCGCGCCGTATTCCTTGCGCGTGCTGCCCCAGATGGAGATTAAGGGATACATGGGGAAGAGCGAGACGTCGTACCAGATGAAGATGAAGAAAAGATCCAGGCTCATGAAAAGCCCGAAGACGCCCGTCACGAGCAGGAAGTAGAAGGCATAGAACTCCTTCACCCGGGTCTTAAGCTCCCACATGGTGAGCACCCCGGTGAAAAACACGATCCCGGTCAGCAGCACCATGGGCAGGTTAAACCCGTCGACCGCATTGAAATACTGAATGCCCATGGACGGCACCCAGGCCGCGCGCTCCATGAACTGGAGTCCGCCCCGGGAGGTGTCGTAACGGAGGAATACCGCCACCGAGAGCACCAGGGTAAAGCCGGAAAACACCGCGCTGACCCGCTTGACCGCCCGCGGGTTCTCGGGAGGGACAAAGAGGATCACCAGCAGCCCGATGATGCAGCTGATCAGGATCGCGGTCAGATAGGGAAAGCCTGAGAATTCCATCATAGGGTCGTCAAGAAATAGATGGCCAATGAAACGATGCTGACAAATACCACCAGCAACCGGTACTGAAGCATGGCGGCGTTAAGGGTCGACATCAGCCCGCCGGCTGCGGTCGTGGCGCCGGCGAGGCCGTCTACGGCTCCGTCGATCACCTTCTGGTCGTTGCGCATGCAGAGCCGGGAAAACACGCGGTACACGATGTGGTCGAGCAGCCAGCGGTAGGCACGGTCAATGTACCAGCGGTTGCTGAACAGGGCCTGGACCGGGGCCATACGCTCGACAAATCCGATCTGCACTGCACCGCGGCGGCCGAACTCGATCCAGGCCATGAGGACGGCTGCCGCCGTCAGTCCGGAGGCCGTGTAGGGCACCCAGGCATGGTGGGGCGCGGCTGCCGCCGGCCCGTACGGCTTCGAGAGGAAATTCGTCAGCGCGTTTTCCCCGAAGCCGAGTACCACGGTGACGGCGGCCAGGATCACCAGCGGCCAGGCCATCGCCTGGTAGCCGCCGTTCTGTCCGTGGCTGCCGCTGTGGGAGGCCGCCTCCGCCGGTTCTGCGCCCCGGGGGAACAGGATGATGAAAACAAGCCGGAATGCGTAATAGCTCGTCAGGAATGCGCCCAGCAGGCCCGCAGTGATCCAAAGCGGGTTCGGTCGATCGGCCAGCGCGCCGAGGATCATCTCCTTGCTGAAAAACCCCGAAAACGGGGGGATGCCCGAGAGGGCCGCCGCCGCGATGACCATACAGGCCATGGGGACCCGCAGGCTTCGACCGCCCTGCCGGCCGATCGCGAACATGTCGTTGGTGTGAAAGGCATGGATGAAGACCCCGGAGCAGAGAAAGAGCAGGGCTTTGAATCCGGCGTGCGTGGTC
The DNA here is from genome assembly GCA_050257775.1 of Hyphomicrobiales bacterium. Lineage (GTDB taxonomy): Bacteria > Desulfobacterota > Desulfobacteria > Desulfobacterales > SpSt-501 > SpSt-501. The sequence continues at coordinate 7,571 of JBLMXM010000063.1, forward strand.
AGGTGGAAAACGCCGGCGACATAATCGCCGGCGGCAAGACCCATGATCATGTACCCGAGTTGGCTGATGGTGGAATACGCCCAAACCTGCTTGATGTCCCGGCTGACCATGGCCATGGTGGATGCGAGCAGCATGCTGACGGTGCCGACCGCCAGGCACACCGCGAGCGCCGCAGGCGAGAGGCTGAAGAAGGGGAAAAGGCGTGCGAAGAGATAGACCCCGGCTGCCACCATGGTGGCCGAGTGCAGCAGGGCGCTCACCGGGGTGGGGCCCTCCATGGCATCCGGCAGCCAGGTGAGCAGCGGGAACTGGGCGCTCTTGCCGATGATGCCGCCGAAAATCAACAAGGCGCAGGCCGTAGCCACGGCCGGCGACAGGCGGCCGGCGGCCGGGCCGTTGAGCTCGACAATGTTCAGGTTGCCGAGGTGGATCAGGACGAGCAGAATCCCCAGGAAAAAGGCCACGTCCCCCAGGCGGGTCATCACGAAGGCTTTCTTGCCGGCCTCGCTGGCGCTGAACTTCTCGTACCAGAAGCCGATCAGCAGGTAGGACGACAGCCCGACCAACTCCCAGAAGACATAGAGCTGCAGCAAGGCATAAGCAAGGGTCAAGTTGGTCATGGCCCAGGCAAAGAGGGACATGAATGCGTAATAGCGGGAAAACCCCGGGTCGCCCGCCATGTAGCCCAGCGAATACACCTGAACCAGGAAACAAATGGAGGCGACCACCGCAAGCATGAGAAGGCTCAAAGGGTCGAGAAGGAACCCGGCCCGGATGCTGACGTCTCCGCCCGCCGCCCAGAGGGCCGAGTACTCAATCGGCCGGGCCAGGCCCCAGTGCTTCACGAGCAGGTATCCGGCCCCGGCAAGCGAAACCGTGACCGCGGCGATCGACAGCCCGGCCGACAGCCGCGGCCGGCTGCGGGTTAACAGCATGATAACCGCAAACGCCACAAACGGCAGGCCTGTGGCCAGGATGGCGGCAAGCAGGGTCGGGTCTGTTATACCGGCGGCGGTCATGGGTTATAGCTTCGGCCTCATGTAATGTTCAGGATCGAGGGAGCCCGTGCGGTGGTAAAGGAAAACGATCAACGCCAGGCCCAGGGATACTTCGGCTGCGGCGATGGCGATGATGAACAGCACAAAAGCCTGCCCTTCCAGCTGTTGCCAGCGAAGCGCTGCTGCGACGAAGGCGATGGCCGCCCCGTTCAGCATGACCTCGACTCCCAGCAGAATCATGATCAGGTTGCGTCGGGCCGTGGCGCAGACCATCCCCAGTGCGACCACAATTCCGGCCAGGGCCAGCACATATCCGAAAGGGATGCCCATAGCGTTACTCTTCGCCTTCCTTTACGGGGCGCTTGCCGACGAGCAGAGCGCCGATCAAGGCCACCAGCAGCAGCAGCGAGGTGATTTCTACGGTCAGCCAGCTGCTCTGGAAAATGTAGGTGCCGAATGCGGCCGGCTCGGTCCGGGCTGCGGCCAGGGCAACTCCGGCCGAAGGGTCGTTGACTATCAATAGCCCGCCGATGACCACGTAGGAACCGGCGAACAGGACCGCCGGCCAGAGCTGCCGCGCTGGAAACAGGCGTTCTTCCGGGGACTCCACCCGGAGCATCATGATGATGAAGAGAAACAGGATCATGATGGCTCCCGCGTAGATGATGACCATCAGGGCCGCGAGGAAGGGGGCGCCGAACAAATAAAATAGAAACGCGCTGCCGAAGAACCCGAAGATCAAGTAGATCACGGCATGGACGAGGTTGCGCCGGGTGATGGCCAGCACCGTGGAGGCCACGATCAGGGCGGCAATCGCAAGAAATAAGATGTAGAACAGGGTCATGCTTGACCTTCAAGATGCCTGATACTGGGTACTGGATGGAAGGTGCCGGATACTGGACAAGAAATCATCCGGATCGTCGAAGTCGTTATCCCGTATCTCGCATCTGTTTTTCAAGGCATATTGCTCCGGATATTCACCGGCTTATCCTCGCCGATGTGCTCGCCCTTGCCCCCCACCGCGGTCACGACACCGGCGTGCTTGTAAAAATTATAATCCGGGTCCTTGCCGCCGTGGTCCACCAGGAGGTCCTCCTTTTCGTACACCAGCTTCAGGATGTCCCGCTGGCAGGTCTCGAACATCGGCGTCAGCTGGATGGCCGAGGTCGGGCAGGCCTCCTCGCACAGTCCGCAGTAAATGCAGCGCGCGAAGTTGATGCGAAACCAGGCGGCGTAACGCCGCCCGTCTTCGCGTTCCGCCGACTGCATGGAGATGCAGCTTACCGGGCAGGCGGCCGAGCAGAGGTAACAGGCGACACAGCGCTCGCCACCGTCCGGGTCGCGGGTCAGAATAATGATCGCGCGGGTGCGCGTGGGCAGCTTGCGCTTGAACTCGGGGTACTCTTCCGTGATGGGCTGGCGAAAGAGGTGCTTCAGCGTCGTCGCAAACCCCGTGACGATAGCCTTGGCGCCCTCCCAGACGGCTTGGATGGGGCCGGATGGTTCTCTATCGATCAAATCAACGCGCATAAGAGTCAGGGTTCAAGAGGTCAAGGGTTCAAGGGATCGAGTGAAAATCGCCCTGCCATGGCTTGAGCTTCCGAGAAAACACTCCTTGTCTCATGGATACGACTCGCTGATCAAAAAACCGCTGTCAAAGCAATAACCACGCCCCGGTCACGATCACATTCAGCAGCGCGGCCGGGATCAGCACCTTCCAGCCCAGGTTCATCAATTGGTCGTAGCGCAGCCGGGGCAACGTCCCGCGGATCCAGATCATGACCAGGCAGACCCCCACGATCTTCAGGGCCAGCCACACCGGCCCCGGCAGCAGCGGGCCGTGCCAACCACCCAGGAAGAACACCGCGATCAGCCCGCCCAGCACTTGCATGTGAACGTATTCGCCCAGAAAGAACAGGCCGAAGCGCATGCCGCTGTACTCGGTGTGGAAGCCGGCGCCAAGCTCGTTTTCGGCCTCGGGCAGATCGAAAGGTATGCGTTTGATCTCGGCCATGGCGCTGATGAAGAAAATCGCGAAGGCCACCGGCTCCACCAGGATAAAAGGCCGCTCGGCCTGGGCATTGACAATCTGCACCAGGCTGAAGGAACCCGTCTGCATCACGATCGGGATCAGGGACAGCCCAAGCGAAAGCTCATAGCTGACCATCTGGGCCGCACCACGGATGCCGCCCAGCAGGCTGTACTTAGAGTTGGAGGCCCAGCCTCCCAAGGCCGCGCCGTACACCCCCAGGGAGGACAGGGCAAAGACGAAGAGCAAGCCCACGTTGAGATCGGTCACCACCAGCGGGACCCTGTGCCCGTAGACGGTGATGTCCGACCCGAAGGGGATCACCGCGAACATGAGCAGAGCCGTGATGGCCACCACGGCCGGCGCCAGCAGGAAGATGACCCGGTCAGCGGCCTCCGGGACCGTGTCCTCCTTGGTGAGCATCTTGATGGTGTCCGCGAACGGCTGGAGCAGCCCGTACTTACCGGCGCGGTTCGGGCCGTAGCGAACCTGGAGTCGGCCGAGGAGTTTGCGTTCGACCAGCACGAGGTAGGCCGCCATGAGCAGCAAAAACAGCAGCACCGCCCCCAGCTTGAGGATCAAAGCGATGTAACCTATGATCCAGGCTTGCAAGTCCATCATGCTTTCCGAATATCCTGCCTGTGAATACGCCTTCCGAACGCCTGCCAGGGCAGACGCCGCAGGCGCGGGATCACCACGACGCCCGGCGCCATGCGGTCAAACAGTCTTGCAGTAAGCTCCACCGTCGCCTTTTCGGTGCGGATCGCAATACGATCCCCTTCGCCGATGCCAAGGGCTTCGGCATCCTTGCGAAACCAGCCGGCGAATGGTGCTTCTTCCAGGGTTTCGAGGCAGGCCGAATAGGATGACAGCTCCTCGGTGCCGAAGGTCCGTTCGGTCAGAATGATCTCGAACTCATCCGTTGCTGGCGCCGCAGCCGGTGAGGGGATGGTATGAAAGCGGTTCGGCGCCGGGCCTCTCAGCGCCAGTCGCATCCCCTCATCGGGTAGGGCCTCAGCGCCCGCCAGCGTGGCCAGTTCAGGGGCCGCTGCGGTAAGCTGTTTCTGAAAATAGTCGCGCTGGGCCGCTTTATTTTCCGGTATCGCCACACCGCCCAGCCGGGCCATGAGCTGCCAGGCCGGCAGCGGATCGGCGCCGGGCAGCCCGGCCCCGTAAACCCGCGGGGGGTGGTCGCCGCCCCTGGTTTCCTGGATGGGCGTGCCGCCGGCATAGCCTTCCGGTGACCTCTGGACTCTCCCCTCCTGGTTGACGAAAAGCCCGCCTGCTTCAAACAGAGTTTGGGTGGGCAGGAACACGTGCGCTTTTCGCGAGACGACCGTGTCGAGATAATCGAGCACGATGACCAAATCGACTTTCGCAAGCGCCTGATCCAGGAGCCCCAGGTCGGGAAAGGCCACAAAGGGGTCGTTTTCTGCAAAGATCAGCGCCTTGACATTTCCCGAGGCGGCGGCCTTCAAAACCGAGGCGATCGAGGCATCGGCGTCGGACAGCAACCCGGCGGCAAAGGCGTTGGCCGCGGGCATCAGGTAAAAGAGCCCTGGGTGCTTTTGAGCCGCGGCGAGCAGCAGGGCCGCATCGGCGGCAAAACTCGTCAGTTCCGGCGAAACGATATCCGTCCCGCAAACGATTATCGGCCGGCGGCTTGCACTCAGAAGGTCGGCCGCTGCGGAAACCGCCTCGGCTGGAGCGGCATCGGCGTCCGGCAGATCGGCATAATAGCGAGCCGCAGCGGGGTTCAGCCGGGCGGGGTCGATGCTCCTCTTGACAATACGACCGAGACCGGCGCCCAGCGCTGCCGGCCAGACCGGAAGATGAATAAAATCAAAGGGAAGCTCTACCGGCCGCGGATCAAGGACGACGACTCGGGCCCCCTTGCGCACCGCCTGGCGCAAGGCCAAGCCCAGCATGGGTGCCTCGTTCAGGGGATCGGCGCCAACCGCCAAGACGAAATCCGCCTGCTCGATTTCCCGCAGCGAGACGGCCAGCTCAGGCTCGAGCCGCGCCATGGCGGTCTTCACCTTTTGCACCATGTCGGCACCAGTAAAGCAGAACGGGGATTGCCAGCCTTTGAGCTTTGCCGTGCGATCCGCCATGAGCAGCGTTTCCAGGCTGCTGCGCGCCGAGCCGATCAGGGCCACCGCCTGGGAGCCGGCCGCTGCAGCGATGGCCTCCAGCTTTTCGCGGGCATGCGCCAGTGCCGCTTCGACGGTTGTAACCTCACCGTTCACCCGCGCCTGCCTCGGCCGGGTCGGAAGGCTGGCATAGAAAAACCCGAAGCGGCCGCGGTCGCACAGGAACCAGCCGTTCACCGTGGGACTGAAGCGCGCCTCCTGCCGCGCCACCTTGCGGTACCGCACGCTGGTGACCGCATGGCAGCCGAGCGAACAGTTGATGCACAGCGTCGGCGTGCGCTCGTAGTCCCAGCGTCGGCCGAAAAAGCGCGAAGGCTTATCCGTGTAAACTCCGGTCGGGCAGATGTCGCTCAGGTTCCCGCTGAAAGGAGCCTCCAGGGTGCCGCTCTGCACGCGGCCAAAATAGGTGCGGTTGCCGAGGTTGAACGCGCCCAGGTCCCGGTAGCCGCAGAACTCCTGGTAAAACCGCGAACACCGGTAGCAGTGGATGCAGCGGTTCATCTCGTGCTGCACCAGGGGACCCAGGTTCTGGTCAAAGTAGGTCCGCTTCCGTCCGGGGAACCGCCGGATGCCGTGGCCGCCGGAGATGGTCAGGTCCTGGAGCAGGCAATGGCCCCCCTCGTCGCACACCGGGCAGTCGTGCGGGTGGTTCTGCATGAGCCACTCGATCACATACCGCCGAAACTCGACCGCTTCGTTGTCCGTGGTGGAGACTTTCATCCCATCCGCCGCATGCAGCATGCAGCTCATCTGGACGCCCTTGACCGGCCCTTCCAGGACCTTGACGGCGCATACCCGGCAAGCACCCACCGACCCCAGGGCCGGGTGATAGCAGAAGCGCGGGATCATGATCCCCAGCCGTGCGGCGGCCTCGATCACCTTGGTGCCGGCGGCAACTTCGATCTCGCGGTCGTCTATGATGAGCTTAGGCATTTATAGATCGCACTCATTCCCTTACTTCACACCTAACACCTGAAACATGACACGATCAGTCTTTAAACGGACATCCTTTCTCCCGGATATGGGCCTGGAGTTCGTCCCTGAAGTGTGTGAGCAGGCTTTCGAGAGGGGCCGCGGCGCCCGGCGCGAAAGCACAATACGAGCGATAGAGTTGGATTCGCATCTGCTCCAGCATCGGGACAAACTCGGCCTGCCCCTCGCCGGCCTCGATGAGGGCGAGCAGGTCGCGAATGTAGGGCAGCCCCTCACGGCACGGCGTGCACCATCCGCAGGATTCGCGCGCGAAAAATTCCATCAGGTTCAAGGTTGCCGCCACCAGGCAGGTTTTATGGTCGAAAACCATGATAGCCGCGGTGCCCAGCCGGTTGCCGACCTTCTTAAGAGCTTCAAAATCCATTTCGACATAATAGTGTTCCCGGGGCAGGAAGCCGGTGGAGGCTCCGCCGGGCAGGCAGGCCTTGAACTCCGATCCGTCGAGCATGCCGCCGGCGTAGTGTTCGATGATCTCGCTTAATTGAGTCCCGATCGGCAGCTCGTAGCAGCCGGGCCGCTTCACCTTGCCGCTCACCCCGAAGAGTTTGGTCCCCGCGCCGGTGGGGGTCCTGGCGAGTTTCTTAAACCACTCGGCCCCGTTGAGAAGGATGTGCGGCAGGCAGGCCAGCGTCTCTACGTTGTGGATCAGGGTCGGCAGATCCCACAGCCCTTTTTCGGTGAGGTAGGGCGGTGGTTGCCGTGGGTTCGGACGGATGCCCATCAGGGCATTGACCTGGGCCGTTACCTCGCCGCAGATGTAGCGGCCGGCGCTGCGGTGCACGACGACGTGCAGCGAATAGCCGCTTCCCAGGATGTTGGGCCCCAGAAGACGGTGTTGCTTGGCGATTTCAATCTCCCGTTCCAGGATGCGGCCGGCATTCTCGTATTCCGGCCGGATGAAAATGATGCAGCGCTCGGCGCGGACCGCCCAGGCCGCGATGGCGATCCCCTCCAGCACCATGTGCGGATCGGCGTGGATCATCACCCGGTCCTTGAAGGTCCCGGGTTCCATCTCATCGGCGTTGCACACCAGATACCGCGGGAAGGGGGCGTCGTCGGCGATGGTCGCCATCTTGCGGCCTGCCGGGAATGCGGCGCCGCCCCGGCCCAAGAGCGCAGCGTCCAATACGATCTCGCGCACCTCCGCCGGCGTGCGGCGGGCCATCATATCGGCCAAAGCCTGGTAGCCTCCGCTGGCGCGGTATTCCTCCAAGGTGGCGATACGGTCGGGATGACGGTTTTTAAATAAGACCTGGAGAGGCATTTTCGGTTCCGCAGTTTCCATGAAATATCAACCGTCGTGTTGCACCGGGTGCTCCAAAGGCTTCGACCGGTGAAGCCAGAGGCTCGAAGCTGAAATCAAGGACGGCATCTTTTTAATCTTTCTTAATCTCTTGCTTGGAGCTCCGGGCTTCGAATTCGCTGTTTTTGGCCTCTTGCCTGCACTTCTCGAGAATCCCGTCGATCTTCTCCGGGGTGAGGTTTCCGTAGACCCTGCGGTTGACGAGCATGGCCGGCGACCGGTCGCAGTATCCGATGCAGCAGACCGGCAACAGGGTGAACAGCCCATCGGCAGTGGTCCCCCCCAAAGTGACCCCAAGCGTATGGCACAAATAATCTTTCAACGATCCGTAACCGTTCATCCAGCAGATAACGCTGTCGCATACGTGAATTACGTACTTGCCGACCGGTTCCCGGAAAGTGAAGGTGTAGAAGGTGGCCAACTCGTCGAGCTCCAGCGGCGTCATACCCAGCAGGCCGGCGGCCTCCTCCAGAGCCTCGTCGCTCAGGTAGCCGTAGTGGTCCTGGACGGCGAACATCACATCCACCGCCAGCTCCCGCGGATGCTCGATGCGCTTGATCTCGGATTCCAGCCGCTCTTTCAGCTCTTTCGGTAGCATTACCTTATCGGGTGTTCCTACAATTGGCTCGACGCTCGACGCTTGAAGCTTGAAGCCGCGAATTAGATGAAGTTCGATAACTTCGATCAAAGGCCAGAATCAAGGCGCGCGAACCCCGCGGCGCGAGGCGTACTGGAAGTACGCCGCAGCGCCTGCGGGGAGAAGCGCAACGCAGATACTGGCCTTTCAGCGAAGTCATCTCACTTTACCGGTCGATGTCTGGGAGAATGTAGTCCACCGACCCGATGATCGCGATGAGGTCGGCGATGGTCTCACCCCGCGCCAGGAGCGGCATCACCTGCACGTTGGCAAATCCCGGACCCCGCACCCGCAGGCGGTAAGCGTATCCGAGCCCATCGCTCACCACATAATAACCCTGCTCGCCGCGGGGGATTTCGCAGGAGGCATAAGCTTCGCCCCGCGGAATCTTCATGCCCCGGGTAACGTTGACGAAGTGGTGGATCAGGCTTTCGATATCCTGGAGCATGTCCGAACGCTTCGGGATCACGTAGCGGTAATCATCGGTAACGTAGCGGCCGGCCGGCATGTTGCGAGCGGCTTGTTCGATGATGCGGATGCTCTGGCGCATCTCCTCCATGCGTACGAGGTAGCGGGAATAGCAGTCGCCCGCGGCGGCCGTGGGGATCTCGAACTCGAATTGCTCGTAGCCCGAATAGGGGAATTTCTTCCGCAGGTCCCATTCCAGGCCGCAGGCGCGCAGGTTCGGGCCGGTGACGCCCCAGTCGATGGCATCCTCGAGCGAGATGCGGCCGATGCCCTGGGTACGGGCCTTGAAAATGGGGTTCTTGCGGGTGAGCGCCTCGTATTCGTCCAGCCGCTTCGGGAAAATCCGGACCAGGTGATTGACGGCCTCCTTCCACCCCTCGGGCAGGTCCGCCGCAACGCCGCCGATGCGAAACCAGGACGGGTGCAGCCGTCCGCCGGTGATAAGTTCA
>JBLMXM010000064.1:0-17141 GCA_050257775.1 Hyphomicrobiales bacterium
ATCAACGTGGCGGTTTACGGCCAGGTCCCGGAGGATCAAATGCTCACTCGTGGGGCCGCCCAGCCCGGCGATGTCATCTTCACCACCGGTTTTCTGGGGGACAGCCGCGCCGGCCTGCACCTGATCCTGGACAAGGTCCCCATCGACAGGCCGGAGTTGAAATCGCTGCTGTCCGCCCACCTTCACCCTGAGCCCCACCTGCGGGAGGGGCGACTGCTGGCGTCCTCCGGAGGCGTGCGGGCCGCCATCGATGTGAGTGACGGCCTGAGCTCCGATCTTGCTCACATCCTGGGGGAGAGCCGGGTGGGGGCCCGAATTCAGGCCGAAAAGCTCCCGATCTCGGACAACCTCAGATCCTATTGCCGCCGCTTCGGCAAATCACCCGTGGAATACGCTCTGGCCGGCGGCGAGGACTATGTCCTGCTGCTGACCGCAGCAGCGGAACGGTGCAGCGACGTGGCCCGCGTTTTTCAAGCGACCTTCGACCGGCCTCTTTATGCCATCGGCGAAATCACGGACTCGATGTCCATGGAATTGGTCGGCCCGGGCGCAACCCTCACCCCTCTCACCCCTTCGGGGTGGGACCATTTCAAAGGACGCTGACATGGACCCTATGCCATCCGTACCGGGGAAGGCCCGCACCTATCGCCGGGTGCTCACCATCGCCGGCTCCGACAGCGGCGGCGGGGCCGGCATCCAGGCTGATATCAAAACCGTGGCTGCCCTCGGCTGCTACGGGATGTCGGCCATCACCGCTCTCACCGCCCAGAATACCCTCGGGGTCAGCGGCATCCACCCCGTGCCCCCGGAATTCGCTGCCGCGCAGATTTCAGCGGTACTCGAGGACATCGGGGCGGATGCGATCAAGATCGGAATGCTTTACTCCGCTGAATTGATCCGCGTAGTCGCCGAGCAGCTTCGAAAATTCGGCGCGCGCAATATCGTGCTGGACCCGGTGATGGTGGCCCAGAGCGGAGACCGGCTTCTGCGGGATGATGCCGTGGGCGCCATAACGGAATGGCTGATGCCGCTCGCCGATGTGGTCACGCCCAACCTCCCCGAGGCCGAAGTGCTCGTTGGCCGGAATATCCGGAGTTTGGAGGACAGGCGCACAGCTGCCGGCGACCTCGGCCGATTGGGAAGCCGCAGCATCCTCATCAAAGGCGGCCACGGCGAAGAAAAGGACAGCAGCGACCTGCTGTACCTGTGCCAGGAGGGCCGTTTTGTGACCTTTGCAGCCGAACGTGTCGTCAGCCGCAACACCCACGGAACCGGCTGCACCCTCTCTTCGGCCATTGCGGCCTTTCTCGCCAAGGGAGAGCCCCTCGAGGACGCGGTTCGTCTGGCCAAGGAGTATATCAGTCAGGCCATCCGGGCCGCGGCCGGCTACAGCCTGGGCCGCGGGCATGGGCCGGTGCATCACTTCTTCCGGTACTGGGACTAGACTAAGCAAACCGGTAATATAAGGAAGTGAGAACGGCCCAGCCGAGAATCAATGCGGTAGCGATCAGGCAGAGCGCGGCCAGGGTCTTGTGCCAGGCGGCCTCACGCTTGCGTTCGCTGTACCCCAGGAAGTATCCAAGCAAGACCCCGCTGATGATGCCGCCGCCATGGCCCCAATTGTTGATCCCCGGCACAAGGAAACCGAACACGGCCAGAAGGACCACCCACATGCCGACCTGCTTGTAGAGAGCGGTCCCGTAAGTCCCCCCGCGGCTCTTGCCGTAATAGAGAATGGCGCCCACGAAGCCGCATACGCCTGCAGAGGCCCCGATGGTCAGGCTGACTCCCGCCAGATAGGACACCAGGAAACCGAAGACCCCGCTCAAGGTAAAAATGACAAACATCCGGCTGGCCCCGTATTCGTGTGCCATTATGCCGGCGAGCTGCCGGAATGCCGCCATATTCAAGAAAATGTGAAGCAGTCCCCCGTGAAGATAATTTGCGGAGACCAGAGTCCACCAGCCATGATATCCGTTTATGGATTCGGTACCGGTAGCCCCTAATTCCATCAGACTGTTGAGTGAGGGCGATAACATCAAGAGCGGGTTTAGGGTCAGTTCTGTTGTTCGCGGGTCCAGTAGCAAGGATAGTGCAAACATCCCGATGTTGAGACCGATGACGGCTTTAACCAGGCCGGCCGGGTCAGCCAGCAGTTTGAAAACCGGCAGACGCCGCCACCTCGCTCCGGGTGCCCTGAGGCCGCAATACGGGCACGCCGGTTCGCTGACGCTGATGAGCAATCCGCAATTGGGACAGAGAAGCGAGCGTCGTTCCATCTCGAATCCGCGATGGTCAGATGTGGGTAGAACGGGCTACGCAGGCATCCAGGCCGGCGCAGCAGAATCGAGATTCCATCGGGCCCCCTCCTACAATAAGAGGCGGGGTGGTCTTGCGACCACCCCTGGAGAAAAGAAAGTGATACGGATATTGAGGATATCAGCCTCGCGACTGATATTTCAAGACTAATGCCGGATTGGCGTCAGTCAAGTCATTCCGGCGGAGATCTGCCCGACACCACCCCTTGGAAAATCGGGTCCGGTTTGACACGGGCTTTTATTTGAGTGTATCGTTTTGGCTGAATCGTCGGTTGTCCAAATCCGCGCTCTGTGGTTAGGCATGCCAGAAACCTGTTCGAGCCCCATTGCCCCGCCGCCTGAAAAGCGCCCCGGTCGTCAGACTCCGCTGTCCCTGGCAACGTTGGGCTGTCTGCTGGTGATCGCCGTCGGGCTTCTGTGGACCCAATCCCGGTTCAATCCGGCGGTGGTCAACTATCTTCAGGGTGCATCCGACCGCACGAAGGAGGTTTCGACACCAACGCCGGCGCCGAAGGAGCCGATCCTCCCGCTTCCCGAAGGCATGTCACCGCTCTCACCGGCCGAGCGCTTCGACCGTGAAACGCTTTCCGACAAGATCGACGGCAAGGCCGAGCTGTACCTGTCGGCCGGATTCACGCGCCTGGATTGCCAGCGGATCTCCCTCGGGGGCCAGCCGGACGCCTGGATCGAAGTGTTCATTTATGACATGGGTTCGGGCGAAAACGCCTATGCCGTATTCAGCGCCCAGCGCCGCGCCGACGCCGTGGCGATGAATCTCGCCGAGTTCGCCTACCGGGCCGAGAATGCACTCTTTCTGGCCCACGGCCCCTACTATCTCGAACTGATCGCGTCCGGCACGGATGACCGGCTGCAGGCCGCCATGCAGACCCTGGCCCAAGCCTTCATTCGCAGCCGGCCGACGGCCCAAGCGGCCATCGCCGAGCGCGACCTGTTCCCCAAAGCCGGGCTTGTGGAAAACAGCATCAGCCTGATCCCGGCCGATGCATTCGGAGTTGCCGGCCTCGAGCGTGTGTTCACAGCGACCTATGCCATGGCCGGCACAGAGCTGACCGCATTTCTTTCGCGCCGGGCGACCCCGCAGGAGGCCTTGGATCTCTCACGCTCCTATGTGGACTTTCTTAAAACCTACGGCGGGGAGGTCAAAGCCTCCGATCAACCGGTCCCCGGAGCCGCCCTTGTCGAGGTCCTGGACATGTATGAAGTAATTTTCCCCCAGGGACCATTCCTGGCCGGGATCCACGAAGCCCCTGACCGGGACAAGGCCCTGCTGCTGGCTGGAGAGCTGGCGGCAAAGCTCAAGGAGGCAACCGGTGCCCGCTGATGACGCCCTGAGCCGGCGTGAATTCATCGGCCGTGCCGCCAAGGCCGGCGCCTGCCTGGTCGCTGCCGGCGCAATCGCCTATGCGACCCACGACCCCGCCGGTCCGGCCCCGGCCGTTGCCGGGCCCCAAGCGGCCGCCCTGCCCGACTTCTCGATCCCCGGCCTGGGGAAAAAGATGTGCATCGCCCGGGGAGCTGAGCGCATCCGAACCCTTCAGCTCGCCCTCCAGGCGCTGGGCGGCATTGAGACCTTTATCCGCAAGGGGGACCGGGTCCTTCTCAAGGTGAATGCCGCCTTCGCATCGCCTCCCCTGCTGTCGGCCACGACCCACCCGGACCTGGTTTCGGAACTCACCCGGCTGTGCCTCACGGCCGGCGCATCGGCCGTCGCGGTGACCGACAACCCCATCAACGATCCGGCCAGCTGTTTTGCCTTGACGGGCATCGGCCAGGCCGCCCGCAGTGCGGGGGCCCAGGTGATTCTGCCGGAGCAGCGGCTCTTCAAATCCGTGACCGTAAAGGATGCGCGCCTGATCCGCAACTGGCCGGTGCTCGTGGGAGCCCTGGCCGGCGCCACCAAGCTGATCGGCATCGCTCCCGTCAAGGACCACCACCGCAGCGGCGCGTCCATGGTGATGAAGAACTGGTATGGGCTGCTGGGCGGGCGCCGCAACATCTTCCACCAGGACATCCAGACGATCATCGCCGAGCTGGCCGGCATGGTGACGCCCACGCTGGTGGTGCTGGACGGCACTACGACGATGATGACCAACGGCCCGACCGGCGGATCGCTCGCGGATCTCAAGGAGACCCGCACGCTCATCCTCGGCACCGACCCGGTGGCCGTGGATGCCTTCGGCGCAACGCTGCTCGGAAAAACCGCGGCCGACCTGCCGTTCATCGCCAAGGCCGAAGCGCGGGGCGCGGGAACCGCCGACTATCGTTCGCTGTCCCCGGTCGAGGTGTCCGCATGAGCATCGTGACCGCCCGGCGGATCAGCCAGGTGTTTTTCATCGGCGTCTTTCTGTGGTTCTGCCTCGTCTCCACTCTCGGGGACCAATTCTGGCAGCTCAGAGGCTGGCCCGTCAACTGGCTGCTCGAGCTCGATCCCCTGGTCGGAATCGCCACGCTGCTGTCCACCCGCACGCTTTACGCCGGCCTGTTATGGGGACTCGCCACCCTGGCACTGACCATGGTACTGGGGCGCGTGTTCTGCGGGTGGATGTGCCCTTTCGGGGCCATGCACCAGTTCCTGGGATATTTGGGCAGACGCCGGAAAAAGCTGGCCCAGCAACTGGAGGTGAACCGCTTCCGCCCGGCCCAGGTGATCAAATACTATATCCTGGCCTTCTTCCTGGCTGCTGCGATCTGGATGCCCGGCGAGCAGCTGACTTCCGGCTCGCTTCAGATCGGGCTTCTGGACCCGCTGCCTTTCCTGCATCGCTCCGTCAACCTCATCCTGTTGCCGCTGGCCGACCGCACGGGTCTGGGGCTGTCGCCCCTGCCCCGCTATTACGACGGAACGTGGCTGATCGGCGCGGTTTTCATAACCGCACTCTGGCTCAATCTGCGGGTGCCGCGATTTTATTGCCGCTTCATCTGTCCTCTCGGGGCGCTCTTGGGCCTTTTAAGCCGTTTTGCCCTCTGGCGCATCGGCCGGACCGAAGAGGGTTGCACCGGCTGCCGGCAGTGCGAGCGCAACTGCGAAGGCGCCTGCGAACCCACCGAACAGATCCGCATCAGTGAATGCGTGATGTGCCTGAACTGCATCGAGGACTGCCGCCACGACGCCGTCGCATATCGCACCCGGCCCTCGGCCACCGGGGAAATCCTTTTGCCGGACCTTTCCCGGCGCGGGTTCATCGTCTCAGCGGTATCCGGGTTGGTGGCGGCGCCCGTCCTGAGGCTGGGCGGCCAAATCGGTCCGAACTGGAACCCGGGCCTGATCCGGCCGCCCGGGGCCCTGCCCGAAGAGGCGTTTCTATCCCGTTGCATCAAGTGCGGCCAATGCATGCGGGTCTGCCCGACCAACGTGATTCACCCGGCCGGATGGGAGGCCGGGCTCGAAGGCCTGTGGACCCCCAAGCTGAATTTCCGGGTCGGTACGAGCGGCTGCCAGCGCACCTGTATCGCCTGCGGCAACCTCTGCCCCACGGCGGCCATCCGGCCCATTGGTCTGGACGAGCGGATGGGCCGCGGCTCGTTTTCCGACCGCGGCCCCATCCGCATCGGCACGGCCTTCGTGGACCGGGGCCGGTGCCTGCCCTGGGCCATGGACCGGCCCTGCATCGTGTGTCAGGAGAACTGCCCGGTCAGCCCCAAGGCCATCTTCACCCGCGAGGCCTTCAACGCCGTTCGGATGAGCGCCCCCCTGACGGTCAAAGCGGCCGACCAGGGCCGTCTAACGCTGGCCGCCGAAACGCTCGACCCCGGCCGCTTCGGCACCGGCGACTACTACGCGCTCCTGCCCGACGGCCGCCGGCTCCGAATCACGGCCAACACGGCCGGGACGCTGGAGGTCGAACCGTCCCTGGCCGGCCCCGAATCCCCGCCGCCCGGCAGCCGGGTAACGATCCAGGTCCGGTTGCAGCAGCCCTACGTGGACCCGAAGCAATGCATCGGTTGCGGTGTTTGCGAGCATGAATGCCCGGTGCCCGGTCTGCGGGCCATCCGGGTAACGGCTGAAAACGAGTCCCGCTCGCAGCGCCACCGCATGGTGCTGTAAGAAATGGAGGACGTGGCATGACTGAAAACGGCAGCACTTTTTCGCGGCGCGAGTTTCTGAGAACCTCGGGGGCGGTTGGTCTGGGGCTGCTGGCGGCATCGGCGGTACCGGAGGGTCTCTGCGCCCAGGAAGCCGGCCAGGTGCCGACCCGACCCTTCGGAAAGACCGGCGTGAATGTGGCCATCCTGTCCCTGGGCGGGATGTTCGACATCCCCAACAACCAGCTCTTGCTGCGCCAGGCGGTGAAGTGGGGGGTCACCTACTGGGATACGGCCAATTCCTACGAAGGCGGCCACAGTGAGCTCGGCATCGGCAAATATTTTGCAAAGTACCCGGAAGATCGCCAGCGCATCTTCCTGGTCACCAAATCGACGGCCTGGACACTCAAGGGCATGACCGAGCACCTCAACCTGTCGCTGGAGCGCATGCGGACCGACTTCATCGACCTGTTTTTCGTCCACGGCATCCGCAACATCGCCAGCATGGATAAGGACATTCAGAAGTGGGGAGAAAAGGCCAAGGCCGAAGGCAGGATCCGCTTCTTCGGGTTCAGCGCCCACAGCAACATGGAGGAGTGCCTGCTGGGCGCCGCCGGCCTGGGGTGGGTCGACGGCATCATGATGACGTACAGCTACCGCCTGATGCACAGCGACAAGATGCGCCGGGCGGTGGAGGCCTGCGCTCGGGCCGGCATCGGGTTGACGGCCATGAAGACCCAGGGCGGCGGGCAGGTACGGACAAACAGCGCCGAGGAGCTCCGGCTGGCCGGACGTTTCGTGCAAAGCGGATTCACCGAGGGGCAGGCCAAACTGAAAGCCATCTGGGAAAATCCGCAGATCGCGAGCATCTGCTCCCAGATGCCTACCATGGCGCTGCTGTCCGAGAACGCGGCCGCCGCCATGAACCGAACCAAGCTCGCCGCCGGCGAGCGCGACCTGCTGCGGCAGCACGCCGAGGCGAGTGCCACGGGCTACTGCGCCGGCTGCACCCGGTTCTGCGAACCCGCCCTTGCCGCCCCGGTTCCGGTCGGCCGGGTCATGCGCTACCTGATGTACTGCCGAAGCTACGGCAACCCGGACTTCGCCCGCAGCCGCTTCCGGGCGCTGCCGGCGGAAATCCGGGCCGTCATGGCGCGGACCGATTATTCGGCAGCCGAGGCGCGCTGCCCCCAGAACATGCCCATCGGCCGGCTCATGCGGGAGGCACTGGTCGAACTGGCATAGAACCACCCCACCCTGCTTTCCCCCTTCCTCAAGAATCCCCCTCCACTTGCGGGAGGAGAGGCCGGGGGAGGGGGTAAACCGGCGCTACTGGGAACGGCGTTTGATTGGTTTACGATCTTTATAAACATTCACCAATTCTCCCGCCTCCTGCTGAATTTGCTCCCGCAGCGATTCGGGCGCCAGGACCTCGGCGCAGGCACCCCACCTCAGCACCCAGTGTTTGATCTCCTCGGTTCCGGCCACCTCTGCCTCGAATAACACCGACCCATCCGGCCGGACGCTCACCTTCTGGCTTGGATGCCAGCTTTTTTCAGTGATGTAGCCGGCGATGTCCTTCGTAAACCGGATCTTGACCCGGGCGGGCGGCCCCTGGAAGACCCCAAAGCTTGATTTGAGGAAATGGTCGAGGTTCAAGCCATCCGGGACCGTGAACGCCTCGTCGGTGATATCCAGCTGCCGAATGCGGTCCAGGGCGAACACGCGGATGTCCTGCCTCAGCCCGCAGTGGCCGAGGATGTAAAACGACCCTTCAAAAAACAGGAGCCGATAGGGCGCCACGCTCCGCCGGGTATCCTCCCGCCCGTGCATGGCGCGGTACACCACATCGAGCCTGCGGCGCTGCTGAATGGCCTGGCTGACGAGATCGATCTTCGCCCGGTAAGGCTCATGCGGCTTGGCCGGGGCGACTGCCACGGCCAGGCTTTCCTGGGCACGATCCAGGAGCTGAAGCATATCGGCCGGCAGCAGCGATTTGATCTTGGCGAACAGCGACTCCAGGGCATCGTAGAAAACGGTGCCCTTCAACACCGCGGCCAAGCTCCGGCCGAAATAAAGGGCCATCAGCTCGGGCAGGCTCAAGGGGATAGGCAGGGTGTGCCGCTGCGGGTCCAGCAGCGACCAGATCATGCGATGGCCGTCCCGTTCGGTAGTCACGGGAAAGCCGGCCGCCTGGAGCGCTTCGAGATCCCGGTACACGGTTCGCGTGTGGCACTCCACCATCTCCGCCAGATCGGGGACGGACTTCCCGCGCCGAGAGGCAATCAACGCCTGAATGATCTTCCACTGCCTCGCCAATTGATCGCCTCGAGCCATTGGGCCTCCTCCGATCCCATGATCGATTTTTGGAAAATCGGGGTATCTTCAATGTGCTCTATAGATCAGCGCCGGGTATTGAGCAACGAGTAAAGAGGGGTGGGATTTGGCTTGAATCTTCGAGCGAAGCCGCTGACGGGCATGAAGCCCATTAATCGTTCTTCGTTACCCATCAGTCGTTGCTCGTTACTTTTTTTTACAACTGTGACCGTATCTGTCACACAGCCCTGTTAGAGTCCAAGCCGTGAGTGCGAACAGTTCTGGCAATCGGTCTTGTTTTCTAATCCTCAACCCTTGATCTTCGTCACTTTATTACGACAAGGAGGCAGAAATGACCCGCCAACTGACCTGTGAAGCCTACTCGGACTGCTACGAGTACCACGGCAATACCACGATCGAGCACACCCGGACCCATGCCGGGGAAACCGTGTGGCGGAACTGGATCATTTTCGATTCCGTCGAAGAGGCCACCGAATACTTCAACGCGGCTTGCGCCGATTGAGAAAGGTTAAAGCGATGAGCGGGGCCGAAACCAGGCTGGTAGGGGTGGGGTGCTTTGCGCAGCAGGGCACCCTTTCGCGCGTATTGGGCAGGCTGATGGAAGCCTATTCGCTCGGCGAATGGAAGGACGCGGTGCGCGAAGAAGAACCGGGACCACAAGGCTGCCTATCGCTTCGGAGTCTGCTTTCCGGCAGCCTCGATGCGGCCGAGCCGGACAGAGACGGCCCGGCCGGCGAAAAAATCACCGGCTTCTTCCTGGCATTCGAAAACCGGCGCCTCAGCCTGGCCGTATTCACTCGCCGCCAGGGGGTTCGGTGCCGAACATACACAACCTCTCTGGGCAATCTATCGCCTCTGCGCCGAAGCCGCCTCAATTAGGGCGATGGGCAGAATAGCCTTCTGTGAAATAAATTTTTTCGTTCTCTTCTCAAGGCCAGAAAAAATTTATGAACTCGTAGAATGACATCGGGATCGATGGCTTTGTAAAGAGATCAAGTTCAAGGCGCGCGAATCTCGTGGCGCGAGGCGTACGGATAGTACGCCGCAGCGACAACGAGATGAAGCGCAACGTCGAAATTGGGCTATTTACGAAGCCATCGAAATTTATTTGGAGTGGCAGCCGGTGCAGGTCGTGGGGCCCGTTTGCGGAAGCTTCTGGCTGGGCGCTTTCAATGACTTCTGGAGCTCCAGGTTTTTGGCCTTGATGTCCCTGTGGCAGGTGATGCACAGCTTGTGGTAGGCGGGCTTGAAGTAATTGATGGAAGCCTCTTCACCGGCGGGCTCACCGGCTTTTTTCTTCGGGGCCTCCGTCAGGTCGTGGCATCCTGAGGTCATGCAGCCGACGACGGGCTCGGTGCGTCCCCAGGTATGGTGGCAGGTGACACAGCTGATGTCGAAATGCCGCGCGTGCGGGAATTCAACCGGCGACCGTTTGGCCTGAACCCCTTCCGGCGACTTCAGGGCGATCTTGCCCATCGGAACGCACATGTCTTCGGTTGCACCGGCGCCGGAGATTGCCTGTGCGCCGCCCAAGAGTCCCGTAACCGCCATTGCCAAGAGCACCCGGCTGATGTTCCGCTTCATCATCTTTCCCCCTCGCATGGATCGAAATTCGGCTTGAAAAATCCCCGCACGGGCAGCGACCTATTAAAGGAAGCTTTAATGCGTCAATTCGAGCAAAATATCAATATAAATTTTTCATCGAGGCAGTTCGATGCGGATAGTGCAGCCGGCCCCCGGATTGTTCGCCGCGGACACCCGGCCGCCTAAAAGGGTCACGTAGCGCCTGACCAGCGCCAAACCGATCCCGGTTCCGCCGGAAGCCGAGGTTAGCGCGTTTTCCGCGCGGTAGAAGTCGTTGAAAATCTTCTTCAGGTCCCGGCCGGGGATGCCCGGCCCGGTGTCGGCCACTTCCACGAGCACCCGCTTGCCCTCCTCGCGCAGCCGGATGATGATCTCCTTCGCCTCCGCGCCCCTTCCGAACTTGACGCTGTTTTCGAGCAGGTTGATCAGAACCTGGACCATGACTTCCCGGTCGTAGATAAACGGCGCCACCGGAGTCCTCTCCCACCTCAGAGTAAAACCGGCCTGCTTGAGGGCTTCGGCCATCAGGGTCTTGACGTCCTCAATCACATCATCGAACGTCCCGGTTTGAAGGTTCGGCCGGCGCTGCTTTTTCTCCAGCTTGGACAGTTCCAGCACATGGGTGATCAAGCGGGACAGCCGCGCGCCTTCCGTCTGCAGGATGCCGAAATACTCCTGCTCCCGTTCGGGGTCTCGCGCCAGGCCTTGCTCCAGCATTTCGATGTACATGCGGATGTTGGTCAGGGGCGTCTTGAGTTCGTGTGTCACCGAGGAAACGAAGCGTGCCTGGCGCTCGGAGAAATCCACGATCTTCTGGGTGCTGTGATGGATGGCGAGCAACCCCAGCAGGATCACCCCGGCCAGGGCCGACAGCGCCAGGTTGAGGGTGCGGCGGCCCTCGGTGGGCGGAATATTTTCGCAGGACAGCGTCGCTCGCAGGAATGCGAACGGGGGAGGGAAGGTTCGGTTCAGGACGATGCGGGGCCGGTCGGCGGCCGCCCCGGCCTCTACCACCCGGGTCTCCCGGCCTTGGTCGACCGCACGCAGGCGCAAATGGGTGAACCGGGACATGGGCTGCGGCCTGAAGTAGCCGCGGCTCAGATGCGCAAGGAAGCCTTCGAGCTGCAGGACATACCCCTGCCGATACAGGCGTCCGTCGATCATAATGCGCCGAAACATGAAGACCCGGCTGTCGTCCAGGAAAACGGACTGGAATGGCGCAACCTCCGCCTGAACGCCTCCGGGTTCAGCCGCGCTAGCCGCCTCCGAAATACCAGCGCTGGGGGCGGGGGGCACCGGGGCAGCGGATGCCAGAGCGTCCGGCTTGGGGCGCTCACGTTCCGCGGGGCTTTCGAGTCGCGCCCGCTTCTCCGGTAGCTGCTTTTTCTCCAACCGCGACAGGTTCAGCGCCTGCTCCGGCGTGACCGTCTCCACCCGGCTGTCCCTTTCTCCCAGATAGCTCTTGGCCCGCTGGGAGCGTGACATGTCCAGGTATTGACCGGCGAACCGGGCCTGGTCCTTTTGCTTCGCCTCCGGCGCCTCATCAGCCCTCTCCGGCCGGATCCGGTCCGTCCCCTCGGCCCGCTTGCGATTGAAAACCCGGTTGGCCTGCTCGAGTTCGGCCAGCCGTGCGGCGAGTTCCGCTGGCGGTGTCTGGGCAGCCGGTCGGTGCGGAGTCTGAAAGCTCCCATCGGGGTTGTTTTGAAAATACCCGCGGATATAGTCTTCGGCCGGCAGAGCGGCCAATGCCGAGCCGGCGGGCTCCCCATAAGCGTCGATGGGCCGGGTCTCCTCGCGCCGGAGGATGTCCGCCATGGACTCCTGCATCTCGTCGAAAACGGCCTCCGCGAAAAAGCTGAGCGTGGCCGCTTCCTCGGCCTCCAGGCTGCGATACGCCTGAACCACCAGGTAACCGAGCGGAAGGGCAACCCCGATGGCGAACAGCAGAATCAGGCGCCGCAGTGATTTCATGTCGTGATCTCCAGCCGGTAGCCTTCGCCTCTCACCGTGGTGATGAGCGCTGCGTTGCCGGTCAAGGCTGAGATTTTCTTGCGAAGTTTCAGCATGTGGATGTCCACCGTGCGGGTTTCGAAATCCGCATCGGCGTACTGCCAGACCTCGGTGAGCAGCTCTTTTTTGCTGACAATGCGGTCTGAATGCCGGTGCAGGTAGGCCACGATGTCCATCTCCCGGCGGGTGATCTCGACCGAGCGGCCGCGGCATTCGGCGACGAGATGATGACCGTCGAAGCGGATCTCGCCCAGCAGGATCTGCTGATCGCCGGAATTTTTACCCGCGCGCCGCAGCACGGCCTCGACCCGCACCATCAGCTCCCGCAACGAAAAGGGTTTGGGGATGTAGTCGTCCGCGCCGGCCTTGAATCCAGCGACCACGTCGTCTTCCGCGCCCTTGGCAGTGATCATGACCACAGCCTGGTTCGGACGGCGGCGCCGGATTTCCCGGCAAATGGAAAATCCGTCCATCCCGGGCAGCATCACGTCGAGCATCACGAGATCGCAGGGGCTTCCCAGGGCCTCCCGGAGCCCTTCGCTGCCGTCCGCGACCCCGCGCACCTCGTAGCCGTTGAACACCAGCACATCCATCAGTCCGCGCCGCAGGGCCGCATCGTCTTCCACCACCAGGATCCGAGCTTTGGGGTGTTTCATACAGGTTGGTGTTTCGTGTTTGGTGTTTGGCACTCGTTGTTCGTTGCTCTTATCACTCTGCCTGTTACTCACCACTCCAACTCATTACTTATCACTCTTTTATTTTATCGCGGAGGCTCCCGCGATAAAAGTAAAAGTTTTGCAAAAAATCGGTCTTTTCATTTTGCAGTACTTTGAATTGAGCTGCGGCCGATTTAGCCCGAAAATAGTAGTCGAAGAGGCAAACCATTTCGGGTGTGCCGCACCGCAAGCCAACGAAAGGAGCAATTCATGAAAAGACCACGTTTGAAAGCGCTGACCTTCATCCTGGGCCTGATCGTCATCACCGGGGCCGCAATGGCCTATTCCGGCAGAGTCAAGCCCGCCGACCCTCAACCACCTCTTCCGCCGCCGATAGTCTCCTCCGGAGCCGGGATCCTGAACCTCGCCGGGCACATGGTCCAAACTCACGTGCTCAAGGGCTCCCCCGGAAAGGTCAGCCTCGAGCTTACGCTATCCGCCGGTCCCGGCGGCGACGGCAGCGCCGCCGGCGAGGCGGGCATCGATTTCGTCGTCGTGCTGGACCGCAGTGGATCCATGCAGGGGCCGAAGCTGGAGTATGCCCGCCAGTCTCTCCGGAGCCTCATCGCCGGACTGACGGAGCGCGACCGATTCGCGCTGTTCAGCTACTCCGACGCCGTCCAGAAGCATTGCGATCTGCTGGCCGCAACCGATCTCAACCGCGGGCTGATGCAATCGGCGGTCAATGGGATTTTTTCGAGCGGTGCCACCAATTTGGGCGAAGGGTTGCGTGCGGGCATCGACATGATCACGGCCTCCGGCCGGCCGGGGCACCCGGGTCGGGTGATCCTGATTTCAGACGGCCTGGCCAACCGCGGCATGACCGATCCCGCGGCCCTCGGGCGCATGGCGGCCTTAGCGGCCGGAAAGGAATTCGCCGTGAGCACCGTGGGGGTGGGCGCCGACTTCAATGAATTCCTGATGAGCATGATTGCCGACCGGGGCGCCGGCTCCTATTACTACCTGGACAATCCTTCCGCTTTTGCTGAGATGTTTCAAAAGGAATTCTTGTCCGCGAAATCAGCGCTGGCCACCGGGATTGCGGTCAGCCTGGCGTTGCCGGCCGGGGTGAGGCTGCTGGATGCCGCCGGATATCCCGTCTCGCTCGAGGGCGATTGGGCCGTGTTCTACCCCGGCAGCCTGCGCTCCGGCCAGACCCGCCGAGTCTTCCTGACCCTCCAGGTCCCAACGGACCAGGAGCGCCGGTTCCAGATCGGCCGTGTCAAGGCCCGCTACCAGTACCAGGGGCAACTGCATGAAGCCGTCATGGAGAGTACCCTCACGGTCGCCTGTGTGGGTGACGAGGGCCGGGTTCTGTCGTCCATCGATCGCACGCGCTGGGAACACAAGGTCCTGAGCGATGATTACAACCGCCTCAAGCAGGATGTCGCCGCCGACATCAGCTCCGGGAAACGGGAAGAGGCCCTGAAGCGCATCGAGACATATGAAGCCGAACAGCGCACGCTGAACTCCGTTGTGCGATCGCCGGAGGTCGGGCTCAACCTGGAAAAAGATGTAAAAGAGTTGAAAAAGAGAGTGGACGAGACCTTCCAGGGGTCGCCGGCGACCGTGATGGAGAAACAGAAGGCGGCTTCCAAGTCCCTGCAGTACGAAGGATATTCGGACCGCCGAAAATGAGTGAGCAGAAAGACGTAACGAATAACGGGCAACGAGTAACGAGTAATAATCCATGAATCGAGGGAACCCATGAAATCCAAAATCACACCCGTTGCTGCCTCGGTTATCTTTGCCTTGGCGGCGGCCTTGATATTCGCCGCCGTGACGAGCCTGCTGCTTCGCCTGAATCAGCGAACGACGGCCCTGAATACAGCTTTGTTCATAGATCTGGCGGCCTATGTGGGGTTTCTCGGCGGGTTGAACAAAGAGCGCCGCCGGGATCTTTTCCCATCGTTTTTAACGCTTTCCGCCGTACTGGTGGTTGCCGGGACCGTCACCAATTTTGTGATCCCGGCAGCCGCCACTCTGTCCTGGATCCGCAGCGGCATCTGCTCACCGGGTCCGACCCTTAGGCGGATGTTCGCTGAGGCGATCTTCTGCCCGGCCGGGCTGGTCCTGGCCTGGGTGCTTCAGCCGCCGGGTCTTTACGGTTGGACGCTGAGCGTATGGCTGTTTTGGTTGATCCAGGCGCTATACTTCCTGGTCGTCGATCCCGAGCCGGGCCGCCTGATGGAACACCCGGATCTGAAAAAATTTGAAGCAGCGCACAGCCGGGCCGAGACGCTTCTCCGGGAACAAAAGCTGAAACGGGCCTTTGAAGAGCTGGGTTTGTAACCAGGCCGTGGATCTGCTACGAAATCCTTGAGGGGTTACAAACAAGGACGAGGGTGATCCACATGAGCGTTCGGTTTATCTACATGACGGCCGGAAATCCGGAAGAGGCGCAAAAAATAGGCCGCGATCTGGTCTCATCTCACCTCGCGGCCTGCGTCAACCTTTTACCTCACATGAATTCCATCTACATCTGGGACGGCAAGCTCCAGGAGGAGTCCGAGGTGGTGATGATCGCCAAGACCACCTCGGCGCGGGTGGCCGATCTCATCGCAAGGGTAAAATCCCTGCACAGCTACAGCTGCCCGTGCATTGTCAGCCTGAAGGTGGAAGACGGCTATCCCCCCTTCCTGCGATGGGTGGGCGAATCCGTCAGCAGTTGAAACGCAATATGACTTCCGGGTTCACTGCCTCCTTGCCTCCCCTGTCAAGGGGGAGGAGAGTTGAAGGTTACCCGCAGAAACCTCGGCTGGTAGAGTCGCGCGTCGGTCTCCAGCAGTGTGAAGTCCGTCGCATTTGCAACGTAAGTCACGATTAATTCGCGGGCGTCCCGGGCCAGCTCGGGATGGGCCTTGGCGCCGTAACAGAAAATTCGTGGATCCCAGCTCATTTCGGGGCACTGATAAACCCGCGTCGGCTCGCTCCATGGCCCATAGGGCTGGGACGAATACCGAAGGATGATGTGCTCCGACAGGCCGCCGTCGGTGTAAACCAGGACGTAGCGGTTCAAGGCCGGCTGGAGGGAAACCGAGAATTCGCCTGCCACGCCTTCACAGACCCGGCCGGCGCGGTCGGCTTCGGCAACCCACTCTCCTCCCGCGAAAAAACGCCAGGCGCTGAAATCCCCCAGCTTCTCCACCGGAACCCGTGCGACGATCATATACCTGGCCGACAAGCCGTCCGCTGATTCGTCTACCGTACCGAAGATGTAGCAGAAGCCGGCCTGCTGGACAGTGGATGACCCGAACAGCCGGTGTTCGCTGCTCCATGGGATTTTCCGCTGCGTCAGGTGCCAGCGCTCCGGCGAGTCGTCGGGGTTGGCCACCTGCCCCAGCCAAGTGTCCACCAGCCGGAAACCAAAGGGCGAGCCGGGGTCGGTGCGTTCGATTCGCAGGAGGAAGAGGTAAAGGCCGTCCGGGGTCCGCACGCCCTGGTACGGCCAAAGCCATCCATTGCCGTCACCGGGTTCCAGGAATGCCGACGGCAGGCCCGCGGACGACGTCCGATAGAAAAATGTGATGGAGCCCCCGTCCGGTGACCGGCCGGTCTGAACGGCGATGGTATTGCTGACCAGGCGGGCGTTGACGCGACGCCCGTCTCGCACCTCGCCCACGAAGGTGTCCCCGAAGAGCCATACCAACCGGTCCTCGCTCAACGGCGTGGAGTAAGCCCCGTCCCCGCCGGTCCAGCCGGAGGTGTGTTGGAATAGCGCGTCGTAACGGGGAAGGGGTTCAACGTTGAACCGGGGTTGGGTCTGGCAGGCTGCGAGAACGAAGAGCAAAAGGAGGACAAAAACGCAGAATCCCCCCTGCCCCCGACTTCCAAAAAAGACCCGGGGGACTTGCTCTTCCGCTTTCCGGCTCGAGGCTTTAATTCGCACCGATCGCAATATTACCGTCGTACATCTGAACGCCGCGCGGGGTTTGGCCCGGCGAAAAACCCACCGGCTTGGTGAACATCGGGTCGTCGGTCACATACCGCAGCAGCTCATCGCGGCAGCTCGGGTGCGATATGCTCGCCAGGGCCAGCGCCTTCTCGCCGACCGTGAGCTCGCGCAGGTCGGCGAATCCCCATTCGGTGACGATGACCGCCCCGTCGTAGGAGCAGGCCGTCAGGTTGATTC
>JBLMXM010000065.1:0-25619 GCA_050257775.1 Hyphomicrobiales bacterium
ATGCGCTCGATGTTGATCTGGCTGGCGTCCGCCGGGGAGAGGTCGTGCGCAACCAGGATGACCCGCTTGTCGATCGGGTCCAGATCCTTCGCCGCCGCGCCCAGCAGGTTGCGCATGACGAGATCCGAGACGTGGACGATGTCGGACACCCGTTCCCGGAGGTAGGGATCGGTCATCTCCTCGAAGGCCGACTTGATCTGGGTGACGACGGTCTTGAGAGCCCACTCCGCGTTCAGGTGCTTCTTATCGATGGTCTCAACGGTGCGGCCGTACAGCAGTTTGTCGTTCAGCAATTCCACGTGAGTTTCGAGGATGTGGGCCTTCTGGAGCGCCTCGGGGCTGTTTTCAATGACGGCCCGCAGTTCCGCCTTGGCGTTCTGGACGGCCGCCTTGAAGCGCTTGACTTCGCTTTTGACGTGTTTCTCTAAGATGCAGTACTTGTTGATGACCTCGACGCCTTCGCGGTCCACGAGGTAGGCCTTGCCGGTACAGATGCCCGGCGAGGCATTGATCCCCTTGAGGATGATTTCTCCTTCCGTCCGTTCTTCCATCGGTGCTATTCCTCGAAACCGCTTTCGACCAGCTGCACCAGCGCCGCGAGGATCGGCCGATCCGCCGGATCTTCGATCAGCAGCTTGAGCCGCGAGCCTTTTGCGCAGGCCAGCGTCAACACCTCCAGGATGCTGGCCGCCGACGCCCGCTCTTCGCCTCGGATGACCCAGACGCCCGCGCGGGCGTCCTGGGCGATCCGTGCGATCTTAGCCGCCGAGCGCGCGTGCAGTCCGAACTCGTTGACGACCGTGACCTCGCATGAGAGATCGCTGGAGCAAGCCACTGTGCTACTCGCGTGACGTGAATGGATAAGCATTGTCACTGAAGCAAATATAGGACTATAGATCAATCGGTGTACATTGACAAGACCGGAAACGGCTGATAGGGATCGGGTGCCGAGCGTTGCAAGCTCTGGGCTCGAGGCTCGCAGCTCAACGGGGATACGGGAAGAATCCGCTTTCAGCATGGAGGATTGACCCATGGCAAAGAAGGTGCTCATTTTCGGCAAGGACAGCTGACCCTATACGCAGGCGGCTCGTGAAGCCTATGCCAAAAAGGGCGATGCGGTGGAATATGTGAATGTCTTAGGGGACAAGTCCCGCATGGCCGACATGCTGAAGCACTCGCAAAACGACCGCCGGGTGCCGGTGATCGTCGACGGCGGGAAGGTCATCATCGGCTTCGACGGCGGCTCTTGACGCGTCTGAGAATTTCGGCTGGAAGCCGAAATCGAGTCGGAGGTGCCGCCGTGCCGGATGCCTCTACGGAAAAAGTGGCCCTGCCCCATCGGCTGGCGGAGTTGGAGCGCGAGCTCGTCCGCCTGAGGGAGGACATCTCCGCCGTCCGCCGCCAGAACGAATACCTCTCCGCCCTACACGAAACTTCCCTGGGTTTGATCGACCGCCTGGACAAGGAGGAACTGCTCGAGGCCATCCTGCAACGCGCCGCTCTCCTGACCGGTACCGCCCACGGCTACATCTACCTGCTGGACTCCGATGCGAACGTCATGCAGATGCGCGTGGGCATGGGCTTTTTCAAGAGCCAGATCGGGCTGCGGGTGTCCCCGGGCGAGGGCCTGGGTGGCAGGGTTTGGCAGAGCGAGACCTGTCTCATTATCGATGATTACCACACGTGGGGAGGCCGGCTGGCCGGGAAGACCTTCGACCAGCTGCATTCCATCATCGGCATCCCCCTGAAGTATCAGGGGCGGGTGGAGGGCGTCATCGGGCTGGCGCAAGTCGAGGCCGGCAAGAGGTTCCGGGAAGAGGATGTGGCCATGCTGGACCGTTTCGCCGGGCTGGCCACCGTGGCTCTCGACAAGGCCAGGCTTTACGCCGATGCCCGGCGGGAGTTGGGCGAGCGCAAGCGCACGGAGGAGATCCTGCGCAAGAGCGAGGAGCGCTACCGCCTGCTGCTCGAGTCCTCACCGGATCCGATCGTGGTCTACAACCTCCAGGGCGAAACCGTGTACGTCAACCCGGCCTTCGAGCAGACTTTCGGCCTGCAGCGTGACCAACTGCTGGGCAAGCACATCGATTTCGTGCCGGAGGAGAGCTGGCCGGAAACCCGCGTGGCCATCGAAAACATGCTAAGCGGGAAAAAGATCCAGCTTTTCGAAACCAAGCGACTGACCCGGGACGGCCGGCTGCTCGATGTCCAGCTGAGCTCTACGCTTTATTTCGACGAGGAGGGCAAGCCCGCCGGCAACATCGTCACGCTGCGGGACATCAGTGCCCAGAAGAGCGCCGAGCGCGAACTGCGCAAGTATCACGACCAGCTGGGCGAGCTGGTTTCCGAGCGCACCGCGGAGCTGGCACAGGCCAATGCCCAGCTGGCTCAGGAGGTGGAGGACCGCAAGCGGGCTGAAGCCCAGCTGCGCAAGCGCGAAAAGGAGCTGAAGGCCCAGTCTCTGCATCTGGAAGAGGCCAACACCGCCCTGAGGGTGCTCCTCAAGCAGCGCGAGGACGACAAGAAGGAGCTGGGCGAAGTGGTGCTGTCCAATGTCAGGGAGCTCATCGGGCCTTACCTGGACCGGTTGAAGAAAGGCCGGCTGGCCGTCGTGCAGAAGGCGTTGGTGGATATCCTCGAATCCAACTTGGAGAGCATTATTTCACCCTTCACCAGCAGCCTGTCTTCGCGGCACTTCAACCTCACCCCCACGGAGATCCGGGTTGCGAATCTGGTCAAGGAGGGCCGGACCAACAAGGATATCGCTGAGTTGCTGCTGCTTTCCAAGAACACCATCCTCTTTCATCGACACAATATCCGAACCAAGCTGGGGCTGCGGAACAGCAAGAAGAACCTGCGTTCCCATCTGCTGGGTATCGAGAAATAGCTGGTATATGCCGCTATTTAACCACTATTTTATCTTATCTACAAAATTGTTGACTAAACATAAAGCATCTTATAGGAGTTGCTATACGAAATGAATTGAATTCATTTTTTTCGAGCATGCCTCGCTCAGATCTTTTCAGCGTTGCCCAGGGCGGGGCGTCTGACGCAGCCACCAGGGGGGAGAATTAACCAGTGGGAGGAACAGCCGCAGTCAAAGAGGGCGACGTCATCCTCGACCTGAAAGACATCGCCATGTATTTCGGCAAAGTGGCGGCTCTGGTCGGGGTCAGCCTTCAGGTTCGCAAGGGGGAGATCCATTCCGTCATCGGGCCCAACGGCGCCGGTAAAACGGTCATGATGAACTGCATCAACGGGCTCTACCGGCCCCAAAAAGGGGAGATTTACTTCAAGGGCGAGCGCATCAACGACCTCAAGCCCTACCAGCGGGCGGCGCGGGGGATGTCCCGGACCTTCCAGAAAGTGGAGGTCTTCGGCGGCATGACCGTGCTCGACAACATCCGCCTGGGCCGGCACATCCATATGAAATCCGGGGTTATGAGCGGGTCGGTCTACCTCGGCAAGACGGCCCGAGAGGAAATCGAGACCCGCAAATTCATCGAAGAGGAAATCATCGACCTGCTGGAGATCGAGCACATCCGCCACAAGCCTGTCGGCATGCTGCCTTACGGTCTGCAGAAACGGGTGGAGCTCGGTCGGGCCCTAGCGCTGAAGCCGGATCTGCTGATTCTCGACGAACCGCTGGCCGGTCTCAACCTGGAGGAGACCGAGGACATGGCGCGGTTCATCCTGGACATTAACGAGGATGCGCGCTGGAACATCACCTGCCTGCTGGTGGAACACGACATGGGCGTGGTCATGGACCTTTCGCACCGGGTGTTCGTGCTCAACTTCGGGAACATGATCATGGACGGCACCCCGCAGGAAGTTCAGAACAATCCGGACGTGATCAAGGCCTACCTGGGTGAAGAGGACCTGTATGCTACAAGGAGATAAAACCATCGCGGCGGCGGCGGAACAGTCGACGGAAATTCCAGCGGAGCTCACGATCCCCAAGCTTTTCTGCCAGAAGGCCCAGCGGTACGGCAAAGACCGCGTCGCCATGCGGGAAAAGGAGTTCGGGATCTGGCGGCCCATCACCTGGCAGGACTACTTGGAGAAAGTCAAATACATGGCTTTAGGCCTGATCCGGCTCGGCCTTCAGGAGGGGGACAAGGTTGCCATGATCGGCGACAACCGGCCGGAGGGCTTGATGGCGGAGATGGCCACCCTGTGCGCGCGCGGAATCGCGGTGTGGCTGTTCCAGGACTGCCTGATGGATGAGGTGCGCTATATCGTCGACCACTCGGATGCCAAGTTCCTGGTCGGCGAAGGCCAGGAGGAGGTCGACAAGGCGCTGTCCATCCTGAAGGACTGCCCCAAGCTGAAGAAGATCATTTACGACGACCCGAAGGGCTTGCGCCACTACAAGCAGGACTGCCTGGTCAGCCTCAGGGAAGTGCAGAACCTCGGCCGTGAACTCGAGAAGGAAAAACCGAACTTGTTCGAAGAGCTCATCCAGAAGGGGCACGGCGAGGAGATTGCGCTGCTGTTTTACACGTCCGGCACCACGGCGCTGCCCAAGGGCGCGCTGCTGTCCCACCACAACATGCTGTCCATGGGTCAGCACCTGATGCAGATCGACCCCTGCGAGGAGACCGACGACTACGTGTCCTATCTGCCGTTCGCCTGGATCGGCGAGCAGATGATGTCGATCTCCTGCGGCCTTCAGATCGGCTACACGCTGAATTTCCCGGAAGAGCCCGAGACCGCCCAGGAGAACATCCGCGAAATCGGCCCGCACGTCATGTTCGCGCCGCCGCGCATGTACGAGCAGATGACCCGCTCGGTGCAGGTCAAGTACCTGGACGCCACCTGGCTGAAGCGCAAAATGTTCCAGTTCGCCACCTGGGTGGGCTACCACTACGCGGATTTGAAGTTTTCCAAGAAGGGGGTGCCGCTGCACTGGAGGCTGCTGCACGCGATGGCCTATGCCACGGTGCAGAAGAAGCTCAAGGATCATCTCGGCATGAGCCGGGTGCGCAACGCTTACACCGGCGGCGCCGCCATGGGACCGGACCATTTCCGCTTCTTCCACTCCCTGGGCGTCAACCTGAAGCAGATCTATGGTCAGACCGAAGTAGCCGGGATCTCGGTGGTGCATCGCAGCGGCGACATCAAGTTCGACACGGTCGGCCATCCGATTCCCGGGACGGAAGTCCGCATCGCCGAAGACGGTGAGATCCTCACCCGCAGCCCCTCGGTGTTCAAGGGCTACTACAAGAACCCGGAGGCGACCACCAAGACCCTCAAGGACGGCTGGCTTTATTCCGGCGACAAGGGGTTCCTGGACGACGACGGCCACCTGGTGGTTTTCGACCGCACCAAGGACGTCTTCACCCTGAAGGACGGCCGGCCGTTCGCCCCGCAGTACCTGGAGACCCGGCTGAAGTTCAGCCCTTACATCAAGGACGCCTGGGTCATCGGCGACCGCAAGGACTACCTTTCGGCCGTCATGTGCATCGACTACTCGGTGGTCGGCAAGTGGGCCGATGAGCGCAAGCTCAACTACACGAGCTATCAGGAACTGTCCCAGATGCCCCAGGTCTACGAGCTCGTGGAGAAGCAGATCCGCCAAGCCAACAAGGACCTGCCGGGCGTCGCCAAGATCCACAAGTTCACCAACCTCTACAAGGAGTTCGACCCTGACGACGACGAACTGACCCGCACGCGCAAACTGCGCCGGGCCTTCGTGGAGAAGCGTTACCAAGTGATCGTGGAGGCCCTTTACACCGAGGCGGACCGCGTGCACATCGACACCGCCATCAAATACGAAGACGGCCGCCAGGCACACATCGTGACCGATCTGAAGATCATTCCCATCGCTGCGTGAAACGCAGCGGACAAGGAGAGCAGCGAATGGACCTGATTCTGATGACCTTGACCACCGGCGTCATGGTAGGGGGCATTTACGCCCTGGTGGCCCTGGGTTGGGTGCTCATATACAAATGCTCGGGCGTGCTGAACCTGGCCATGGGAGAGATGACCCTGATCGGCGCCTACGTGTCGCTCAGCTTTTACTCCATGGGGATTCCTTTTCTGCTTTCCCTGCTCTTCTCCCTGATCATCGGCTTTATCCTTGGAATCCTGACTGAGCGCATCTTCCTCGACCGGCTGATCGGCGAGCCGGTTCTGACCGTCATCATGGTGACCGTGGGGCTGTCCTTTTTCTTCAAAGGAACCCTGGAATTCATCTGGGGGACCGACACCCGAGTGTTCGAACCGCCCGTGTTTTCAATCGAGCCGATCCGCATCGGGCCCCTGATCATCGGCCAGGTATACCTGTGGAGCTTCGTGGCTGCCCTCATCCTGCTGGTGGTCTTCGTGAGCTTCTTCAAGTACACCCGCTGGGGTCTGGCCATGCAGGCCACGGCCGACGATGAAATGGCGGCCCTGTCGGTGGGCGTCAGCGCGCGGTACGTCTATGCCGCGGCCTGGGCCATCGCCTTCATGGCGGCCGGCGTGGGCGGGACCCTCCTTGGCAATATCAACGGCCTGAACATCTCGGTGGCCTACCTCGGGCTGCTGGTGCTGCCCGCGGTGGTGCTAGGCGGCCTGAACTCGGTACCCGGAGCCATCCTCGGCGGGATCATCATCGGCGTGCTGCAGAACTTCTGCGGCGCCTATCTCGACCGGTACTTCCCCGGAGGGGTGAAGGAGGTCGCCCCCTTCGCCTTCATGGCTGTGTTCCTGCTATGGAAGCCGTTCGGTATTTGGGGGTGGGAGCGGATAGAGAGAGTTTAATGAAGATGGTGTTAGGTTTTAAGTGTTAAGTGTCATGCAAAGGATTGAGAATCTTTTATACTTAAAACCTAACACCTAATACCTAACGCTGGAGCGAAGCGACGTATGTCGACGACATTTTTACCTTGCGGCGAATACCACCAGAACTACCACGAGGACCACGGCTGGTGGCAGACCAAGTTCATCAAGGGCAAGATGGTCCTGCTGATGCTGGTGCTGTTTATCGGCATACCTAGCCTGGCCGACTCCTACTGGCTGAGCGTCTGCAACCAGATCGGCTACACCGCGCTGGGAGCCTTGGGCGTGCAGCTGCTCATCGGTTTCTGCGGCCAGGTGACCCTCGGACATGCGGCGTTCCTGGCAGTGGGCGCCTACACCAGCACGCTGCTGATCCTCGAGTTCCCGTGGCCGAAATTCCTGACAGAGCTTGGGCTGGCCTACCCGATCAGCATCTTCGTTGCCGCCGTCGTGGCCGGCATCTGGTGCGTGCTCTTCGGCCTGCCTTCGTCCAAGGTCAAGGGCTTCTATCTGATCCTGACCACCATGGCCGCCCAGTTCATCACGGTCGATTTCGTCATCACCCAATACATCAGCCAGATCGGCGGCCGCGGCCAGGCGTTTTCCCTGCCTCCCGGTACCATCAAGATCGGGCCCTGGGTGATCGACAGCGACCTCAAGGTTTATTACATGATGCTCGTGCTGGTGATTCTGGTGACCACCGCGGTGATCAACTTGCTCCGGTCGCGAGTCGGGCGGGCCTGGGTGGCGATCCGGGACAACGACATCTCCGCCGAGGTCATGGGGATCAACGTGGTGCAGTACAAACTGTTCGCTTTTTTTGTCGCCGGGTTCATCGGCGGGGTGGCCGGGGCCTTCTGGATCAGCAACCTGGCGGCCATCAGCCCGGAGCATTTCCCCTGGTTCTGGTCGCTGTGGTTGGTGGGGGTGATCCTGATCGGGGGTGTCGGGTCGATCCACGGAACTATCTTCGGCGCCATCTTCATGGTGACGGTGATGGAACTGCTGCAGATGGCGGTCATACCGCTTGCTGCCAGCTTTCCCAAGCTGCTGATGGATTTTCTCTTCATCAAGGAGGCCGCCTTCGGCCTGGCCATTTGCGTGTTCATGATTTTCGAGCCGAACGGCTTGGCCTACCGCTGGTGGCAGACCAAGAATTACTTCAACCTGTGGCCGTTTTCTTACTAGGAACGGGGGTTCCTGAACTGAATCGGGCTGCGGGTTTTTTTAACCCTTTGCTGCTGAAAGGAGGGACGCATGAAGGCAAGAGCATTGGTACTAGCGGTTGCGATCGTGGCTGCTGCCGGGTTGTTTTCCGCGAGCATGGCGCAGGAAGTCGTTGTGGGCGCCCTGAGCGACATGACCGGCGCCACCTCGGACGTGGGCAAGGACTACGCCCTGGGCGTTGCCGAAGCTTTCAACTACTGCAACGACAACGGCGGCGTCAACGGCAAGCAGATCAAGCTGATCCAGTTTGACTATGGCTACCGGGTGCCGGAGGCCCTGACGAAGTACAAGCTCTTCCAGCGCATGAAGGCCGTCGCGGTTGAAGGCTGGGGCACCGGAGACACCGAGGCACTTGCGCCGACGGTCACCGCGGACAAGATGCCGTACGTCTCGGCCAGCTACTCCGGGCACCTGACAGACCCCAAGAAGACGCCTTACAACCTCTTCGCGGCCACCGATTACTCCACCAACGCGCGGGCGACCCTTACGGCCTGGTATGATACGCGCTGGAAGAAGAATGCGGATTTCGGCAAGCGCAAACCGCGCTTTGCCTGCTCCTACATGTTCGCCTCGCCTTACGCGAGCGCTCCGATCAAGGCTATCAAGGACCAGGCGACTCTGCTCGGTTTCGACATCGGGCCGGACCAGGATGTGTCCCTGTTTGCGGTGGACGCCAAGAGCCAGGTCCTGGCTCTGAAGGATTTCAAGCCGGACGTGGTCTGGCACGGCAACACCACCATGTCGGTGTCCGCCACCATCCGCGATGCCTATGCGCTGGGCCTCGGGGCGGACCACATCGTCAACCTCTGGGCCTTGGACGAAAACCTGCCGCGGTTGGCGGGAAAGGCCGCGGAGGGGGTGATGGGTGCGACCGTATGCGCCTTCTACATGGAGGCCAATGTCCCGCTGATGCCCAAGGTGGTGGAATACGGCAAGAAGTACAACCCCGGGGTTCCCACGGAAAAGCGACTGATTCGCACGGTCCAGGGCTGGTCCAACGTCTTGGCCCTGTGGGAAGCCATGAAGCGGGCCGATAAGGCCGGCGCACTGAACGGCGAGGGAATCCTCAAAAAGGGTTTTGAGACCATGAGAGAGTTCGACCTCGGCCTGGGCGGCGCCAAGCTGACCTACACCGACACGGACCACCGCGTTTCGGGGTCGGTGCCGGTGTATGAGGTGAAAGACGCCAAATTCAAACTGGTCCAGGTCACCGACATCAAGAGCCGCTGGCCCGACAAGTGGCCCACCTGGATGGGCTGGTAATCTCCGGCGGTACGCTGCTCAAACTCCCCGAGGAGGTCAGGACGCCTTGGAGCCGACCAACAGCATTCTCAAGATCAACAACATCGAGGTGAAGTACCACGAGGTCATCCTGGTAATCAAAGGGGTCTCCATCGAGGTCCCCGAGAGCGGCATCGTGGCACTGCTGGGCGCCAACGGGGCCGGCAAGAGTACCATACTCAAGGCCATCTCCGGGCTTTTGAAACACGAGGACGGCCGGGTCACCGACGGCTCCATCGAGTTCATGGGCCAGCGCATCGACCGCATGCCGCCGGAGAAGATCGCCAAGATGGGCATCGTGCAGGTCATCGAGGGCCGTCGGGTCTTCGAGCACCTCACCGTGGAGCAGAACCTCAAGGTGGGCGCCCACATGCGCAAGTTCGGCCGCTCCTACAAGGAGGGGCTGGATATGGTTTACCACTATTTCCCGCGGTTGCATCAGAAGCGCAACGAGGTCGCCGGCTTCATCAGCGGCGGGGAGCAGCAGATGACCGTGGTGGGACGCGCCCTGATGACCAGCCCCAAGTTGATCCTGCTGGATGAACCCTCCATGGGGCTCGCGCCGCTGCTGATCCACGAGATCTTCAACATCATCACGCGTCTCAACGCGGAGGAGAAGATCTCGATGCTGCTCGTGGAGCAGAACGCCAAGCTGGCCCTGAACGTGGCGCCTTACGCCTACGTGCTGGAGACCGGCCGCATCGTCATGAACGACTCGGCCGAGAAGCTGAGGGAGAACCCGGACATCAAGGATTTCTACCTCGGGATGACCGACCTGGGGGGTCGGAAGAGTTTCCGCGACGTGAAGCACTACAAGCGCCGCAAACGATGGCTTACTTAAATCTCAACGTGACAGAGGAGAGGATGTCATGAAAAAGCAATCGATGCTGATGGCTTTCTTGGGCATGGCCATGGCCGTTTTCCTGCTGGCCGGTTGCGCCGGCATGCAAAAAGCCTCCGATAGCAACTTCAAGACACCGGAGGTTACTCTGAGCCAGGCCGATGTCTCGAGCTATTTCGGATATTGGTTTTACAACAACAAGGTCCAACCGACCAATCCGGCCAATGCCAAGCCCGGCAACAACGGGGCCCCGCTGATCTATTCGTTTCTTTTCGACATCAAGAACCCCAACGATTTCCCGGTGCTGATGGACAATATGAAGTTCACCGTGGCCCTGGACGGCTTCAACCTC
Source organism: Hyphomicrobiales bacterium (assembly GCA_050257775.1). Lineage (GTDB taxonomy): Bacteria > Desulfobacterota > Desulfobacteria > Desulfobacterales > SpSt-501 > SpSt-501. The sequence goes on from JBLMXM010000065.1 coordinate 10,467, forward strand.
AACACGGTGGGAACCCAGGACCAGATCTGGATCCCCGGCGGCAAGACCAGCCAGGTGCGGGTTCCTTGTGTTTTCGGCATGTTTGAAGCGTTCATGAGCCTGGGGGTGGTGGGGGGCATGGATCTTCAGAAAATGGGCAAGACGCCCTGGGAGATGATCGAGAAGTGGTGGACCAAGGCGCCGGATTTTTCCTTCCCGGTGGAAGTAAGAGAAGGGTCTGCCGTGTTCAAGGCGGACGGCATCACGAAAGTCGCAGCGTTCAAGGCCAAGTACCCGTGACGCGCCGATTCGTTTGAACCGATATTAACCGCCTCCGGGCCCATGGGGTCCGGAGGCGGCTGATAAAAAGAATCCCGTAGAACAAGTCGTTATATATGTCCAACCTACGCTCACTCGGCAGTGGGACACAAGAAGTGTTTTCTTGCTGTCCTTCGCTGCCAAGGCCAAGGTGGTGATGTCATGGCACTGCATGACTACACGTTTTATGATCTGATCAACCGCAACGCGGTCTGCTTTAAGAATCGGCCGGCTTGGCTGGAGGTCGATGATCAGCGCACATTGACCTTTGCAGAAGTCAAACAGCAGGTGGATCGGCTGGCGGGGGGGATTCAGCAGGCGGGAGTTCAAAAGGGAGACCGGATCGGCGTCCTGGGCAAGAACAGCCTCGAGTACTTTCTGCTTTTTGGAGCAGCCGCTGCCGTCGGCGCCATCGTTCTGCCCGTCAATTGGCGGCTTTCGGCCGAAGAAGTCATGTATAACCTGAATGACGGAACCCCGAAACTGCTTTTCGTGGACCCCGAATATCAATCGATGATCGTATCGGCAAAAGGCCGATTGCCGTCGGTGCAGCGGTATTTCAACCTCAAGCCGCCGGGCGGGACCTTCGATGATTTTAATGCCCTGCTGAAATCATCGACCGGCGCCAGGCCGGCCGAAGTCGGCAACGGGGACGGGCTGGTCATCATCCACACGGCGGCCGTGGCCGGCCGGCCGCGAGGGGCGCTGTTGACCCATCGCAACTTCATCAGCGCCAATGTTCACTATAACCTTCTCATGCACTTGTCGCCTGCGGATGTCCACCTCAACCTGTTGCCTCTATTTCACGTGGGCGGGCTTTTCATGGCGACAAAAAGCTTCCATGCCGGCACTCTCAACGTCAACATGAGCAAGTTCGACGCCGCCCAGGCCGTGGAGTTGATCGCAGATAAGAAAGTGACGGTGATGTACGATTTCTCACCGATCCTGGGGTCGATTCTCGACCAGCAGGCCAAGACCGGTAAGGACATCAACTCCCTGCAGCAGGTCATCGGCTTGGAGGCGCCGGGCACCATCGAGAAATATCAGAAGCTGACCGGCGGCAGGTTTTATGTCGTATACGGACAGACCGAGACCTCCGCCATCGCCACCTTCGGAGCTTACAACGATAGGCCCGGCTCGGCCGGTCGGACTTTACCCCTGGCTGACGTGAGGCTGGTGGACGACAACGACCGGACGGTTCCTGCGGGCGAGGTGGGCGAAATCGCGGTAAAAGGCCCCATGGTCTTCAGCGGCTACTGGGCCCTGCCGGAAGACACGGCCTACGCCTTCCGGGGCGGGTGGCACCATACCGGAGACATGGGGCGCTTCGACGAGGACGGGTTCCTGTTTTATGCAGGCCGCAAACCCGATAAGGAGCTCATCAAGCCGGGCGGGGAGAACGTCTACCCGGCCGAGGTGGAGAAAGCGATTCTCGAGCACCCCGCCGTGGCGCTGACGGTCGTGTTCGGTGTCCCCGACCCCAAGTGGAAGGAAGGCATCAAGGCGGTTTGCCAGCTCAAGCCCGGCCAGACGTTGGCCGCCAGGGACCTCATCAAGTTCGTGGGCGAACGCATCGCCAGCTTCAAGAAGCCCCAGTATGTCGAGTTCGTGGACGAGATGCCGTTGGGCGCGGGCGGGTCGCCGGACCGGGCGAAGGTGAAAGAAAAATACGGCGGCGAGCAGCATTAATTGCGCTCGCTAATGCGGTCATAGTCGATCAGCCTCTTGGTTGGCCAGCTACAAGAGAAGAATTTTTCACCGCAAAGCCGCAAAGGTTCTTGTTTTTTCCGTTGCCGGTGAGAGGCCGGCAACGGAAAACCACCATGCCGCTTCGCAGCAGAAGTTAGAATGCCCACTGGGCGTGCGGGTAACTGGGGCCGTTAACCCCGATGCGCAGCGGCTGAGGGATTTTCATTTGCCGCCGTCTCAGCGGCAAATGAAAAATTCTCGCGGTTCTCTGCGCCTCTGCGGTGAAAATTCCTTATTTGCCTACCTGAGTCGTCAGAAAAACCGGCAGCGTCATGTGCGAGATCTGATCCTGAAGCGCTTCGATTTCATCGATGTGCCCGTCCTCGTCATTCAGAATTTTTTCGAGCACCTCGCGCGTGGCGAAATCGTTCAGCTCGCCGGTCAATTTGATGGCCGCGTTGTAAGCTGCTATGGCCCCCTCTTCGGCGGAATGGTCGTTGGCCAGTTGCTTGGGGATGTCGCTGCCGATGTGGATTTTTTTCAGGTTGGTCACGATCGGAATGCCTTCCAGAAAGAGTATTCTGCCGATGAGCTTTTCGGCATGCTTCATCTCGGTGATGGCGCGTTTTTCGAAGTGCTCGTGCAGCTTGCCGTAGCCCCAGTTTGCGCACATTTCGGAGTGCACCATGTACTGGTTGATCGCCGTCAGCTCATCCGCCAGAAGTGAATTCAACGTCTCGATGATTTTCGCATCCCCCTTCATCTGAAGCCTCCTTTCGCGGGTGATATCGGTTCCGCGTCAAGCCTTAACATGTTTACCGCTCCATCACAACCCTCACATCGGATGCCGTGACGGAAGGGCGGCCGCACCGGAACCTGGCAAAGCGGACAGGCCTTCTTGAAAAGAATACCTGATTTATATATAAAAATCGTTCATTGATTCAGGGGGGAGAACCATTTTCGGATTTAAAGCCGAGTCGGAGGCCGCGTGTGCGGTTGAGGACGCTACAAGCCGTTTTTCTTCTTACTTTTATGGCTGGGATAGGCCTTGCCGGCACAACCCGGACACAAGCCGCCACCGGAGCGCACCCTGAAACCCAAGGTCAGCCGGCGGCCCGCTCGACAGCCCCGGTCGACTTGTCCAGGAAGAATGTTCTGATTCTGAACGGATTGGAATCCAACCCGCCCATATTCGAATTGACCGAACGTGGAATCAAGACGGTCCTGGAATCCGGGGGAGTGAGCACGAGAAACCAGTTCTTCGAACACCTTGATCTTCAGCGCAATCCGGGTCCTGAACACCGAATTCTAATTGCAGAGTTGATGCGCCAGCGTTACGGCCGGCGCAAAATCGACCTCGTCATCACACTCTTCCCGGAGGGCCTGCTCTTTGCGGTGAACGAGGGCTGCACGATCTTTCCGGAAACTCCAATAGTGGCCCTGTACTTGCCTGAAGGCTTGGAGGTGCCGCATATTGGCTGTCCAGTCATCCAGCAGGTCACCCTACCGGATATCAGCGGAACGCTTGAGCTCGCACTGAAGCTGGTCCCCGAGGCCAAGACCGTCTACGTCGTCAGCGGGGCTCATTCCCTGGATAGATGGCTCGAACGCAAGGTGCGACTGGATGGCAGGAAATGGGAAAGCCTCCTTGAATTTCGCTATTTGAGCGATATGCCTCTGGATGAGATCATAGCGACGGTATCCGATGCGCCTGCCAGCAGCATCGTCCTCGTTACGGCCTTCGCAAAAGATGTGACCGGAGCAACTTTCACAGGCGTAGAAGTGGCCGGGAAGCTCAGCCGGAGCTCTAAGGCGCCGGTTTTCGGGCTGTTGGACGCCATGCTCGGCCACGGCATCGTGGGCGGCTCCCTGGTCAGCTTCGAGTACATTGGAACCAGAGCGGGCGAACTGGGGTTAAACATTCTGAAGGGAACCCAAGATCTTGAGGATGTCCCGGCTTTCTTGACTGTTCCCCATTTGCCCAAGTTCGACTGGAAGCAGCTCAGGCACTGGGACCTGAGCGAGGATGATCTGCCAGCGGAGAGCATCGTCATAAACAAGCCGCCGACGTTTTGGAATTTCAAGTATCACATAGCCGCGGCCCTCATCTTTATCACCGGGCAGTCGTTTTTGATTCTTGTGCTGTTGGCCCAAAGGCGCCGCCGGCGCAGGGCCGAAGCGTCGCTGCGGCAACGAAAAGAAGAATTGGATCAATTCTTCAGCGTGACCCTGGATTTGCTTTGCATCGCCAGCACCGACGGCTATTTCTTGCACCTGAACCCGGCTTGGGAGAAGACCCTTGGCTATAACCTTACGGAGCTCATGTCCAAGCGCTATCTGGAGTTCGTCCACCCCGAGGACGTAGCCGCCACGATGGGCGCAATGGAGGCGTTGGGCGGCCAAAAGCAGGTGGTCGATTTCAGCAACCGCTACCGCTGCAAGGACGGCGCCTACCGCCAGATGCTGTGGAGTGCGGCCGCAGTCGGCGACCGGATTTATGCGGCTGCGCGGGACGTCACCGAACGCCTGCAGGCCGAAGAGACCATCCGGCAACGTGAGGAGGAGCTTCAGCGTCTGACGGGCCGGCTGATCCTGGGCCAGGAGGAGGAAAGGCGCCGACTGGCGCGCGAGCTCCACGACGATTTGTCCCAGCGATTGGCTGTTTTGGCGATCCAGGTTGGAAGGACAGAATCGGCCGTGAAGGATGCGCATGCCCCCGTCCTCAAACCCCTGCGCGAGCTGCGGGATCAGGCCATTCAGATTGCGGCCGACGTCCACAGCATCTCCCGCCGCCTTCACCCGTCGATCCTGGACGATCTCGGATTGTCGAAAGCCGTCGAGTCGGAGTGTGCGCGTTTTTCCAGCATAGAGGGAATTGACACCGCTTGTTCAGCGCAACATATCCCGGGGAGCATCTCGAAGGATATCACCCTGTCCATCTACCGAATTGTTCAGGAGTGCCTTAACAACGTTGCCAAGCATGCCTGCGCCCGCCACGTCGCCGTCTCGCTGAGCCAAAGCGTAGAGGGGTTGCATCTGTCCGTCAAGGATGACGGCATCGGGTTCGATGACGCCGAAGTGCGCAAGAAGCCGGGCCTGGGGCTTTCCAGCATACGCGAACGGGTGAGACTCGTTCATGGTAAGCACCGCATCATATCAGAGCTCGAAAAGGGCACCACGATTGAAGTCACGGTGCCGCTGAAATCGGAGACACTGCAAGAAACCTCTGTCGATTGACCGGAGAGGCTATCATGAAGATACCCCGCGTGCTGTTGGCCGACGATCACAAGATCGTGCTGGAAGGGCTGCGTGGCCTGCTGGAAACCGAGTTTGACATCGTAGGCACGGTTGAAGACGGCCGCGCCCTGGTTGCCGAGGCCAAGCAGCTGAGCCCTGATGTCGTGGTTGCGGATATCTCGATGCCGGGGCTCAACGGGATGGATGCCGCCCGGCAGATCAGAAAAATCGACGAGCGCATCAAGATCGTCTTTCTGACCATGCATTCCGATGTAACCTACGCCGCCGGCGCTTTTGCCGCCGGCGCTTCGGGGTTCGTGCTGAAACACTCCGCACCCCAGGAGCTGATCACTGCGATTCGGGAAGCCGTGCAGGGGCGCACCTATATTACGCCCATGATTGCGGGAGACCTCATCGGCTCCTATCAGAATGGATCGATCCGGCCGGTGGAATTGAAAGCCGCGTTGAGCCCACGGCAAAAGGAGGTCTTGCAGCTTCTGGCGGAGGGCAAATCCACCAAGGAGGTTGCCGCATTGTTGAACATTTCTCCCCGGACCGCTGAATTTCACAAGTACCGGATGATGGAGCAGCTCAAACTCAAGACCAGTGCCGAATTGATTCAATATGCCGTAAAGCACGGCCTAGTGTCGCTGTGATTCCCGCCTAGTAGATTTTTCTGAAAAATCTAGTAGTTTTCCCAGTTCCAATTTCCCTGGCAATTTTCTATCCGGATAACCGGACACCTCCTTGTTGTCTCCCGACAACTGAAACCATAGTGCGCCGGTGATACCTGAGCAGTTGATCCGGCGTATCCATCACCTTGGCGGTTGATTAGAACCCCGAGCAGTTTGCATCTTGCGGAAGGACCTTTTGACCTTCGACGAGGGAACCCGATGCACTGCGGTCGCGTAGTTTTGGCGGACAGTCATCCCGGCATGCTCGAAGGGATGCGGCGGATGCTCGAAACAGAGGCAAAATCGGTTGTCATGGTAGCCGATGAAGCCTCCCTGATCCAGGCCGTCGAGCGAATGACCCCCGACCTCGTGGTAGCGGACCTTTCGTTCCCGGTTTCCGGGGCCGCCAACGTCGTGCGGCTGATTAAACAGCGTCATCCCGAAACCAAAGTCATCATAGTGAGCGTCCACGACGACCCGGCGGCAGTCAGCGAAGTAGTCGATGCCAAGGCCGAAGGCTTCGTGTTGAAGCGGCGGGCTGTTGTCGATTTGATCCCGGCCATCCACGAAGTCTGCCAGGGCCGCCGGTATGTATCCTTGCGTACTTCAAGCAGCACGGAACCTTGAATCTTAAACCTTTAACAGCATATCGTTTTTGAGGAAATCGCCATGAATACTCGCCGCCTTGTCAAAATTACTGGCCTCATCGTCATCCTTGCGATTGCGGGCTTTGGCTCGCAGCCGTCGTCATGGTTGTCCGCGCAGCCGGCAGCGGCAGCCGAGACCGCACCGGCCAACCCGGATCCATGGCCGCGAAAATTCAGCTTCCTGGGATCAGACGGGAACGTGACCCTGCTGGTCTACCAGCCCCAGGTGGAAAAGTGGGAGATGAACCGCCTCACCTTTCGCGCTGCGGTCTCGGCCCAAACCGCGGGAAAAACCGGCGAAACCTTCGGCGTGATCTGGGGGACCGCGCGCACGGACGTGAATAAGCCCGCGCGGATGGTGACCCTGGAGGATTTGAACCTCACCCGCAGCAACTTTCCCACCCTGTCCGACAACGGCGCCTCCTACCTGAATCAGTTGCAGTTGCTGTTCTCGGGCACCTCGCGGACCATCGCGCTCGACCGCCTGCAGGACTCGCTGGCCGCATCCCAGACCGTGAATCCCCAGGGAGTTGCCGTGAAGAACGATCCGCCGCGGATCATCATCAGCTATTCGCCGGCGATCCTGATCGCTATCAGCGGCCAGACCGTGCTGAAGGATGTCCCCGACACGCGCTTCGAGCGCGTCATCAACACCCGGGCGTTGATATTGCGCAAAAAATGGGGCGATGCGTATTTCCTGCACGTCTATGACGGGTGGCTCTCCGCCCCCTCCGTGGACGGCCCCTACCGTTCCGCCACGGACATCCCCTGGGGCATCGAGGACGTCGCAAACAAGCTGGTTGAAAAGAAGCTGGGGGATCCCCTGAGCGGCGACGGCGCCCAGCCGCCGCCGACGCTCGCGAACGGAGCGCCCGCGATTTACGTGAGCCACACACCCGCGGAGCTTATCGTATTCAAGGGGCAGCCCAACCTCGAGCCAATCCAGGGTACCGGCCTGCTCTACGCTTCCAATACCACCGGTGACGTGTTTGTCGACACCTTCAATAATTTCTACTACCTCCTGATCTCGGGCCGCTGGTACCGCGCCTCCTCGCTGAACGGGCTGTGGCGTTACGTGGCGAGCAACAACCTGCCGGCCGATTTCAGCCGCATCCCGCCCGGCTCCCCGGCCGGTGTCGTGCTGGCTTCCGTGGCCGGGACACCCCAGGCGCGGGAAGCCGTCATCGCCAATTCGATTCCCCAGACCGCGACCATACCGCGCGTGGGCGGACCCAGCTTTACGCCGGCGTTCGACGGCACCCCGCAGTTCAAACCGATCCCCGGCACCCCGCTGCAGTACGTGGTCAACTCGCCCACGCCGATCATCCGCGTGGATGCCCACACTTTTTACGCACTGCGGGCCGGGGTCTGGTTCACGGCCACCTCGGTCAAGGGCTCCTGGGTGGTCGCCATATCGGTGCCGGCGGTGATTTACACCGTTCCGCCCAGCTCGCCGCTTTACTATGTGACCTTCGTGCGCGTGTACGGATATACGCCCGAGGTGGTCTACGTCGGCTACACCCCCGGCTACCTGGGGACGGTGGTCGAACCGGACGGAACGGTCGTCTACGGCACCGGGTATGTCTATCAGCCCTGGGTCGGCACGGTCTATTACCCGGCGCCGGTGACTTACGGTGTGCAGGCCCAGCCGGTATACAACCCGGAGGCCGACATGGCTTTCGGCATGGCCATGGGGATGACGACGGCCGCCATGATGTACAGCTGGGATCAACCCGTTTACTACAGCTCCTACTATCACGGCTACCCCTGCTGCGGCTCGACGAGCGCCAACGTCTACGGCCACTGGGGCAACACGGCCTGGTCGGGCACCCGAACCTGGTCCGACACTTCCTCCGGAACGGTCGGCGAATCGGCCAGCGGCAGCTATACCAACTACCGCACCGGGACCACCGGGACCTATTCGGCTAACCGCTATGTCAACCCGTACCAGGGCACGGCGGGCCGCGGCTACGAGCGCACCTACAACACCCCCGCCGGCACTACGGGAAGCGTGAGTCGCAGTGAAACCTACAACGCGCAGACCGGCCAGACGGCGTATAGCGGTGACAAGTCGGCGACCGGCGCGGGGGGCAGCTCGGTCACCCGCGACACCAGCGCCTCCTGGGGCGCCCAGGGGACGTCGGCCGACCGTTCGACCACGGTCTACAACGCCAACACCGGCCAGACCAAGACGTACAGTTCGGGGTCCAACGGCGACGACCGTTACGCCAGCGCCAACGGCGAGAACTACCGCAACGAGGGCAGCGGCTGGCAGAAGCAGACCTCGAGCGGCTGGCAGAGCGCCGGGAGCGAGGACACCTCCTGGGCGGACCGCGAACAGCAGGCTCGCAGCCAGGCCCAAAGCCGTTTCAACAGCTTCGGTCAGGGCGGCGGCTGGGCCAGCCGCTTCGGAGGTGACAGCGGTGGCGGCGGCTGGGGCGACCGCTTCAGCGGCGGCGGGTTCGGCGACCGCTTCGGCGAGGGCGGGGGATTCGGAGGCGGACGGTTTGGCGGGTTCCGGAGGTAGGGGGTCCAGGATTAACCGTTCGGGGTTTAGCGTTGATGCCCTATTATAAAGTCGCAATATGTTGTTTTCTGTCATTCCGGCGAAACTTGTCCTCGCGAAAGTGGGATGACGGAATCCAGCAATCTCAGAAGGTCATGAATTGCATGGGCACAAGTTTTCGCGGGACTGACGATCGTCTGCGCAGCCGTCAAGGTCAGAGAACGGCAGAGAAGAAAAAAGGCGAAGACGATGATCGCGGCTGGAAAGCCGCTTCCACATCAATATAGAAATTAAGAAGGAGGTAAAGACTATGCGGTGCCTTGTTATCTATGTAGCGGGGGTAATGGCTCTGGCAAGTACAGCACTGCCCATTTCCGCCTGGGCGCAGGTTCAGCCGGCCGGCTCGGCCCCTCCCGGCTACGTGCTGGTGGAGGAAGACACCGTCATCACCTTTGCCAACGAAGCGAGGAAGAGCTTCCGCGCCGCGGTGGCTGATTTTTTGAACCGGCGGATGCGGGCTGCCGCGGCGGAAATCCGCAAGGGCGCGGCTTACATGAAACTGGAAGCCGCCCGGGCTTCCGGTGACGCCAGGAAAGCGCTGATGGACTCCGTGCAGGAGTTGGAGAAGCTGGCAAACGAGGTGCAGAAGGCTGCGGTCTCTGATCTGAATGATCTGCAGAACGTATTTGCCCGCGCGGAGTACGCGCTGGCCCGGCATCACTACCTGAAGGCCGTGGAGTTGCGGACCAAGGGAGATGCACAGAAGACCGGACGTGAGCTGATGTCCGCCGCAGATTATGTCGACAGCGGTCAGGTCTGGTTGACCCAGAAGATGCACGAGGGAGTGAGCGACAGCGTCAACGAGGCACGCCGCGTTGCTGCCAAAATGGTTTACGGCGCCGGGGCAACCGCCGACGAGGTCGGCAAGGCCTTCGACGGCCTGGGAAAGGAGCTCGACAAGTTCCGCAGCTCGGTGGCTGCCCTGAAGAAATAATCCTGCATCTCCGTTTAACCGAACACGACCAAGCAAGGAGAAAATCCATGAAAACCGGGATCAAAGCCGCGGTTTTGATTGTTTCCGTGATGGCCCTTATGGCCGGCTGCGGGCCGACGAACGTGCAGCAGCAGAAAATGGATCTCGCCCAACTGCCGAGGCCAGATCTCATCTTGGTTTATGACTTTGCCGTGTCGCCCGATGAGGTCAAGCTCGACACCGGGCTCAGCGCGGATCTGGTCCGGAAATATGAGCAGTACAAGGGAGCGTCCCCCACGGCCATGGAGATCAAGCTGGGCCACAAGGTGGCTGAAGCCGTCGCGGATGAACTCGTCAAGAAAATCCGCACTTACGGGCTTTGGGCGGAGCGGGGCTTCGGGTACCCGTACGGCAGGGGCAAGGTCCTGATGGTCAAGGGCCAGTTCGTGTCGATTGACCAGGGCAACCGCACCGAGCGGGTGGCCATCGGTCTGGGCGCCGGACGGTCCGACGTGCAGGCCAACGTCCAGGTGTACGAAATGACCCCCCAGGGCCTGCAGGAGGTGGATGCCCTGCGCGGCACTGCCAAGAGCGGCTACAAGCCGGGCATGGCCGAGATGATGGGGGCCGGAGCCATTGCCGGCCATCTGCTGGTCTCGACCGTTGTGAGCGGAACCGTGGCCGGGGCCAGCGAGATGACCAGCGCCACGGTGGAGTCGGACGGCAAGCGCCTGGCGGACAAGATCGCCGTGGACCTCGGCAATTTCTTCGTTAACCAGGCCTGGATCCCGCCGGATGCGGTAAAGAAGTCGTTCTTTTAGATCAGGGATCAGGGCGCAGGGATCAGGGTTCAGCCCTGAACCCTGCGCCTCGAACCCTTTAGCCTTCATTTCAGTATAGAGGTGCGAGCATATGAAGAAAAGCATCTTTCTAAAAAAAATTCTCATTCTGGCCGCCGGCCTGATGGTTTGCGGCTGTGCTGGCATGCAAGGGCTTCCCCAGGGATCGGTATTAACGGGCGACTACGAGGGTTCCTTCAACGGCAAGTTTTTCTGGGGCTCGATCGAGGTCAAAGTGTACGACGCGCCCGGAGGCGCCCGGCCGGTGTTCGGCCGGCTCAGGCAAGAGGCCGAGGAGGGGTTCACGGATTTCCGCGGCGAGGTGACAGGCTCTCGGATGGAAGCGCAGTTCACGATCGCCGATGGCACGGTTTCGGGGGAATTGTCCGCGGACGGCAGGTCCATGACGGGGACATACCGGTTCGCCGATTGGCCCTTCGATCATGGCACCTGGAACGCACAGAAGAAATAAAATCGAGAATCTTGTTCCGGAATAACACACAAACCATTTGGAGGTGTGATCATGATTCGTCTTATCGGAGTGGCATTGATCGGCATTCTTATTTTTGCCCCGGTGGGGGCAAGGGCGCAGGACTCGCTCGGCTCCCTGATTTTCGAGCTGAACCTCAACCAGGGCCAGATCGACCAGATCCGCTGGTTCTTTCACCAGTTCGCTCAAAAGCAGGCCAGCCTGCCGACGGCCGTGGATGTGGCCCTGCAAAACCGCGCGTCCATCCGTCAGGTGATCACTGCTGCCCCCTTCAACCAGGCCCAGGCGCAGCTGGTGTCCCAGCAGATTTCCTCGATCGCGTCGCAGCGCATGGTGAACCGGCTCGAGCTGCGCAACCAGATCTTCCAGGTCCTCGCCCCGCAGCAGCAACAGCAGTACCTGCAGATCGTCCAGCAGAGCCTGGAAGGGATAGAATAGGGTCGCTTTCTCGAAAATATTTGGTTCCGGCTTGTTCAGGTTAGGAGGACTCACATGAAAAAACTGAAATGGATTTGTGCCTTGGTTGTGGTCGTCGGTTTATTATCAGGATGCGCCGAGATGAATCGGGCGCCCGCCCTTAGCTCCTCGCCGGTCTTAGACCGGATCTTGTCGCGCGGTGAGCTAAGAGTCGGCATGTCCGGAGACATGCCGCCGTTGAACATGACCACAAAGGAAGACCGGATCATTGGCCTGGACGCGGATCTCGCGGCGATGGTCGCGTCTGCGATGGGCGTCAAGCTGAATATCCAGAAAATGCAGTTTTCGGGGCTCCTGGCGTCCCTTGAGGCCGGCAGCATCGATATGATCATCTCGAACATGACCATGACCCCGGACCGCAACCTGAAAGTGGCCTTCGTGGGACCCTATTTCATCTCCGGCAAGGGGCTGCTCACCAAGAGCAGCGTTCTGGCCCAAACCAAATCTTTCAAGGAAATCGACAACCCTAATTTCACCATCGTGGCCTTGAAAGGTTCCACCAGCGAGTCCGTCACCAAGAAGGGGGCGCCCCAGGCCAAACTGGTGACCGTCGCGACCGAGAATGACGGGGTCAAGATGGTAATCGACGGCAAAGCCGATGCCATGCTGGCCGACCACCCCATCTGCGTCGTGGCGGCCTTTCGCAACCAGGCAGCCGGCCTGGTCCCGCTGGCGGCTCCCATCACTTACGAGCCCATCGGGATCGCCGTCCCCAAGGGTGATCCCCTGCTGGTCAACTGGCTGCAGAATTTTTTGAACAGCATCGATAAGGCCGGTTACCTGAAAGGCTTGGGCGAGAAATGGTTTGCCAAACCAACCTGGGTCGATCAATTGAAATAGGTTGAAAAAGGAAGCCAACAAACTGCCGGCCCCGGCCGGCCGATTTATCCTGATGTTCCGGTTCTACTGGCCGAAGGATGCGATCATCAACGGAACCTGGAAGCCGCCGGCGGTGACGGCAATCCCGCATATGCCCGGGTGTGAAACAGGAAGGAGGAGAAACATGAAGAGAGTTTCGTCTTTTACGGTTGCATGGACAATATTGGTACTGAGCCTGGCTTTCATCTCCTGCGCGTCGGCGCCGACGTCGAAGTCTGAAAAAGAGCAGCAGCAGGACTCGGTCCGCGAGATGGTGAACAAGACCCTTTCCCAACTCTACGCGAAGTACCCGGCCGCGAAAGCTGAAATTTCCAAAGCGGCGGGCTACGCGGTTTTCAGCGACTTCGGATTCAAGGTCATATGGCTTGGCGGAGCCGGGGGCTCGGGCCTCGCGGTGAACAACGCCACCAAGCAGGAGACCTTTATGAAGATGGCGGAATTCCAACCCGGGATTGGTCTGGGGGCTGCAAAGTTCCGGCTGGTGTTCATCTTTGAAACACCGGAGGCGTTCAACAGTTTCGTGACATCGGGCTGGGAGGCGGGTGCCAACGCGATGGCGTCAGCCAAGACCAAGACCGAAGGCGGTGCGCTTGCCGGCGCCGCCACGGAGTCCAAGGGCGTAAAAATGTTCCAGCTCAATGAGGAGGGTGCCATCGTCGGCGTCAGCCTCACCGCGGCCAAGTACTACAAAGATAAAGACCTTAATTGAGCGCGGTTGCCGTTGGCCGGAGCACACATCTGATAGAAAATTCCGGCCGTTGACGGCAGCGAGCGCTGCCCGAACGATGCGGCGATGCCGATCCTGCATCTGCAAGGGTGAATCGCTCGAGCAACCAAGAGCATAAACGAAAGGAGCATACCATGAAAGCAGAAAACCGCTCGGTGGCAGCAGCGATCGCCGTCATTCTGATCGCTGTCGGGCTCACCGCATTGCCGGCCGTGGCCCAAAAGATCACCGGCGTGCCGGGTTCGCCCAGCGCGACGACGACTATCAGCGGAAAACAACTCCCGCCGCCTGACCCGAAGTTCGGCGGCATGATCAAGGAAGACGCCTTGCAATCGAAGTACTGGTGGCCGCCGCGCGTGGTGCCGCCGAAGGGCGCGCCAAATGTTCTGCTCATCATCACCGACGACGCCGGATTCGGCGTGCCGAGCACATTCGGCGGCGTCATCCCGACGCCGACGATGGACCGCCTCGCAAAGGAGGGCCTGCGCTACAACCGGGTCTTCTCCACCGCGCTGTGTTCTCCAACACGCGCCGCCCTCATCACGGGCCGTAACCACCACTCGGCCGGGTTCGGCGTGATCTCGGAGCAGTCGACCGGCTTTCCGGGATACAACAGCATCATCCCGAAGGACAAGGCGACGATCGGGCGCATCCTGCTTGACAACGGCTACGCCACCTCCTGGTTCGGAAAGGATCACAACACGCCGGCCTTTGCCGCGAGCCAGGTCGGTCCCTTCGACCAGTGGCCGACCGGCATGGGGTTTGAGTACTTCTACGGGTTCGTCGGCGGCGATGCCAACCAGTGGGAGCCAAACCTCTTCCGCAACACGACGCAGATCTACCCGTTCCAGGGCAAGCCGCCCGGGACGTGGAACCTCGTCACTGCGATGGCTGACGACGCCATCGACTGGATGACCCGGATGCACCAGACCGACCCGAGCAAGCCGCTGTTCATCAAGTACGCTCCCGGCGCGACGCATGCGCCGCACCACCCGACCAAGGAGTGGGTCGACAAGATCAGCGCGATGCACCTGTTCGACGACGGCTGGAACAAACTGCGCGAGCGCATCTATGAGAACCAGAAGCGGCTCGGGGTGATTCCGAAGGACGCCAAACTGACGCCCTGGCCCAATGACATCCTGAAGCCGTGGGATCAACTCACGGCGGAGGAGAAGAAGCTCTACATCCGCCAGGTCGAGGTCTTCGCCGCCTACGCCGCTTACGACGACCACGAGATCGGCCGTGTGATCCAGGCCTTCGAGGACCTGGGCCGGCTCGACAACACGCTCGTGATCTACATCAACGGCGACAACGGCACCAGCGCCGAAGGCGGGCCGCTCGGCACGCCCAACGAAGTCGCGTTCTTCAACGGCGTCAGCGTGCCGGTCGATGTCCAGATGAAGTTCTACGACGTCTGGGGCACCGAGCAAACCTACAACCACATGTCGGCCGGCTGGTCGTGGGCCTTCGACACGCCGTTTGACTGGTTCAAGCAGAACGCATCCAGGCTCGGCGGCACCAACCAGAACATGGTGGTGTCGTGGCCGGCGCGCATTAATGACAAGGGGGCCTTGCGCGATCAGTTTATCCACGTGATCGACGTCGTGCCCACCCTCCTGGAGGCCACCGGCATTCGGGCGCCCGAGTTCGTGGACGGCATCAAGCAGGCACCGATCGAGGGCACCAGCTTCCTCTACCCCTTTGACGCGGCCAACGCC
>JBLMXM010000066.1:0-6940 GCA_050257775.1 Hyphomicrobiales bacterium
GCCGCTTCTCTATGCGTGCTCTGGGGTGCGAATACGGTCGCCATCAAGTTCAGCCTGTCGGGCCTGGGTCCTTTTACGTCCGCGGCCGCGCGATTCGGGCTCTCCACCTTTTTTCTGTGGACGTGGGCGAGAATCTCCGGCCGGCCCCTGAAGCCGGCGGCGGGGCAGCTGCGGCCGTTGCTGGTCAATTCTCTGCTGTTCACCCTGCAGCTTTCTCTCGTCTACGTGGGCTTCACTGCGACCAGCGCTTCGCGCGGCGCGCTGCTCACCAACCTGCAGCCCTTCTTTCTGCTTTTCCTGGCGCATTTCTTCCTGGCTGGAGACCGAATCACATTGCTGAAATTGATCGGCCTCATTCTGGGGTTTACCGGGGCGGCCTGCGTCTTCCTGGACCGGAACGCCATGAGCGGGAGTTTCATGGCCGGCGACTTACTGCTGCTGCTCTCCACCTTCATCTGGGCTTGCAGCGCTGCGTTCACCAAGCATCTGGTCAGGAGCATCTCGTCGGTTCAGATCGTGTTTTATCAGCAGCTCTTCTCAATCCCGCCGTTCGTGCTGGGGGCCTGGTTGTGGGACGCACCCATGATTACCCGGATCGATATGGGGATCGTGGCCGCCATCCTGTTTCAGGTGGTGCTTACGACGTCCTTTGCCTTCGTCGCCTGGACCCGGCTCATGCAAACCTATGGTGCAGTGGCCCTGCATTCATTTGTCTTCCTGATTCCGGTATCCGGCGTGTTCCTGGCGGGCATCGTACTGGGTGAACCTATTACCAAGATGATCCTGCTGGCGCTGGCGCTCATCACGGCGGGGATCCTGACGGTTCAGCTGGGCCACCGCCGCGATGTGGCGACGCTTTCCCCGGCCAGCGCGGATGAGCGATGAAGACCGCCACAGTAAAATCGGACTTCATCCTGCTGCTCACCGCAGCCATCTGGGGCCTGGCCTTCGTGGCCCAGCGGGTGGGGATGGACTACGTGGGCCCGTTTACTTACAACGGCGTGCGGTTTGCGTTGGGAAGCCTCACCCTCGCCCCGCTGCTGCTGGCGGGTCGTAGGGGCCTCGGTCCCCCAGCGCTCTCCGTGACCGACCCGGTGTTCATCCTCGGCGGCGGAGCGTTGGGTGCGGTGCTCTTTGTCGCCGCCTCATTGCAGCAGGTGGCGCTGCTTTACACTACCGCCGGCAAGGCCGGCTTCATCACGGGTCTTTACGTGGTGATCGTGCCGATTTTAGGCCTTTTTTGGCGCCAGCGCCCTTCGGCAGGAACATGGTCGGGCGCCGTGCTGGCTGCGGCTGGGCTTTATCTGCTGTCGGTCACCGAGAGCTTCCGGATGGAGTACGGAGATGTACTGGTGCTGATCAGTGCCGTTTTCTGGAGCTTCCAGGTGCTCATGGTGGCCTGGCTGTCCCCGCGAACCCGGCCGGTGGAACTGGCCTTCTGCCAGTTTTCGATCTGTTCGCTGTTGTCCCTGATCACTGCGGTTTTATTCGAGGCTGTTGCCTGGGCTCCCATAATTGCCGCTTCCGTACCGATTTTATATGGCGGCGTGCTGTCGGTCGGGGTGGCCTATACCCTGCAGGTGGTGGCCCAGCGCAGCGCACATCCGGCCCACGCCTCGATCCTGATGAGCCTGGAGGCGGTCTTCGCCGCCCTGGGCGGCTGGATGCTGCTGGGGGAGACCCTGACCCTGCGGGGAGGGGTCGGCTGCGGGCTCATGCTGGCGGGGATGCTGCTATCCCAGCTCTGGGCGTTAAAGAGATGACGGCTTCGTAGGAGACCCAACTTCGGCGTTGCGCTGCGCCGCGCAGGCTCTGTGGCGTACTCAAAGTACGCCTCGGGCCGCGAGACTCGTGCGCCTTGAATTTGGGCCTCCTTCAAAGCCTATCAAACTGATGGTAGATGCTGGATACGGGATAATCGTCGAATGTTACCAACATCAAACATCGATCCGAAGGAACTGGCCAAGTTCGAGGCAATGGCGCCGATATGGTGGGACCGCAAGGGCGCGTTCAAGGCCCTGCATGACATCAACGGCCTGCGGGTCGGTTACATCGACGGGCGGGCACGGTTGGCGGGCCGAAAGGTCCTCGACCTCGGATGCGGCGGTGGAATCCTGTCCGAGGCCATGGCGGCCCTGGGTGCTTCGGTCACGGGGATCGACGCGGGCGAGGCGCCTCTGGCGGTGGCAAAACTTCACCTGCTGGAATCCGGCTATGATGTCGATTACCGCCGGTCGACGGCGGAGCAGTTCGCGGAGGAAATGGCCGGAGGATACGAAGTGGTCACCTGCATGGAGTTGCTGGAGCACGTGCCGGACCCGGCTGCCGTAGTACGGGCCTGCGCCCGGCTAGCTGCCGGCGGCGGCGATGTCTTTTTCGCAACTATCAACCGCAACCCCAAGTCGTTCCTGTTCGCCATTATCGGGGCCGAATATATCCTGCGTTTGGTCAGACGAGGAACCCATTCTTACCGTCGGTTCATCAAGCCCGCGGAGCTCGAGCGATGGGCCCGCGGCAGCGGCCTTGTTTTCCGAAACCTGACGGGGCTGCACTACAATCCGTTTCTGAGGACGTATTCGCTGGGCGGCCACGCTCACGTAAACTATCTGATGCATTTCCAAGCGGCATCACGAGATGCCGCTCCCACATGATACAAGTGAACAATTACCCAGCTTGCCTGGAAAGGCGCGGCGATAACGAACGCTTGACCCTGCACGCGCCGATCACATAAGATTCCAGAGTTACCAAGGTTTTTACGATTGCCTCGACCCAACCACCCCCTCACCCCGACCTCTCCCCGGGATTGGAGGAGAAGGTTAGGGAGAAGAGAGGCGAAAGGATTGGAAAGCTGACATGAGCCAGGAAAATTTCAACAAGGCCTTTGTGGTCCTGCTGCTGCTGTTCATCACCTCCGTGTTTCTGGCCATGATCTGGCCCTTCCTGATGACGATCATCATGGCCGGGATCTTCTCCGCCCTAGCCCGGCCGCTTTACCGCCGGCTGGTGCGTTGGCTGGGCGGCCGCCGCAACCTGGCGGCAGCCGTCACGCTGATTCTGATCATTTTCGTTGTTTTGCTGCCGTTGGCCGGATTGTTGGGCGCGGTGACCGCCGAAGCCATCAAGGTCGGTGAAACGGTAAGGCCTTGGGTCCAAAAGCAGCTTGCCCAGCCGGCGGCTTTTTCGGATCTACTCGAAAAGATCCCCTTTTACGAGCACCTCCTGCCTTACAAGGAAACCCTCCTGCAGAAAGCAGGCGAGTTGGTGGGCCGTCTCAGCAGCTTTCTCATCAACAGCCTGTCGTCGGTCACGGTCATGACGGCTCAGGTGATCTTCATGCTGTTCATCTTTCTTTACACGATGTTTTTCTTCCTGGTGGACGGCGACCGCATCCTGAAGCGGATGCTCTACTACCTTCCCTTGAAACCGGTAGACGAGGAGCGGATGCTGGACAAGTTCACCTCGGTGACCCGCGCCACCCTGAAAGGCGTGGCGGTTGTCGGCATTCTTCAAGGGGCTCTCACGGGGGCCGCCTTTGCGGTCATCGGGATCCCGAGTTCCATCTTCTGGGGGACCATCACGGCGGTCATGTCGCTGGTGCCGGGCATCGGCACGGCCATCGTCTGGCTGCCGGCGAGCATCATCCTGGCTATGGGCGGCCATTACGGCCAGGCGATCGGGCTGTTTGTCTTCTGCAGCCTGGCGGTGGGAGGGCTGGACAATTTCCTGCGGCCGCGGCTGGTCGGGCAGGATACCCGCATGCACGAGCTGTTGATCCTGTTCGGCACGCTGGGAGGGATTCTCATGTTCGGCCCGGTGGGCATCATCATCGGGCCGATCGTATCCGCGCTCGTGGTCACGGTATGGGAGATTTACGGGGTGGCCTTCAAGGAATCGCTGGCCGAGCCCGGCCTGCCCGGCGGCGGCGATCAGGAGGAGAACTCCGACTCCCGCATTCTCCTGGCGGCCGACCGGTCCGAAGCTCCAAAAAGCTGAGTCTCTTTTTTGAACAGCCGCCTCTCGCGGCGGTTCAAAAAGAAGACTCTCCTGGCGTCTTGAGCGTAGCGGACGGTGAATCTTTCAATTGGCAACCACTCTCAGTGGTTGTCAGCGGGAAAGCTTCTCGATTTCAGCCGCGATCTCGCGGCTCAGGGTCTCAAGCGCCCGGCTCTGGGCCGCCACCAGCGCGGCATAGTCACCTGCGGCCACCGGCTGGTCGATCACGGCATTTTTTACCGCGATCATCTGGTTGGCTTTCAGGTCCCGGATGGCCCAGACCGCCCTCAGCCACACTTTGTCTCCCAGCCGGCCGTCAAACTGGTTCACCGTAACGGACAGCCGGTAGGCCGGGTTCACGGCGGCGTCGGCGGATAAAACGGTTCGGCCGGAGCCCTTCACGAGGATGCTCAGGTTTTCTATCAGTACGCGCGTGACGTCGTCCTTCAGTGTCCCGGCCCAGCGGTGGAATTCACTGAAACTCACCTGGTTGTCGCTCGTACGGGTGACGATCTGGGGCCGATCGAGCACCGCCGGCAACATCACCGCGCCTACCGCAACTGCGCTGCTGGCGCCGGGGGCCGCGCCGCCCTCCGTTCTCGGCAGGGGGCTCAAGGTGTAAAAATCAACGGGAGGAGAGGTGCGGCCCAGGCACCCGGTGACGCACAGAACCGCCAGACAGGCCACACCAACTGCTTTCACCAGAGTCCGATAGGCTTTCATGCTACTTTTCCTTTCCGCTGAGCACGGCTTCAGGGTGCCGTTCCAGATAGTCCGTCAGGTCCTTCAGGCTGCGGGCGGCCTTGGCCAGCTCATCCAGGGTCGTGCGGAGGCGCTCCTGGGTGGGCGAGTCCGCGCTGAGGCTTTCATCCGCAGCCGCCAGCGATTTGCGGGTCTGCTCCAGGGTGGCGCTGAGCTCGGGCGTCACGCGGGTGCGAAGGTCTTGCGTGAGCAGCTGGACCTCCTTCAGGGCGGCGTTCAGCGAACGGATCGATTCCGCCAGCTCGGCCGAGGTGGCGATGCCTTTGGCGCCCTTGATCGTGTCGCCCAGGTCCCTGCCGATCTGCTCGATAGGAATCTTTTCGAATTTGGCGACCAGCTCGGTCACTTTCGAGCCGATTTCCTCGAACGGGGTCGGCGTGGTCGGGAACTCCGGGTACCCGTATCGTCCCCCCCGCACGATTTTGCCGGGTTTGGCATTGGGGAATAGATCCAGCGCAACGTACATCTGGCCGGTGAGCAGACTCCCCGTGCGCAGCTGGGCGCGGAGCCCCTTGTCGACGAGATAGTCGACCAGGGTTTCCCGGGTCACCCCCTCCGGAAGCTTGCCGGTGAATGAGATTCGCTCCGGTTCCGCGGCGATGATCACCGGGATCTTGAGCTTGTTCATTTTCAGGTCAAACTCCGATTTGATGTCCACCACCTGCCCGATCTGGATTCCCCGAAATTCGACCGGCGCGCCTGGGGAGAGGCCCCTGACCGATTCGTCGAAGAGAAGGACATAGTAATTCTTGATGCCGTAGACTTTTTCCTGGGCGGCCTCGCGAGTCGGATACAATGTGAAGACATGCTCCGCCTCGGCCCGTTCCCCCTGCTCGCCAAAGGAGTCGCCAAAATCAAAAGCGATTCCGCCGACCAGGATGGAGATGATGGATTCCATGTCCACTTTGAGACCGCCGGCATCCACTTTCACGTCCAGCCCGCTGGCGTTCCAAAAACGCGTGGTCTTGCGGACGTATTGGTCGTAAGGGGCGTGGACGAAAATCTTGGAAACAATCTTTTTCCCATCTTCAGCGAGATGGTAGGCGACGACCTCCCCGACCCGGATCTGACGATAATACACCTGGGTGCCCACCTCGATGGAGCCGAGGCGGTTGGACTCCAGAATGAAATGCCGGCCCGGCAGACCGGTGGTGACGATGGGCGGCTCTTCCAGACCGACGAAGTGGTCGGTCGATTTACCCGGAGGCCCCGGGTCTACATCGATGAAAGCCCCCGAAAACACGGTGCCGAGCCCGGTGACGGCGCTCGCGGAAACCCGGGCGCGGACCACCCAGAAGCGGGTGTTTTCCGAAAGAAAGCGACTGGCCTCCTTCACGAGCTGGGCCTTGACCTTCACGTGGGACAGGTCCTCGCCCAGGCGGATTTCCTGGACGAGGCCGATTTCGACATCCTTGAACTTGATCTTGGTCTTGCCGGCCTCCAGACCCTCGGCGGACTTGAAGGTGATGGTGATCTCAGGGCCTTTCTCGTAATAGGCCTTGACGATCAGCCAGCCTCCGATGAGCGCCGCCACCACGGGCACCAGCCAGACGATCGAGAACTGGCGCTTGCGCTTTTGCACGGCGGCCTCGGGCACTTTGGGCATATCGGGCGAATCAGGATCACATGCAGTGGGTTCGGTCATGGCGAAGGCTCCTTTGCGTCCCAAATCAGGCGGGGATCGAAACTCATGGCGGCAAACATGGTGATGACCACCACGGCGGCGAAATACACGGCCGCCGGGCCGGCCTGGATGCTGGCCAGAGCGCCCAGGTTGACCAGGGCGACGAGGATCGTCACAACGAAGATATCAACCATGGACCAGCGGCCGACGGCCTCCGTGATCCGATAGAGGCGGGTGCGGTCCTTCGGCCGCCATCTCCATCGCTGCTGAACCGAGAGGACCAGAAAGGTGAGCATGATCAGCTTGAGCAGCGGCACGAAGATGCTGGCGACGAAGATCACCAGGGCAATGGGCCACATGCCGGTCTTGATGAAGTAAAGTACGCCGCTCAAGATGGTGTCCGACTGGACCGCCCCGAGGGAGGTGACGATGGTTATCGGCAGCACGTTGGCGGGGATGTAAAAAATGAATGCGGCCATAATCAGGGCCCATGTGCGGGCGATGCTGTTGGGCTTGCGGCTGTGCAGGGCCGCCCCGCACCGCGGGCATTTGCCGGCTTTA
>JBLMXM010000067.1:0-3940 GCA_050257775.1 Hyphomicrobiales bacterium
ACGGCCTGCCGCTGGATCATCCGGACGGGCCGCTGGTGACCTGTCACCGGCTTCAGCCGTTTTCGGCGGCCTATTTCCAGCCCGGGTCCGGCCTCTTCAGCTATTCCGTCGAAGACCTGCAGGCCTGCGCCGCAGCCGGCGGCCCGCCCGCCCGGCAGCCCTTTGTGCCCGGTCCGATCCCGCTGACCGCTGATGAGGCCGCCGTCTGGAGCCGGACGGATCTCGGCCGGCTGTTGTCATTTTTCGCCAATCCGGCCCGCTTCCTGGTCCGGACCCGCCTGGGCGTGCGCCTCGAAGACCCGGATGCCGCACCGACGGACAGCGAGCCTTTCATTATCGCGGGGCTGGAGCGCTTCGACATGGGCAGCACCCTGGTCGAACACCGTCTGAAGGGCCTGCCGCCCGGGGATGCGTTTGCAGCGCTGCGCGCCGAAGGCCGGCTGCCCCACGGCACGATGGGCGAGGTCGAATTCCGCGACCTCTGGTCCGAGGTAGACCGGTTCGCCGGCCGCCTCGACGCCCTGCGCACAGCAGGTCCCTTGGAGTCGATAGACGCTCAATGGGACATCGCCGGCTTCAGCCTGGCGGTGCGCCTCGCCGGGATTTCGAAGAACGGCTGCCTGCGCTACCGGTTCGGCAAGCTGCGTGCCAAGGACCACCTGGACCTGTGGCTGCAGCACCTGGCCCTCTGTCTGGCCGAACCCGGCTATGACTGCCAGGAAAGCGTGATGGTGTGCACCGACCGAACCCTGCGGCTGAAGCACGTGGCGGACAGTCGATCCGTTCTCGAGGATCTGCTGGAGCTCTACCGCCGGGGCCTCGAGCAGCCCTTATGTTTTTTCCCCAAATCCGCGCTCGAGTACGCCCGTGCGCGGCGCAGACCGACCTCTGAAGCTCGGGCCCTGGGGTCGGCCCGCACGGTCTGGGAGGGCAGCGATGCCCATCGGGGGGAGGGCACGGATCCCTACTTTAGGCGCTGTTTTGAAAACCTGGATCCCCTGGGCGCGGAATTCATGGAGCTGAGCCAGCGGGTCTTTGACCCCCTGTTGGACTGCGCCGAGAACGAAAGATCAGCGTAATGGAAATCGGATCGATCATCGATATCCTGCGGGCCCTTCCGGAAACCGTCCCTCTAAAAGCCGGGGATCTTTTGAAAGTGAACGTGCTGGAAGTTTTTGAGGGTCAGCGTGCCCTGGTGGACCTGGGCCGGTTCCGGACGATGGCCGCCATAACGTTTCCGGTGGCCGCGGGCGACGAACTCTGGGTGCGGGTGATTGAAACGCAAGACCAACTGCGACTGCAACTGGTGCCGACCCCGGCCGATCCCGCACCCTCTACCGGCACCGCAGCGGGTCCGGCGCAGGCTGTTTCGGCGGGATTCCTTAAGCAGGCTCGGATATGGATCGACCAGCTGACCGGTGCCGGGCAGCAGGTTGCCGATTCACAGCGGCTTCCGGCGGAACCGAGGCAAGCCCTGGAGGCACTGCGGTTTTTTCTCGCTCCCTTCGAGCTGAGTACCGGCCCCGACTCCATCGCGGCCAAGCTCAAGGAATTTTGCGACGGCTCAGGGCTTTTCCTGGAACTCCGGCTGGCAGACGCGGTAAAGACGGCCGCCGAAGGGGCCGGGCGGGCTGCGACGCCGGACGGCGCGGTCCCGGACCTGCCCGGTCGCGTTCTGACGACCGACCTGAAGGCCCGGCTGATGCTCCTCAAAGAGTTCTTCGAGAGCTCAGCCGGACGGCAGCTCACCACCGGCAGTCGTGAAGCCGCCGGTCTGGCCCGGGCCGCGACCGAAATGCTCGCGGATATCCGCACCGGGCAGGAGCAAATGGCCAAACCGGCCGCCGCTGGGGAGCCTTTCCAAATGGTCCACTTTACCCTGCCTGTGCGGGACGATCGCCATCAGGTCCAATTGAAGATCGCCTATTCCAGGCGCCGGCCTGCCGGGACGCCTGAGGGCCACCGCGCGGCGATCCTGCTTCAGCTCGACCGGATGGGGGCCGTCCGCGCCGACCTCATGCTCCTGGGCCGCAGCCTGAACGTTTCCATTTTTGTTACCGGCCCTGAGGTCCAGGAGATGGTCAAGCGCCACGCGCCCGAGGTGCGTGAAGCGTTGTCGACCTTCTTCGAAAACGTGGGAATCCACGTGGCGATTTCGGCTCCGAAAATCGCCCAGTTTGCGACCGAGGATTGGCGCCCCCTCGGCGAAACCCGGGTGGATGTGCGCGCATGAAAACGGAAAAACCCAAAAAGGCGGCGGCCCTGCGCTACGACCGTGCCAAGGATGGTGCTCCTCGCGTGGTCGCCAAAGGGCGGGGCAACGTGGCGGAGAGCATCATCGCCGCCGCCCGGGAGCACGGGGTGCCGCTGCACGAAGACCCCAACCTGGCCGAGACGTTGAATGCCCTGGATCTTGAAACCGAGATACCTCCGGAGCTTTACCGCGCCGTGGCGGAGGTCCTGGTGTTCATTTACCGATTGAACGGAAGACTGCGCACGCCATGACTCCCTTCGACCCCGTCCATACGCCCCTGGAGGGAATCAGCCTCATCGAGGCCGCCGCCGGAACCGGCAAGACGTACACCATCGAAGGGCTTTATCTCCGGCTGGTGCTCGAAAAGCAGATGCCCGTGGAGCAGATCCTGGTGGTGACTTTCACCCGTGCCGCCACCGCCGAGCTGCGAGACCGGATTTACAAACGCCTGGCCAGGGCGCGCAACGCGTTTGCCGGGACTCCGGTCGTTGACGACGAGCTTCTGGACCACTTGACGGCTCATTACCCCAGCCGCTCCCAGGCGGACCGCCTGCTGCGCCAGGCGTTGATGGATTTCGACCGCGCCGCCATATTCACCATTCACGGCTTCTGCCAGCGGGTGCTGTACGAGAACGCTTTCGAGACCGGCAGCGCCTTCAATGCCGAACTGCTCCAGGACCAAACGAAGTTGCTGACCGAAGTCGTGGAAGATTTCTGGCGCCAACGCGTCTGCGACCAGCCGCCGGAGTTCCTCCGCTTTGCCCAGCGCACGCTGAGCGGCCCGGGTGCCTTGATGGAACTGGCCCGGAAATCCACGACGGCCGAGTATGCCGTGATGCCACGGCAGGACCGGCCCTGCCTGCAGGCCGAAACCCTTGCGTCCTTCCGGCACCAGTTGGACCGTATCAAGAGCAGCTGGCGGGACGCAAGGGACGATGTCCGCCGCATCCTGACGGAGGCGGCGCTGAACGGCAGGAACTACGGCGCGCTCAAGCCCGGTGAGCGCGGCGGACCGCCCCCGCGGGTACGAATGGTACACAGCCTGATCGAAGCCATGGATGCGTATGTCTCTCCGCCTGGGCCGGAATATCCGCTGATTGCGGCTGTCGAAAAGCTGGCGTCTTCGACCCTCGCCCGGCATACGCTCCGCGGAGGCCGGACGCCGATCCACCCGGTGTTCGACTCGTGTGAAGCGCTTCTCCAGGCCGGCCGGTCCCTTGAGTTGGAAATGACCGGGCACCTGCACTACCTGAAGGGCAGCCTGTTGGAATTCTCCCAAACCGAATTGGAACGGCGGAAGGCTGAAAAGGGGCTGGTATCCTTCGACGACCTGCTGCGACGGGTGGCGCGAGCGCTGAACGCGCACGGTGGCCATGAGCTGGCCGGCGCGGTGCGCCGGCGCTTTCAGGCTGCGCTGGTGGACGAGTTCCAGGATACGGACGAGCTTCAGTACGTCGTTTTCCTGCAGCTCTTTTCGTCTCCCCAGCATCTGCTGTTCATGATCGGCGATCCCAAACAGGCCATATACGGATTTCGCGGCGCCGATATTTTTTCCTACCTGCGCGCGGCCCGGCAGGCCGGCGCGCGCTTCACTCTCAGCCGCAACTGGCGGTCTTCGCCGGGACTCATCCAGGCGATCAACGCGCTCTTTGCTCGATCGCCGGCACCGTTTCTTTTTTCCGGCAT
>JBLMXM010000068.1:0-9045 GCA_050257775.1 Hyphomicrobiales bacterium
GACGCCTCCCACCGTAGCCGGCACTCCGGCCCCAGTGGTCGATCGATCGGAGCCGCCGCGGTAGCGCAGTTGCAGGATGGATGCGAGCGGAGGAATCCGGGTAATCAGGCCAGCAGAGCGGGTTTACCCGGTGGCAGGATAGCTCTTGGAAATCGCCGGCAGGCTGTGATATATTGCAGCAGTGTTGGAGACAGACGGGAGGAAAAGTCACAATATTTTCACACCCGGCTCTTTGGCAGATTGAAGCAGATTGAATCTGGAAACCTGAGCATCTGTAATTACTTGAGATGCTTTGGTAAATTTGCTGGGTGCAACCGACTGCCCCTGTAGCTCAGTGGATAGAGCAATGGATTCCTAATCCATTGGCCGCGTGTTCGATTCACGCCAGGGGCACCAATTATTTCAAGGCATTAGGGAATTAATCGCTTTGTTTTCGGGTTTATACTTGACAATCCTGGTATGGAATACTAGAGTCCCTTTCAAGGGTGACGGGAAACCGTGACCCGAGGCAGCAGATGGCGGACTGAGGTTAGAGGGCTGGAAAGACCCTTCACCGGACAGTTCACAACCATCTGCTCCTTAAAGTGAAGCGGAATGCGGGCTGCCGGAGGGCAGCCCGTTTTTGTTTGGGAGCTAAAATCCGCCGAACGGCCGCACCACGGACTCCATGTGTTCGCGGCGGCTGAATTCATTGGCTTGGGCCTGGGCGATCTGGCGGGACGGATAGTCGCCGATGCGTACCGTGTACCAGGTCCGGCCCTTGGAATCCGTCGTCTGGAAAATCTTGGTGGAGTAACCCTTGGAGGAGAGCTGCGCCGCTGTGTGTTCGGCATTCTCGGGGTAAAGGAAGGCTCCCACCTGAACCGAATGGGTCATGCGGGATGGGATCGAAGCTTCCTGGGTCGGAGGCTTTTCTTCCGGCGGCGCAGCGGATAACGCCGGATCCGGGACCGGCTCCACTGCCGGCGGCTCGGCAGCTGCGGATTGCTGCGCAGCGTCCACCTGCGCCGGTGTCGATACGGCCTCTGCTTGAAGGGGCGGCCGTTTGTCATTCGGCCATAGGACGAAAACCCCCGCTGCTGCCGCCAGAACCAGAGCAACGGCGGCAGCCACCGCCCACATTGGCTTGCGGCGTCCGGCATCGAGGCGCTTGCTGACGGGTTCCGGGCCTTCAAGATCATTAATAGCCGCCTGGGCGATTGCAACGCTGACTTCCTTCTGCCGGGCTTTGAAAGCCCCGGCCAGTGCGGCGCTGCAGGCGATGTTTACCCGGCGGGGGTTCCCACGCGAGTGTCGAAAGATCTGCCGGACGGCCGCAGGGTCGAACCGCATGGGCGGGCCTGCAGAGGCGACGCTCAGCCGGTGCTGAATGTAGGCGGCGGTTTCCTCCGCGGCTAGCGGTCCGATTTCGTAACAGACCGAAACGCGTTGTCCCATCTGCCTCAGCTCCCGGGAGTCGAGCATTTTCATCAGCTCAGGCTCGCCGATGAGCACGATCTGGATCAGCTTGTCGCGGGTCGTCTCCAGGTTGGAGATGAGCCGGACCTGCTCAAGCACCTCCGGTGCCAGGGTTTGGGCATCGTCGATGAACACCGCCACTTTCCGGCCGGCGATCCGCTGCTGCATGAGATATTCGTTAAGCGCATCGATCAGATCCTTGGCGCTTTGGCCCTCAGCCGAAATGCCGAACTGGAGGTTCATGCGCTGAAGGAGATCCTTCGCCGTCGGCAGGGGGCTGGAAAGGAAGGCCATCGAGGCCTTTGCCGCCATGCTGTCCACGAAAGCCCGGCAGAGGGTTGACTTGCCGATACCGCGCTCTCCGGTAATGGCCGTGAAACCCTCCCCCTCGGCGACCGCGTAACGCAGGTGCGCCGTGGCCTCCTCGTGATGCCGGCCCATGAAAAGATAGGCCGGATCGAAGGCCAGCTTGAAGGGATCGTCCTTCAATCCGAAAAACCGCGAATACATCAAACATCCTCTCTCCAGGCCGGATGAAGCGATAGATCCACTCCGGCCGGCCCGGCTGGGGATGAGGATGCCTGATCAAAGTTTGGATGTCAACGCCATTCGCCGGAGGAGCTTGCGGCGCGGGCTGGAGAAAAACAATGCATAAAATACCTGAAATGAGCTAAACTGACATCTCTGCAAAAAGGCGATGCCGGCGTTGCGCATCCGCTCGTTGGCGCTGCGGTTCCGCCAAGGGCGGGATATGCTTCGCAACACGAGACCTGCGCGCCTTGACTTCGTCCTATTTGCAAGGTCATCGAAGGGCAGTACTCTTTGCGAGCCCAATTAAACTATCGGCAACCGGACAGAAGCGAGGAGGGTTATTCCATGTTCATCTCACTGCTGCAGAAGCGCCGGAGCATTCGCCGGTTTAAAGATCAGCCGGTGGAAAAAGAAAAAGTGGACGTCCTGGTGGAAGCAGCCCTGCGGGCGCCGTCATCGCGTGGGGTTAACCCGTGGGAATTTGTGGTCATCAGCGACCGCTCCATGCTGGAGGGGTTGGCGAAGGCCAAGGAGCACGGCTCCTCATTTTTGAAGGATGCCCCGCTCGGGATCGTCGTGTGCGCGGATTCGAAAAAATCCGATGTCTGGGTGGAGGACGCCTCCATCGCCACCATCATCATCCAGCTGGCTGCAGCATCCCTGGACCTCGGCAGCTGCTGGATCCAGGTTCGGGAGCGGCCGCATTCCAGGGATCGCTCAGCCCAGGAGTATGTGGCAGAGCTTCTGCGCCTGCCGCAGACCCTCATGGTGGAATCCATGGTGGCCGTCGGCTACCCCGCCGAAACCAAGCCCCCGCATAAGCAGGAGGAACTCCTCTGGCAGCAGGTGCATAACGGGACGTTCGGCACGCCCTACCCGAAAGGCTCTGCGTAGCACCTACTGAGGGGAAAGACCAGAAATGAAGTTTTCTTCCTGATTTTTAGACAGCCGGAGGCAGGGGCGTGTTCGCCTATCAGCAGAACAACCGCTATTTCGCCCAGATTGCCGAGGGGCTGGAGGATACGGGCGCAGACGAGTTGCGGCAGCTCGGGGCCCGCGACATCCGGCTATCCTACCGGGGCCTGCATTTCAAGGCGGATAAAGCCGCGCTCTACCGCATCAACTACCAAGCCCGCTTGGTCACGCGCGTGCTGGCTCCGCTGGCGGCTTTTCCCTGCCATGAAACCGACTACCTCTACCGCAAGGCCAAGCTGATCCCCTGGAAGGACTTCATGGGAGTCGACCACACGCTGGCCGTCTTCGCCAACCTGTCCAACAGCAAGATCCGCCACTCGCAGTACGCGGGCCTGTGCGTAAAGGACGCCATCGTGGACTACTTCCGGGAGGACTGCGGCCGCCGGCCGGACATCCGGCGCATCGATCCGGATGTGTGGATCAATGTCTTCATCGAAAACAACCGGGCCGTCATCAGCCTCGATACGTCCGGAGGATCGCTGCACCGGCGGGGCTACCGCCGGGAGGGTGTCGAGGCGCCCATGCAGGAGACGGTAGCGGCGGCCATCATTCGCTGGACCGAGTGGGACGGCAGCCGGCCGCTGGTCGACCCCATGTGCGGATCCGGCACGCTGCTGGCGGAATCCCTGATGCACTACTGTCGCATCCCGGCCGCGTGGCTGCGCAGCCGCTTCGGTTTCGAACGGCTTCCGGACTTCGACCCCCGATTGTGGGCGTCGGTGAAGGCCACAGCCGACCGCGAGATACGACCGCTGCCCGCCGGTCTGATCAGCGGCAGCGATATCGCCCGGGAGGCGGTCGCCACGGCGCGCGACAATCTCCGAAAGCTGCCTCACGCCGAAACCATCAGCCTCGAGCGGGCGGATGTCCGGCGCCGACGCGATCTCTCCGAGCGCGCAATCGTGTGCAACCCGCCTTACGGGATCCGCC
Source organism: Hyphomicrobiales bacterium (assembly GCA_050257775.1). Taxonomy (GTDB): domain Bacteria; phylum Desulfobacterota; class Desulfobacteria; order Desulfobacterales; family SpSt-501; genus SpSt-501. The sequence continues at coordinate 3,895 of JBLMXM010000068.1, forward strand.
TCAAGCAGCCGGGCGGTATGGGCGGGTTCTATCGAGAGTTCGGGGATTTCCTGAAGCAGCACTGCCGGGGGTCGGCCGCCTTCGTCTACTTCGGCGACCGCGAGATGCTCAAGCACATCGGCCTCAAACCCTCGTGGAAGCGGCCGCTCAAGAACGGCGGGCTGGACGGGAGGCTGGCCAAATTCGAGATCTACTAAATTTAGATGACCCGTAAAACGTCATCCTCTTAGATGGCTCACCGCATGATCAGAAGAAACGCCAGGCCCGCCAGGGCCACCGCGGCGGCCATGTAAAGAAACGGCCGCCAGCTGTGTCGGGGCGGAGCCGTGGGCTGCGGGATGGGGGTTTCGCTCGTCCCGTCGGTCGATGATGTCAGGCCGGCCTCGCTCGGCCCATCATCAAGATCCAGGGCAACCGACAGATCCCGGCTGCACTCCCGGACGACCCGGCCGTCAATGGCGTCCAGGTTAAAACTGTATCCATAGACCAGGGCGTGATCGCCGACAATGTTGATCAGCCGCGGGTACCCCCGGGACAGGGTGTGGATCTCCTTGACGGCATCGGCGCTGAACAGGGGCCGTTGCCTTCCGGCCACTTTCAAGCGATGATCGACATAGCTGCGGGTTTCATCTTCGGTGAGCGGTTCCAAACGGCAGTGGGCGGTGATGTTCTCCAACACGTCCCGGGTTTCAGCAGACGACAGCATCTGGCTTAACTCGGGCTGTCCCACGAAAAAGATCTTGAGCGGCTTTCGTCCCGCTGTCTTCAGGTTCGACAGGCTCACCGCCTCACGGAGAATGTCCGGATTGAGTTGATGCGCCTCGTCGATGATGATGAGCACTTTCCGGTATGCGGAATAACCGGCCAGCAGGAAATCCGCGAAGCTCGCATAGAAATCCTGCCGCCGATCAAAACGCCGGTTCAGACCGAATTCGGCGGCAAGGATGTTGCAAAAATCAAGACGGTTCAGGCTGGGATCGTTGGCCGTCACGAAAACCGCAGCCACATGGTCCAGTTGAGCCAGGCTCTTGATGAGAATAGTTTTGCCGGTGCCGATGTCACCGGTGAGCAGCACGCATCCGTCGCGGTCCAAAATGCCTTCCTTCAGCGTCTTGAAGGTCATGGCCTGCTTAGTGCCCATCCACAGGAACTCGGGGTCCGGGCTGCTGCTGAATGGTTCCTGTTTTAATTCGAAATGAGACAGATACATGCGCCTGCCAATCCCCTTACCGCGCAACCGGCAGACCTCAGATCGAACCGGTACGCTCAATTTAAGCGAGACTTAAGAAATTATGTTAACATTACGGTCGTCTGCGGTCAATTCGGCGCGGTCGATCGGCAGGCGCATTCGGACGCAAAATACTCTCCCAGCACTTCAATCGGAACAGAATCCTACAATTGCGATAGCTTGCAAATGCGAGAGCACGTCCGTGCATCACCCATGAGCCGGCAATCGCGCGCAAGGCTTGCGGCGGCGAGCACAGGAAACTTTTTTGACCGACACAGCGATTTATACTAATCTAGGATACAGTAAGATGTCACGGCGACTGAACGGCCCGGGGAGGAAACCATGACATTCAAACGCAGCTTCACCACTGACACGAAGAAGGCGCCGGAAAGACGCTCCGGCCTGAACCGCCGCTGGATCAAGGGGCCCTATGAAGGGGAGGAGCGCCGCAGCGGCAAAGACCGGCGGAGTGCATTGCCGGAGGAGCAGAGTCCGGATCCCACAGTCTCAGACGCCGAGCGGACCGAGTCGCTGGAAAAACTGATGCTCTCCACCACGGTGCGCCTGGAGGCCCTGGCGCGGCTGCTCGTCGAAAAAGGGATCCTGAGCCACGGGGAACTGGCCGACATGCTCAGGGCCATGCAGGCCGAATACCAATCCCAGCAACTCAAGGAGGATTGACCCTGAAAGAAACGGATAACCACTCATGAAGATCATGATCACCGGTGGCGAAGGCCAGCTCGGCACCGAGCTGATCGCGCAGTCGGCGGCTCACGATATCGAGATCCTGGCGCCGACTCTTGCGGAAATGGATCTGACGAGGCCGGCGCACGTCGACGCCTTCTGGGATGCCTTCCGGCCGGCGGCGGTGATCAACGCGGCCGCCTACACGGCTGTCGACCGGGCTGAGACCGAACCGGAGCTGGCGTTTGCCGTCAATGCCGCCGCTCCGGCCTATCTGGGCCGGCGCTGCTCGCTGGAAGGGATACCTCTCATCCATATCTCCACCGACTATGTCTTCGACGGTGGGAAAGCCTCGCCCTACCTCGAGGAAGATCCCGTCGCGCCGCTGGGCGTCTACGGCCGCAGCAAAGCCGAGGGCGAATTCGCGGTGCGAGGCGCGCTCGACCGGCATCTCATTATCCGCACCTCCTGGCTTTACAGCGCCCACGGAGCCAACTTCGTCAAGACCGTGATGCGCCTGGCGGCTGAACGCGACGAGCTGCGCATCGTGGATGATCAGATCGGTTGCCCCACCTGCGCGGCGGACCTGGCCGCCGCGATCCTGGCCATTACAGATCGGCTGAGCGCCGGGGAAACGATTTCCTGGGGCACCTACCACTATTGCGGCAGCGGCGTAACCTCCTGGTACGGCCTGGCTTGCAACGTGCTCGAAACCCTGGTGCGGCGCGGGCATATGACCTCTTTCCGCATCACGCCGATCCCCACGGCCCAGTACCCCACCCCTGCCCGGCGGCCGCCCTATTCTGTGCTGGATTGCACCCGGATCGAATCGCGCTTCGGGCTCGCCCGCCCCCCTTGGCAGTCCAGCGTGGCGAAAACTGTGGATCGTCTCCTGAGCCACGGCGGATTGCGCCGCTGAGGCCGAAGTCAGCGATCACCTGCCGAACAGAAGGTGTGAATCTGTCGCGAACTTCATCCAAGCCTCCGGTATAGTTCAGTATTCACAGGTTTTCGACGATTGCCGAGCTTGACTGCCATATGGATTCCATCTAAAATAATAATTACCAGTCGCGCCCGGTCGGGTGCTGTGTCTTTAGCAACCTGAGGCTTCGGTTGACGCTCCGATGGAATCGATTCCGGCGAAAACTTCATCGGTCTTAATGGTGGATGACGACGAAGGCCTGCTGCTCAGCATGAAGGCCACGTTGATCAGCGCCGGCTTGCCCGAGCCGGCCCTGGTCTCCGACAGCCGCCGGGTGATCGACTTGTTGCGGACGCACCGGCACCAGCTTGTCCTGCTGGACCTGATGATGCCACTTCTCGGCGGCATGGAAGTCCTGCAGCAGATCAAGGTGGAGTTCCCGGAGACGGACTGTGTCATCGTCAGTGCCATGGACGACGTGCCCACCGCCGTCCAGGCCATGAGCAACGGTGCCTGCGACTACCTCGTCAAACCCCTCAACAGCGACAGGCTGGTGGCGCTCGTCCGGAGTCACCTCGAGCGCTACCGGCTGCAGCACGAACTGGCGCGGCTCGGTCGGAAGAAGATCTTCGGCAACCTGAAGAACCCGGAGGCCTTCGAACAGCTCATTGCCGAGGACGAGTCCATGGCCCTCGTCTTCCACCAGGTCGAAGCAGTGGCCGGAACCGATTACAGCGTCGTGATCAACGGCGAGTCCGGCACCGGCAAGGAGATGCTCGCCCGGGTGATCCATCGGCTCAGCAGCCGCTCCAAGGGTCCGTTTTACGCGGTGAACATGGCCTCCTTCTCCAAGACCCTTTTCGAGGACGAGTTCTTCGGGCACGCTCGAGGGGCTTACACCGACGCGGGCAGCGAGCGGCGTGGATTTTTCGAGGCGGCCAACAACGGCACCCTTTTCCTGGATGAGATCACCGAACTGGATCCCTCGCTGCAGGCCAAGCTGCTGCGAGTCATCGAGGAGCGCGAGTTCTATCGCCTAGGCAGCACGGAGATCCGCAACGTGGATGTGCGAATCATCGCCGCCACCAACCGCGACATCGCCGAAGAGATCCTCAAAGGCCGCTTCCGGGCCGATCTTTTCTACCGGATCAACACCTACAATATCAAAATCCCGCCGCTTCGGGACCGTATCAACGATATTCTGCCCCTCGCCCGGTATTTTTTGCGGCTGCACGCTGAGGCCAACCGGAAAAAAATCGTCGACCTGGAAGCGGAGCTATGCGAGCGGCTGCTCAGCTGCCCGTTCCCGGGAAACGTGCGCGAGTTGGAAAACATCATCGCCGCCGCGGTGCTGCTGGAAAAGGGCAAGTATCTCTCACTCGCTTCAGCTCGCAGCCTTTTGCCCTACGAGGGCCCCGAGCGGCGCAAACACGTCGAGTTGCTGACCCTGGAGGAACTCGAACGACGGCATATCGAACGGGTGCTGGAAGTAACCGGCGGCAACAGGCCCAGAGCTGCCAAGATCCTTGGTATTAATGTATCGACGATTTACCGCAAGCTGGAGAAACTCAACCTTTCGAACAAGACCTTCGACCCGACCTAACGGCAGGCCGGCGTGACCATCGCCCCGGTGAGGGAGGAACAGCCATGTCCCAAGGTCTGGATGTGATAGTTCTCGACGATGATCCAGGCATCAGCCAGGTGCTCAAGGAACTGATCGAAACGTTTTACACCTGGGGCAGCGTGTTCGCCTTCTCCAACGCGGAAAAAGCCATGGACTGGTGTCTGAAGAGCGATGTCGGCCTGGGCATCTTCGTCGTGGATGTCTTTCTAAATGGGACGAGCGGCTTTTTTTTCCTGGATTCGATCGAACCGAAATTTCCATCGGTCCACGAGGACGCCATCATCATCAGCGGCAAAGCGAGCGAGGACGTGGTGGATATGTGCCTCGCCTCCAACGTGACCTACCTTCTGGAGAAGCCGGTCAAACCCTATGCGCTTCAACTCGCCGTACGGGCCATCACGGCCAAGTACCTGAACTTTGCCAAGAAGCTGCTGCGGGACCCATCTTTGGCCAAAAGCATTGCCAGGCTCTAGCAGTTCGAAGCTCGAAATTCCTCCATTTCACGCACAGGCGGAGCGGGGTGCCCGTCGAGGCGAGCCGCAACCAATTTTTCCAGTGACTCTGCCACGCCCCCCAGCCGTCTATAGGGTATCTAAGACAGGCAGAGACAGCCGACGGCTCCGTGGGACTTGGTCCTCTGGGGCTGTCAGGATTGGTATGGAGCGGGCTGGCTGCCGTGCGCCGGGACGTTGT
>JBLMXM010000069.1:0-2601 GCA_050257775.1 Hyphomicrobiales bacterium
GGAGCGGGCTGGCTGCCGTGCGCTGGGACGTTGTAAGCATGGTTGCGGCTCGCCGCGGCGCGCACCCCGCTCCGCCTGAACCCGAACACGAGTCGGCATATTTAGTCGCCGGAGTAATTAAGTTGAAATTGAAAGCGCGTGCATCGCACGAGGTTTCAATCCTTGAGATACGTATTGAACCACGCCAAGCAGCGCGCCCAGGCATCCTTGGCGGCATTTTCCCGGTAGCTGGGCCGGTAGTCCGCGTGGAAAGCGTGGGGCGCATCGGGGTAGAGCACGAACTCGGCTGTCTTTCCGGCTGCCTTGAAGGCCGCCTCCAACTCCTTCACATCGGTCACGGGGATGCCTTGGTCGGCCTCGCCGTAGAGCCCCAGGACGGGGGCCTTGATTTGGGCCACTACATCGAGCGGTCCGACCGTGCGGATCCCGGCCGTCTTCGCGGGCTTGATCTGGCCGTACCAGGCTACGGCCGCTTTCACATCCGGGCTGTGGGCGGCAAACAGCAGCGTGTACAAACCGCCGCGGCAAAAGCCGGTCACCCCGATGCGATCGGCCCGCGCCGAGGGGCGCTTCTTGGCGTAAGCCACGAGGGCATCCAGGTCGCCCATGACCTGGGCGTCCGGAACGGAATTGGCCACTTTCACGACGGCCGGCTGATCCGGCAGGTGCAGCACGCCGCCTTCGCGGGCATACGGCTCGAAGGTGATCGCCAAGAAGCCGCGCTTGGCAAAACGGCGCACGACGTCCTTGATGTGCTCGTGCATGCCCCATATTTCCGGAATCACGATCACGACGGGATATTTCCCTTTAGCCGCCGGCCGTGCCTCGTAGATCGGCACCTGGAACCCGCCGGAGGCCACCCTGCCCTCGGCTGCCACCACGCCGTCGGTGGGCGTCGTGATGATCTCCCCCGCCACGGCCCTCGAGGCGATCGCAAAGCCGGCAATGCTCGCCCCCGCGGCGGTCATCTGGGCCAGAAACTGGCGCCGGGACATGCCTTCGTACGCATTGGAAATCCAGTCCTTTTCCAAATCCATGAGCACCTCCTTTGATCGCCTGTCGTAAACGGTTCTTCGTCGGAAGCCGGGCTCCGATCTGTTGACGCTTCTATCGTACTGTCGAACCCGGGTCAACACGCCACCGTTCGCCAGGGGGTTAGGATTCCGGCCCTGCCGACCAGGCGCCTCGCATGTGGCTCATAGTGGTATTGATTTTGCAGGGTATGGAACCATCCGGGTTCGCTGTTTCAGCCGAGTTATAAATATTATATAGTTTTTCAGATAGCTTAACATGGTATGACGGCGCCTGGAGGCATCCCGGCGATTGCTGGATGGATCGACCACCGTCAAAATGCTGTGATTCTCTCGCCTGTATCCGTTGCCTGGGGATGCGCGGATGATTAGTCTAACTCAGGTGCCGATGAAAACGCCAACCCGCCTGAATACAGGCAGGGAACGGCTTTGGACAAGATCAAGGTCCAGGAAAAAATCGATTCGCCACAGGGAGGTACCCACCGATGGCCACCAGCACCCATTCGCTGATCCAGCACATCAAGGCGGTCAAGAAGAGACAGCGCCGTTTTGAAAGCGCCTTCCAGGGAGTGTCCCGAATGGTTCTCGAAGGCGGGATCGAGAAGATTACGGTAAACGGCAAAACCACTTATGATTTCAAAGTATTCCGGAACGGATCCAAGCATGTGATCGGCATGTACGATGAGATCAACAGCTTCGTCTCCTACGTGAAGGACGCGGCCGAGGACGGATCCTCCAAGGAAATGGCGTTTGTGCTGGTGGGCGAGCCCGGAAACGGCAAGACCTTCTTCGTGGAGTTTCTGGCCAGCTGCTACCGCAGCTTTCTCTCCCGTGAAGAAAACCGCAAATACACGTTCAAGTTCCAGCACCTGGACCGGCTCGGAAGCTACGGTCGGATCACCACCATTGAATCCCAGACCTACGAAGACCCCATGATCCTGGCCATGAACCTGTTCGAGCTTCCGGACGACAACAAGACCTTTTTGACCCGGGAAATGGGCTTTGCCGACCGGGAGATGGAAGCGCTCTACAGCTACTACCGTCCCCTGGGAGCCTGCAGCGGCTATATCTGGAACGAGGTCCGGTCCCATTGCGGTGGCGACCTGGACCGGATGCTGTCCTTCATCGAGATCATCCCCGTGCCGCTCACCGAAAGCCTCGGCACCGTCACCGGAAAATACCCGGCCAAGGACAAGATCACCTCATCGGCCGTCGACCTGCTGGGCGAGGAATCGATCCAGCGGCTGCTGCACATCACCGACACGAACAACCCTTACCGCTTCGACCTGCGGCGCGGCGCCCTGGCCCGGGTGGCCGGCGGAGGGATTCATTTCAGCGATGAGATCTTCAAGAACAAGAAGGACCTGGTCCAGGTGTACCTCGGGGTCATCCAGAACCGCAACATCGAAATCGACGGTTACAAGTGGCCGATCGACACTCTGATCGTCGCCACCAGCAACAACTCCGAGTTCCACCGGTTTCTGTCCGAAAAAGAGGAAGCGCCCATCGTGGATCGCTGCCGCCTGTGCTATGTCTCGCACAACACCAACTACAAGCTGCAGAAGGAACT
>JBLMXM010000070.1:0-3643 GCA_050257775.1 Hyphomicrobiales bacterium
AAACGAGATCTGTTTTCGATCGCTACAACATTGTCAGCGACGAGGACCTGAGACAGGCAGCACAACGGCAAGCTGACTATCTCGCATCGCGTTTGGGCACAATTTCGGGCACAATCCGGAATTTTCCAGAAAAAAAGGAGCCAACCTAATGAAGGTTAACTCCTTGTTTTTATTCTGGTGCCGGAGGCCGGACTCGAACCGGCATGGAGTTGCCCCCGGAGGATTTTGAGTCCTCTGCGTCTACCAATTTCACCACTCCGGCACAGAAGCGGATAGCCTCGATTCTATAAAGAATCGACTCAGAGATGTCAATAATGATGGGTCAAGCGCTCTTAATTACGGCCAAAATTTCCGGCTTTGAAACCTCCCCTTCCCTGATCACCACGGGCGCCTCGCCAGTGACATCCACGACCGTCGAGCCCACACCGCCCTTTAGCGGCCCGCCATCAAGGATCAGATCCACTCTGCGTGCGATGTGAGGGTCGAGTTCCAATATCTGCCGGCATCCGGTGCCCCCGGTCAGGTTAGCGCTGGTCCCGGTGATCGGTCTTCCTACGGCCTCAGCCAGGGACTGCGCTACGGGATGACCTGCCAGTCGGATCCCTATCTTGCCGGTGCCGGCCGTTAGGTGAGGCGGCAGACCGGGCTCTGCCTCGAGTACCAGCGTCAGCCGGCCGGGCCAAAACCGCTCCATGAGCGTTTGTGCGATCCGGGGGATGCTCTTGGCCAGACCCGGCAACTGGTCCAGTCGGTTGATGAGAACCAGGAGCGGCATGTCGGCCGGCCGCGCTTTAATATCGAAAACGCGCTCGACCGCCGCTGCGTTGAGCGCATCCGCGCCCAGGCCATAGAGGCAACGCGTCGGAAAACACACGACCCCTCCGGCGCAGATGACCTCCGCCGCCCGGCCGATGCCCGCCGGCTGGGGCGATCGCGGGTTCACGCGTATGATCTTAGCGGTAGTCTTTGAGCTTCTCGGCTTTGCGCTCAACTTCGGTTGCCATGTCCTTCTTGAACTGGTCGACGGCTGCCGCGACACCCGTATCGGAGAGAGCCAGCATCTGCACGGCAAGAATTCCGGCGTTGCGCGCCCCGGACTTGCCCAGAGCCATGGTGGCTACCGGGATCCCGGGCGGCATCTGCACGGTGGACAACAGCGCATCCAGGCCCTGGAGGCTGGATGAGTCAATCGGCACCCCGATGACCGGAAGGCTCGTGTGCGCCGCCAGTACACCGGCCAGATGCGCCGCGTGCCCGGCGCCGGCGATGATGACCTTGATGCCCCTCTCGCGGGCGCTGCCGGCAAACGCCATGGCGCGCTCCGGGCTGCGGTGGGCCGAGGCCACGGTCATCTCAAAGGGAATGCCGAATTTTTTCAGTACAGCTGCGGCCTCCTCCATGACCGGCAGGTCCGAGTCGCTGCCCATGACGAGGCCGACGGCCGGGGCCTGGGACAGGCGCTGGAGCGCCTTGCGGCCGATGTCCTTGCGGCAGTAGGCGCCATCCCATTTGATTTTGCCAACAGCTTGGTAGGCCTTCGCGATGGCCTCTGCCACCGTGTCGCCCAAGGCGGTCACCCCCAACACCCGGCCGCCGTCGGTCACGACGGCGCGGCCCTTGCGCGTGGTGCCGGCGTGGAACACCACCACGTCCGGAATGCGCTTCGCGGACTCCAACCCCTTGATGGGGATCCCCTTCGGATAGCTGCCCGGGTAGCCTGCCGAGGCCATGACCACGCAAACCGAGGCCTGGTCGTGAAGGTCTAAGGCGCACTGGTCGAGGCGCCCGTCGATTACGGCCTCCATGATCGGCACGATGTCGCTCTTGATCCTCATCAGCAGCGGCTGGGCTTCGGGGTCGCCGAAGCGGCCGTTGAACTCCAGCACCCGCACCTGGTCGCGGTCGATCATGAGGCCGGCATAGAGGACGCCCTTGTACGGCCGTCCCTCGGCCGCCATGGCCTTGACTGTGGGGATCATGACGTCCTTCATGATCTTGTTGTGGATCAGGCGGTCGACCACCGGCGCCGGTGAATAGGCGCCCATCCCCCCGGTGTTGGGCCCGCGGTCGTCATCGTAGATCGCCTTGTGGTCCTGAGAGGATGGCATCGGCAGCACGGTCTTACCGTCAGTAAACGCCAGAAAGGACGCCTCCTCTCCCCGCAGGCATTCCTCGATGACCACCTGGTTGCCGGCCTCCCCAAATTCGCGTTTGACCATAACGCGCCTGAGGGCCTTGATCGCTTCGACCTCCGTGCCGCAAACGATGACGCCTTTGCCGGCGGCAAGCCCATCCGCCTTGACGACCACCGGCACGCCCAGCTTGCGCAGGTAGCGCTCGGCCTGCGCAAAACTCCGAAAACTTTGCCCCGTGGCGGTCGGAATACGGTACTTGTTCAGGAGGGCCTTCGCGAAGGATTTGCTCGATTCGATCTCTGCCGCCCGGCGGCTGGCCCCGAAAATCCGGAGTCCGGCTTCTTCAAAGAGATCCACGATACCTCCGGCCAGCGGCCCTTCCGGCCCGACCACGGTTAGATCGATTTTCCGCCGGCGGGCAAACTCGCGCAGCCCCTGGAGGTCTCCAGCAGCGACAGGCACGCATTCAGCCAGCTCGGCCATCCCGGCATTGCCGGGTGCGCAGAACACCTTTTTTACCTTGGGGCTTTGGGCGATCTTCCAAACCAGGGCGTGCTCCCGGCCGCCACTGCCGATGACGAGTACTTTCATTGTTCCCTCCAAGCCAGTCCGTCTGATGTGTAGGATCAAACCGGCGCACGCTGATCTGCCGCCAGTTTTTCCAACTGCGCCTGCTTTCTTCGATTCAACTCCTCCCGTTTGATGCGGGCGGCGGAGATGCCGCCGTCAAGGGCGATTTCGGATAGGTAACAAACGCCCTCCGCCGTCAGTTGAAGGTCAACATGCGCGTAGGGAAAACGGCCGCGTTCCATCACCTGCCGGCAGAGTTCCTCCGCGGCAGCGTCCATTGCCAGCGGCCGACTCGTTCCCCCGGCGGCGAGGTTGGACCTGAAATTGTAGAAATTCTCCCGCAAATAGGCTTCCACATAATCACCGACCACGATCACCCGCACATCGCTCATGCCGGCCATGTACGGCTGGAGCACGAACGGAAAGGGCGCATCGGTGAACGCCACAGTGTTATACAGCACCTCGGCGTTTTCCCATCGACGGATGCCGTGGCCGCAATGCATCCCCTCCTGCTTGGTGACCACCGCTCCGATCCGGTGCCGGCCGCAATAGTTTACGGCATCCATGAGCTCCATGCGGCGCGAAACCGTCAGCGTGTGAGGCGCCATCCACCGCCGGAACACGACCGCTTGGGCGACCTTGGAGCGGCTGAGCAACTGGCAGAACACCGAGGGGACACACCGCACGCCGCGCTCCAGGAGATCGGCCGCGAGAGCCCCACGCAGGTACTTCCCCGGCTGGTGTCCGACGACCACGTCGCCGCAGCCCAAGGCTTCGAAATGCTGTTCCAGTTCGGCGGAACTGCGCACGATCATCGCATCACCTGCGGCTCGGCCGGCCCTCGAGGCTGAGGGCAATCAACCGGTCCAGGAGACGGCCGAAGTCGATCCCCGCCGTTCGCGCCGCCCGGGGGAGAAGGCTTGTGGCTGTCATGCCCG
>JBLMXM010000071.1:0-6015 GCA_050257775.1 Hyphomicrobiales bacterium
CGACGGCATCGACATGGGCCACATTCATATCACCGACACCCAGATGGTGATGGTTGCGGCAACGGCTTTGCTCATGGTGATCCTGCATCTTTTCATAAGCCGGACCCTGTACGGCAAAGCCATGCGCGCCATCTCGATCGACATGGACGCCTGCCGGCTGATGGGCATCGACGTCAACAAGATCATCGCCCTCACCTTCTTCGTCGGTTCGGCTCTGGCCGCTGCCGCGGGTGTCATGGCCGGAGTGTATTACGGATCGATCCATTTCTTCATGGGCTTCGTCATTGGCCTTAAAGCTTTCACGGCCGCCGTCATCGGCGGCATCGGCTCCATCCCCGGCGCCATGTTGGGGGGGCTCGTCCTCGGCCTGCTGGAGTCCTTCGGCACCCAGCTCCCCTGGGTCGGGACCGAGTGGAAGGACGTTTTCGCCTTCGGGCTGCTGATCCTGCTCCTGATCTTCAAGCCCACCGGGATCCTGGGGCGAACTGAAATCGAGAGGATGTAGGGCATGCCAGAACCACTGTCGACGCCGGCAGCTGTGATGAAAAAATCCGGAGTGACCGCCCTGGAAGAGCGCCTGTTCAGCTTTTTTGACGACCGGCGCCGGCGGTATGGCGCCTACGTGATCCTGATCCTGGTTTCGCTGGCGATCCCTGCGTTCGGCGACAGCTATGTTCTCGAAATTTTAACCAACTCCTTTTTTTACATCGTCCTCTGCCTCGGCCTGAACATTGTCGTCGGCTACGCCGGGCTGCTGGATCTGGGATACGCGGCCTTTTTCGCCGTGGGAGCCTACAGCACAGGCATCCTCACTTCCCACTACGGCTGGAATTTCTGGCTGACCATTCCGGCGGCGGTTGTCTTTTCGATCGTAGCCGGGGTGATCATCGGGGGCCCAACCCTGCGCCTGCGCAGCGACTATCTCGCCATCGTGACCCTGGGTTTCGGCGAAATAACCCGCATCGTGGCCCGCAACCTGAAGGACGTCACCGGCGGCGCGAGCGGACTGATCGGCATCAATCGGCCGTCCCTGCTCGGCCTGGAGCTCTACCAGATCCACCATTACTATTATGCGTTCTTTGTCCTGGTCCTGCTGGCCATCTTCGCCAGCTACCGCCTCCAGCACTCCCGGCTGGGCCGGGCCTGGCAGTACGTGCGCGAGGACGAGGATGCAGCCGAAGCCATGGGTATCGACCGCGTGGCCATCAAACTCTATGCGTATATCATCGGTGCCGTCTTCGCTGGGGTGGCCGGATGCTTCTTCGCTGCCAAGATGACGGCCATATCGCCCGAGACCTTTCAGTTCATGCAGTCGGCCACGATTCTCATGGCGGTCGTGATGGGAGGAATGGGCAAAATCCCCGGGATGATCCTGGGTGCGCTGGCTTTGGTGCTTTTCCCGGAAGTCTTCCGGGAAATCGGTTCGATGCGCATGCTGGTCTTCGGGCTGGTGCTTATTCTCATGATGATTTTCAGGCCCCAGGGCATGTGGCCCGAGCGCAAGAACTGACGGAGGCCCGACCGGTGAGCATTTTGCAGGTCCGCGATTTGACGCTGCGGTTCGGGGGGCTGGAGGTCATCAGCCGGCTCAGCCTCGAGGTCGATCCGGGCGGAATCGTCAGTCTGATCGGTCCCAACGGTGCGGGCAAAACCTCGGTCTTCAACTGCCTGACCGGCTTCTACCGGGCCAACTCAGGCGACATCGCGTTCAACGGCGAGTCCATCATCAAGCTCAAGCCCCACCGCATTACCCGCAGGGGCATGGCCCGCACGTTCCAGAACCTGCGTCTTTTCAAAAACATGACCGTCCTTGAAAACGTGATGTCCGGCATGCACTGCCGCACCCGCGCAGGTGCGCTGGGGGCTATCCTGCGCAACCCGGCCCAACGGGCCGAGGAGGCTGAAATTCAACGCGTGGCCGAAGAGTGCCTGGACTTCGTAGGGATTATTGAGCACCGGGACCGCCTGGCCAAGAACCTGCCTTACGGCGACCAACGCCGCGTGGAGTGGGCCCGAGCCCTGGCCACCCGTCCCAAGCTGCTGCTGCTCGACGAGCCCGCAGCCGGCTTGAACTACGATGAAAAAGAGCGCTTGATGGACCTCATCCGCCGCATCCGTAAAGAGCTTAACATCACGATCTTCCTGATCGAGCACGACATGGGGCTGGTGATGCGGATTTCAGAGAAGGTCATCGTCATCGACTATGGCAAGAAAATCGCCGAGGGCGACTGCGATACCGTTCAGAATGACCCCAAGGTGATCGAGGCCTACCTCGGCAAGGAGGAGGAGTAAAAAGTCAGCGAGATGACCGACACCGTTCTGAGCATCGATGGCCTTCAAACCTTCTATGGACGGATCCATGCCCTCAAGGGGATCAGTTTGACGGTTCAGAAGGGTCAGATCGTGGCGCTTCTCGGTGCCAACGGCGCCGGCAAGAGCACCACCCTCAAGGCCGTCTCGGGGCTGATTCGCGCCGCTGCCGGAGATATCCACTTCATGGGGCGAGACATCACCGCCGCCCCGCCCCACGACATCGTCCGCATGGGCCTGATCCACGCTCCGGAGGGCCGGCGCATCTTCAAGGGATTGACGGTTCAGGAAAACCTGGATCTAGGGGGCTTCACCGCCGGCCAGGACAAAACCGGGATGGACCAGCGCCTCCAGTACATCTTCGGTCTTTTCCCCATCCTCTATGAGCGCCGCAAGCAGGACTCGGCGTTGCTCTCGGGCGGCGAACAACAGATGCTGGCCATCGGCCGGGCCCTCATGACCAACCCCAAACTCCTGCTGCTGGACGAGCCTTCCATGGGGTTGGCGCCCTTCCTGGTCCAGGCGATCATGAAAATCATCCGCAAGCTGAACGACCAAGGAACCACCATTCTGCTGGTCGAACAGAATGCCAAGATGGCCTTGAAGCTGGCGCACTACGGCTATGTGCTCGAGACCGGCCGGATCGTCATCGAGGGCGACGCCGCAACCCTGCAGCAGGACGAGAGCATCATCAAAGCCTACCTCGGCGGCACCCATTCAAGTCGATAGAATCCATCATAGAAATGGCGCACAGATAGATTCTATTCTTCCAGGCGGGCATGGGCCAATTGCTCGAGCCAGCGTGCCACGTCGGTATGGTCGGATCCCCTTCCCAGGGATGCCCGCGCGGCTGCCCACAGCTCGCGGCAGGCGTTGCTGAAAATAGCCGGAACCTCAAGCTCTCGGGCCAGGTTTATCGCGGTGTCCAGATCCTTGAGCATGAGATCCAGGGAAAAGCCCGAGGAAAAGGACCTGGATAATACGTACGTTTCTATTTTATTCTCCGTGCTGTTGTTGCGGCCGGTAGAGGCGTTGAAAATGTCATTCATGATCTTGGGATCCAATCCGAAACGGCGCCCCACCAATAAGACCTCGACCGCCGCAATAAACCCGGCCGCTGAGAGCATGTTGTTCAGAGCTTTTACCGCGTGCCCGGAGCCTAGCGGGCCACCATGGAAAATCCGCCCCCCCATTGCCGCAAGAATGGGCCGGCAACGCTCCAGCACTTCCGGGGCGCCGCCCACCATGATGGCCAACGTGCCGTCCCGGGCCTTGGAAACACCGCCTGACACCGGTGCATCCAACATTTGGACTCCCTTGGAACTCAACCATTTACCCAATTCACGAGTAGCCAGAGGCGCCGAGGAACTCATGTCTACCAGGATGGATCCGGGTGTCAGAAAGGTGGTCATACCGTCCGATTTGCCCAGCCCTATGACCGCGGCCTGAACGGCCTTGCTGTCGGGCAGCATGGTGATGATTACGTCGCTCCCCTGAGCCGCTTCCCCCGCGCTTCTGCTTCCTATAGCCTGGTGTTCGGCTGTAAATTGCTCGATAAGCCTGTGCTCTCGATCATAGACCTTCAAGGCAAAGCCGGCCGCGGCCAGCCGACTTGCCATGGGAAAGCCCATTTTGCCCAGTCCTACAAAACCGATGTGCTGCGGCGTTGTCATGAGCGCTCCGATCACTTGGTCTCGTTGAAAACTTCACGAGCCAGGCGGAAGCTGTCGATCGCTGCGGGGACTCCACAGTAAATAGCAGTCTGAAGCAGAACTTCCGCAATTTCTTCCTTGCTGCAACCATTGTTGAGAGCACCTTTCAGGTGCAGCTTCACTTCATGGGGCCGATTCAAGGCCGTGAGCATCGCCACATTAATGAGGCTCCGCATCTTGCGACTGAGCCCTGGCCTCCCCCAGACCGCTCCCCAGCAATACTCCGTCACCAATTCCTGCAACGGCCGGTTAAAGTCGTCTGCCGTCGATATGGACTTGTCAACATATTCCGCTCCCAGGACTTCACGACGGATCCGCAAACCAGTGTCATACCGTTTTTCATTCATTTTCTTTCTCGCTCCTTGTTTTTTCTGTTTCCAGACTTGCCCGTGCAGTCATGGCCTCCAACCCATCCGGGTTCACGGCCCATAGAAAAACCTGAGCATCATCCCGGCAGCCCTCGACCTTGAAAGTCTGAAAGTCGAAAATGGGTCCTTGGGCGCGAAAGGAATATTCGATGACCCGGGAAGACGGCAAATTCTTCCTGACCAGCTCGATCAGAAGTGTGGCAATCAGAGGGCCGTGGACAGCCAGCCCCGGGAACCCGAATTCTTCCCTGCAATAATCGCGGTCGTAGTGGATTCGGTGAGCGTTGAACGTCAACGCCGAATATCTGAACAGCAGCACGGGATTCGGCTGGATCGTATCAGACCATTGAGCCGCCTTTTCAGGCCGCTTTAATCCCGCGTTGACTGAGGCGACGGTGACCGGGGATGTGGGCGCTTGTTTGTAGACAATGTCGTGCTCCTCGGTCAGGACCAATCTGCCGTTTTGAGAAAGTTGGTGCTCAACCAGCACAAACCCCAGTTTGCCGGTCTTCCCCTCCTTGCGCGTCACCTTTCTGACCACTGATTTTCTTTCGGCTTGTTGTCCGGCCCTCAAATCAGCGTGGAACCAGAATCGGCTGCCGGCCCACATGCGCCGGTCCAAGCCTTGCAGAGCCGGAATGAAGCCGCCGGTCTTGGGATGGCCGTCAGCCCCCGTATCGGATGCTTTTACCTGGGGAAGAAAGAACAGCCAGTGCCAGAGCTTCGGGACAACCGCCCCCGGTTCAAAGCGCATGTCGTAATCCAGGGTCAGACTCATCCGATTCAGCACCTCTACGGAAATGAAGTCGTCCTGCACGATTTCTTTGGGCTCGAATATTTCATCCATTGTTGGACCTCAACCGCTGCTCCACGGCCTGTCCGATTTCGGCCGGCGATCGGACGACGACCACACCGCATGATGCCATGGCCTGCATCTTGGCTTCAACCGTGTCATCTTCACCGGTAATGATGGCGCCCACGTGCCCCATCCGTTTGTGGCGAGGAGCCGAAGCCCCTGCGACAAATCCGATTACGGGTTTGGTCATATGTTTCTGTATCCAGCTGGCAGCCTCCGATTCGGCGGTGCCTCCGATCTCGCCGATCATGACCACCGCATCGGTGTCGGGATCCTCCTGAAAGAGCTCGAGCGCATCAATAAAACTCGTGCCGACAATCGGGTCTCCGCCGATGCCGATGCAGGTGGACTGCCCGATATCCCGGGCGGTGAGCTGGTTCACCGCTTCATAGGTTAATGTACCCGACCGCGAAATGATTCCGACGCGACCAGGTCGATGGATATGGCCCGGCATGACGCCGATCTTGCATTGCCCGGGGGAAATCAGGCCGGGGCTGTTTGGGCCGATCAGCCGGGCAAGGGAACCGTCCAGAACCCTTTTCACCTTGACCATATCCAGAACGGGAATCCCTTCCGTGATGCACGCCACTAACGGAACACGCGCATCGATGCACTCTAGAATGGAATCGGCTGCAAACGGGGCGGGCACAAGTATCATGGCGGCATTGGGCTCGGTTTCTTTCACTGCCGCGATGACGGTATTGAAGACCGGCAAGCCCTCGTGGAGCCGGCCGCCCTTGCCCGGCGCAACGCCCCCCACCAGATGGGT
>JBLMXM010000072.1:0-5527 GCA_050257775.1 Hyphomicrobiales bacterium
CGTACGGCAGCCAGCCCTCTAAATACGGTTCAGGACAGCCCCGGAGAACATGCTCCCACGGAGCCGTTAACCGTCTCTGCCTGTCCTCGGCACCCTCTAGACGGCTGGGGGGCGTGGCAGAGTCCACTAAAAAATTAGGCTGCGGCTCGACGCGGCGGGCACCCCCCGTCCCCCTGTGCGGGAAGTGTTGGAAGTCGGCGTCGTTAAATGCCGGTTTAAAGGATTGCCTTTCAAAGAGAGCCGTGTAGTATGGGGAATAATGCATTGAGGGGCCGGGATGAACAGCCGCGAACGATTCCGTGAAACCATGCGTTATGGCGCCCCCGACCGCGTGCCGTACTTCGAGGAGGGCATCCGTGACGACGTTCTGCGCACCTGGCGCCGCCAGGGCCTTAAGCGGAAATCCGGGCTCGAGGCCATGTTCCGGCATGACCGCCGGGAGGAGATCCACCCGGACCTGGAGCCGCTGCCCCGCTTGCACGCATGGCCATCCCGCCTTGAAGACATCGACCGGTTGCGGCGGAGGCTCAGCCCGGAAGACCGGCGCCGCCTTCCGCGGGGCTGGCACCGGCAGGCGGAGGACCTCAACCGCGGGGATCATGTCGTGATGCTGTACGTGCAGCGGGGGCTTTTTCTCTCCATGGGAGTGGAGGGATGGGGCCGGTTTATCGAAGTGATCGAGCTTCTCGGCCGGGATCCGGCCCTGGTGCGCGACACCTTGGCGGTCCAGGGGGAGTTTGCCGCCCGCCTGGCGGAGCGGGTGCTCCGCGATGTCCGGATCGATGCCGCCCTCTTTTCGGAGCCGATTGCCGAAAACCGCGGCCCCTTGATCTCCCCCCGGATGTACCGGGAAATTGTCCTCCCCACTTACGCGCCCCTGCTGGACGTGCTGAAACGCTACGGGGTTGAAACCGTTATATTCGTTTCCTGGGCCAACCCGCGCCGGCTGCTTCCGGCCATCCTCGAGCAGGGCTTCAACTGCCTGTGGGCTTACGAGGTCAACCCGCAGGCCATGGACTACCGGGAACTGCGGCGGGAGTTCGGCAGAGGCCTGCGGCTGATCGGCGGGATCGACCTGGACGTCCTTCGGCTGGGCGAGGACACCATCCGTCGCGAGGTCGAAGAGAAAGTGCCGGCCCTCCTGGCCGACGGCGGCTACATCCCCATGCTCGACGGCCGCGTGCGCGCGGATGTGCCCTTTCAAAGTTACTGCTGCTACAAGCGCCTGCTCGAGAAGACGATCGGTATGGAGCCTGTCAGCTGATCGGCCGCTGAAAGGCGAGTTGCCACCATCGCCGCAGGGTCGAGCCGGCGGACGCCACGAGGCACCCGATTCCCAGGCTCCCGAAGGCAAGCCCCCAGGCGAGAACATTGGCTTTGCCGCCGGTCAGGTCCAAAACAGCGCCGAAGACCAGCGGTGCGACGAACCCGCCCCCGAAACCCGCAAAGGAGTAAACGGCCATGGCCGCGCCGCGCGCATTCGGCGGAGTGGCCTCGACCAGCCCGGCTGTGAGCGCGGCGGAATCGGACATGATCGCGATGAAATAGATCGCCAGCAGCATGAGCATGATCCACCAGGGCCAGGTGCTGGAAAATCCCGCCACCCACGCCAGCGAGCCGGACGCCATCATCACCCAGGGGATATATCGCGGCCGGCCCAGGCGCATGGCGGTTTCATTGCCGAGGATGCTGACCGGTATTCCCAGGAAGTTGATGAGTGCGGCGGCCTCGGTGGCACCCAGCAGCGGATGGCCCGACGGCGCCAGGCCGTAGGCGAACAGGATGAAGGCCACCATCCACGACCGCAGTCCGAAGAGCTCAAAGCAGTGAACCCCGTAGCGCAGGACATAGCCGAGCACGGCGCGGTCGCGCAGCACGGCAAAACTGCGCAGCAGTCCCGGCCGGGTGCCGCCGGAGGGGGACGGGTCCAGGGGGTGCAGCTCGAATAAGACCAGAGATGCCGCGAGGAAGGGCCCTGCCGCAAGCAGGCCGAAGGCCGCCTCCCAGGAAACCATTCGGCCCAGCCATCCCGCGAGCAAAAGCGACAGGCTCGTGCCGACGCCGAACGTTGAAGTGTAAAATGCAATGTAGCGGCCTTGGCGAGGTCCGGCCACGCGGTCGGTGAGAGCCTTCAAGCCCGGCATGTAGGTACCCGCCAATCCGGCGCCGGCCATGGCCTGGAAGAACGCAGATAGAAAGACTCCATGCGCCAGAACCGCGAAGCCGATGTTGCTGAAGGCCGCCAGCAGGCAGGAGCCAATGTAGATCCGGCGAGCGTCGATGCGATCGGTCAGGGTCGAGAGAAGGGGCACGGCGGTCATGTAGCCGGCGAAGTACGCCCCGCCGATGAGGCCTGCCTCGGAATTGCTGAGGCTCCAGGTGTCACGCAACAGGGCCAGAAAGGCCGGGTAGGCCGCAAAGCCCGTCATACTGAGGGTTTCGGCCAGGCACATCAGGGCGACGATGGCCCGGACACCGGAACCTCGATCTGCAGCGTTTATCGTTGAAGCCTCCTAGATGGGGGTGCTCCATCTCCTCGACGGGTAGAAAAAAGAGATTACTATTGTTGCAGAGCTATATAGACGATAAAGTAAATGAATCCAAGAGGCCTAAGGTCATGGGCAGGCCGGATCGAACCATTTCTCAAGGAGGGAGCGCATGTTGACCCGCATGAAACCAAGTCCGCGATTCCGGTTCGGCAGGCTTGCCTTGGGTTTTTGCCTTTTAGGAATAACCGGCCTGGCGATTTCGGCTGCCGCCCAGGATGTCAGTCTATTGATCAATACCCTAGAGAGTTCCGAGTCCCCGGAGGCGGCGCGCGCTTCAGCAGCGCGCGATATCGGCATCTTCGGCATGGATTCGAATGCCGCCGCCCAGGCCCTGATCGACGCCTTGGGCAACGACCCCAGCGCGCAGGTCCGCAGTGTCGCCGCGACTGCCCTGGGGACGGTTCGCCTGCAAAAAGAATCGGCCCTCCAGACGCTGATCGCCGCGATGCAGGGCGACGGCGACCCTATGGTTCGGGTTGCTGCCACTGCCGGTCTGTCGATGCTCGGGCAGGACTCGAATTCGGCCGAGCAGGCGGCGATCTCCGTGATGCAGAACGACAGTTCTCCTGCAGTTCGTGCCGCCGCGGCCGGTGCGCTGGGGCTCGTCAACATCGATATGCCGGCGGCCACGACAGCCCTGATCAGCGTCCTGGCAAATGACGGCAGCCCGGAGGTGCGCGCCGCGGCGGCGCAGGGGCTGGGAAAAATCGGCCAGCCCGCCGGCGGAGCCGTGCAGGCCCTGCAGGCCGCACAATCCCGGGACGGCGATCCCGGCGTGCGCACGGCGGCGGCCAGGGCCATTCAAACGATCACCAACACCCAATAAAGGACCCCCGCGATGAAAATGAGAGCACTGGCAGGAATAGTGATGGGTTCCGTCTGGATCAGCCTGCTGGCGGCCAGCCCCTCCATAGCCCAGCAGGTCTCCTGCTACGTCACCCCGGGGCTGGAGAAAACCTTTGTGAGCGTCCGTGAACTGGACCAAGACGGCAATCCCCTTGAGGAGATCGGCCGAGGTTGGCTTAATCAGGGCGAGCAGGTAGCCGTCAGCAGCCGGACGGGGCGCATCGTCATCAACTATCAGCTGTCTTCCTCGGACAAGGGCATCCAGACGGATCCTCAGGGCTGCTCCGGCGGAATAGTGATCACCGTGCCATGACCCCGCTGCTCTGGGTCCTCAGCCTCATCCTGGTGGGCGTCGGTCTGGCGGGCACATTGCTGCCCGGCCTGCCGGGAACTCCCCTGGTTTTCGGGGGTTTGCTCCTGGCAGCCTGGGCGGACGATTTTCAGAACGTGGGCGTCGGAACGATCATCCTGCTGGCCGGCCTCACGCTCCTGGCCTTTGGCGTGGATTTCATCTCCTCGAGCATCGGCGCCAGGCGCGCCGGCGCCAGCCGCGAGGCGTTGATCGGCGCCGCGCTCGGGACTTTCATCGGACTCTTCTTCGGTTTCGTGGGGATCGTTTTCGGGCCTTTTGCCGGCGCTGTGATCGGCGAATTTCTGGCGCGCCGGAGCCTGGAGCAGGCCGGACGGGCGGGGCTGGGCACCTGGGTCGGCTTCATCCTCGGGACCGGCGTGAAGCTGATGCTCGCCTTCACGATGGTCGGGATCTTTTTTCTCGCCTATATTCTCTGATAAAAAAATTAGAATCGCCGGGAGACCCTTATTTCCGGATTTCGTTTTCGACGACCTCAATGGCATCCTGGAGGATGGCGAGGAGGTCTGCGATCTGTGCCGCGGTGATGACGAGCGGGGGCCCGATCAAGAGGTGATCCCCGCTTGCGCCGTCGATGGTGCCGTGCCCGGGATACACGATCAGTCCCCGGTCCATGCAGGCGTCCATGATGCGCTCGGCCACCTTCAGCTCAGGCGGGAAGGGCTCTCGGGTGGCTTTGTCCTGCACGAATTCAACTCCGGCCATGAGTCCCAGGCCGCGCACATCGCCCACCGACGGCCGATACGCCTTGAGCTGCTCAAGCCCCTGCCGCAAGAGCTCGCCCTGTTGCCTGGCATTCTGCACGAGGTTGTTTTTTTCCATGTACTCCAGGATCACCGACGTCACCCGGCTTCCCAGCAAGTGGCCGCAGCAGGTGTGCACCCCCTCGAAGCCGGCTCCCCGGGCCTGCATGGTGCTCATGATTCCATCCGAAACGAGGCACGCTGCCATGGGAAAATAGCCGCTGCCCATGCCTTTGCCGACGGCCATGATGTCCGGGACGATGGACCAATGGTCGATCGCGAAATTGGCACCCGTTCGCCCCAATCCGCACATCACCTCGTCGGCGATGAAGAGCACGTCGTACCGATCGCAGATCGCCCGTATTTTCTGGAAATAGCCCGGCGGCGCAGGAACGCCGCCCAGGGCCGCACCCACCACCGGTTCGGCGATGAAGGCCGACACGTTTTCCGGTCCTTCCTGGAGGATCGCGTTCTCCAGGGCGCGCGCACACTTCAGCTCGCAGGCCGGGTAGGTCTTTTCGAAGGCGCACCGGTAGCAGAAGGCCGGCGGGATGTGGATGGCGTCCCGGATCATCGGCGTGTGCTTCCGGCGCCGGCCGGTGGCGCCCGAGCAGGCGAGCGCGCCCAGGGTATTGCCGTGGTAGGACTGCCAGCGGCTGACGACAAGGTATTTCGAGGGGACGCCCCGGGCCACCTGGTACTGGCGGCCGAACTTGACCGCGTTTTCAACGGCTTCCGACCCCGAACTGACCGAAAAAAGCTTGGCGAAGCCCTTCGGCGCCAGGCTGATCAGGCGGGCGGCCATGTCCTCGTAGGCCCGGGAATGCGAGCAGTGGAAGGGGTTGTAGGCCAGTTCCGCCGCCTGGGCCGCCATCGCGGCGGCGAGCTCCCTGACCCCGTGCCCGATGTTGCACGCCAGGGCCGAGCCGCTGGCGCCGTCGATGTAGCGTTTTCCTTCCGAGTCGTAGAGATAGATCCCCTTGCCTCGGACCATCTCCGGGTTTTTCGGGGTGAGATTA
>JBLMXM010000073.1:0-12214 GCA_050257775.1 Hyphomicrobiales bacterium
CGTCCCCTGCATTGGTCACAAAAAGCTTCTTAAGTTCATCAAGATAAAGGACGCCCTGGGGTTCCTTCAGGCCCTTGATTCGGCCAATCTTCTTTCCAAGCTTGAGGCTGATGACCTCGACGGTATTATTTCCCAACGCGGCGACAAACAGGCGCTCCCCAACAAGGTCTACCGCGATGTGGTCGATCCGCCCTTGTACGTCCGACAACGCGATGGTCTGCTCCAAACGAAGGGGCGTCCTCTCTCCTGCATGAGCCGTGGATGTAAATAGGAGCACAAACCCAAACATAAAGACGATATTATATTTTACCAACTGATAGCCCTTCCACCTTTCATCTTTCTTTAAAAACCTTCGGCAACTTGTGCCGCTTCCTTTTTGTTGGACTCTTGGAGCTTGTCCCATCGCATCACCATGGATTTTGCAGTCAGGCCTTACCAAACAAGTTTATGCCCTCGGCAAAAAGCCCTGTGGAGCCATAACAAAGCCCATCGATGTCGCTTGCCAACTTCAAATGCCACCATTCCCGCCTCCGCTAAACTAGCGAGCGCCTTTCTTCTGTTCCTGCTCTCGGTTAGAGGAGAGCCTCTATTGCGCTATCCTGTCCGTCGCAAAGTACCCTGGTTCTATTGACAACACCTGATACGGGCCGATAGATTAACGCACCAAGCGTCCCATTCTTTTTTTGCGGAGCGCCAAGAACAACAGGTAGTGAAAGACTATGCCTTCTCTGGTGGCAGTCAATACCGTCTCGCCCCCATACAAATTCGACCAGAACGATGTTCGTCGTCTGGCCGGACGGCTGTTCAGCGCCGCCAGCTTCGATATTGCCCAGATGCAGGCAGTGTTTACCAACACCACCGTCCGAGAGCGTTATTTTTGTGTGGACATGAATTGGTTCGAGGAGGATCACGGTTTTGCACAAAAGAACCGGGCTTATCTTGAGAAGGGCCTTGAGTTGGCGGAGAGAGCCGTTTCCGGCGCGTGCCAATCGGCAGGCATCTTGCCCCAGGAGGTCGATCACATCTTTTTCATCTCAAGCACCGGTATTGCGACTCCCAGCCTGGACGCCTACCTGTTCAACCGTTTGAAGTTTAAAAAATCCATCCTGCGAACGCCCATTTGGGGACTGGGGTGCGGTGGCGGGATTGCCGGAATAGGGCGCGCCACCGATTGGCTGAGGGCCTATCCGCAAAAAACCGCACTGGTGGTCTGCCTTGAGCTGTGCGGGCTGACGTTCATCCGCAATGATCTCAGCAAGAGCAACTTCATAGCGGCTTCGCTGTTCGGCGATGGTTGCGGTGCCCTGGTGATGGTGGGCGATCAGCACGCCGGGAGTCAGGGTGCGGTTCACGGTCTTTCAATCGAGGGGCACGGCTCTGTGACCTGGGAAAATTCCCTGGATGTCATGGGCTGGGAAATCGCGGATGAAGGGCTCAAGGTGGTCTTTTCCAAAAGCATTCCGGACATAGTCCAGCAATCGGCTCGCTCCGCGGTGATGGGGTTCCTCGAAGAGCATGGAGTGTCACTCCAGGATATCCGCTATTTTCTGGCTCACCCGGGCGGGGCCAAGGTGATCGAAGCGTATAAGCAGGCGTTGGACCTGAAGGAAAGTCAGCTGAGAAGCATGCGGGCAGTGCTTGCCGGGTTCGGCAACATGTCCAGTCCAACCGTCTTGTTTGTCATCGAGCATTTTTTGCGTTCAGGCGATTACCGCAAGGGGGACTTGGTGTTGAGCACGGCGCTGGGTCCGGGATTCTTTTCGGAGATGGTACTGGCCCGGTGCCTGTGATGCACCCTCAACCCCCAAAAAGTGTTGATATGATCATGGCTGGGAAAAACCCGGATAGATTGTGTCTCGGAAATATATTCAACGAAAAGTGATCATCCCTGTTTAGGTGGTACTACCTGCATACCTCCCGGCAAACCTCCCTGCCCACGGAATGCGACATCGATATGAAATCGACATCCCTGCTCAAAGTACGTATATCGGCGATGAATCCAATCTCAAGGGTTTATTGAAATTTTGACGGTGTTCATCAGCTAATCTCAAACAGAGCTGACTCAATAAAAGTGTGGATATGATATCGGCTAGAAGTAGTCTGGGTATATTATGTTGGAAATATATCCAACGAAAAATGATTACCGCCCTTAGGGGTTACTGACAGCCAACATCTTCGTTAATTGCCCTCCTACGATACGGCGATGGCATATTGAAATGACAGCCCGGCCCATAGCAGACGGTTTGGCGACAGTCTATTTCAGAATCAGGCCTCAGTTTTTTCCGGATTTCTTCGTCTGCTTCTGGCGCAGACGCTTCAGGCGGTCCATTTCACCTTCGATCATGCTGTACGTGTGTTCGGGCTCCGGGAAGGCCCCCGTGCGCACGTCCTTGATGTAGGCTTGGAAGACCTTCAGCATCTCGCCGCCGAGGTTGGCGTATTTCTTGACGAACTTGGGGGTAAAGGCCTGGAAAATCCCGAGGATGTCCGAGACGATCATGACCTGTCCGTCGCAGTCCACGCCGGCACCGATGCCGTAGATCGGTATGGGCAGTTCCTGGGCGATCATCCGGGTCACTTCCGGAGGCACGGCTTCCACCAGGATGGCGAATGCACCGGCCTCGTACACGGCCTGGGCGTCTTCGATAATAGCCAGCGCCGATTCGGCTGTGCGGCCCTGGGCCTTGAATCCCCCGAGGGCGGCCGTGCTCTGGGGCGTCAGGCCGACATGGCCCATGACGAGCATGCCATTGTCCGCTATGGCTCGGATGATGTGGGTTGCGCGTTTGCCGCCTTCGAGCTTGATGCAGTCTACATTGCAGGATTTATAATACCGCACGGCGTTGCGCACGGCGTCCTTGACACTTTCATGGTAAGTGCCGAAGGGCATGTCGCCAATGACAAAGGTATTGGGGGCGCCCCGTCGGACGGCCTCGGTGTGATAAAGGCTCTGTTCGATGGTTACCGGGAGGGTCCCGGGATAGCCGTAGACGGCCATGCCGAGGCTGTCACCCACCAGCAGCATGTCCATGCCGGCCTTCTCCGCCAGTTGGGCGGTGGTGAAATCGTAGGCGGTCATCCACACGGCCTTTTCGCCTTTTTCCTTCATCTGCTGCAGATCAAAACGGGTCAATTTCTTCTTCATGTCATCCTCCTTTCGCAGACGGTTCAGTTTGAATTTTCCGAAATGACCCGGCCCTGGCTGACGATCGAGATGCCTTGGCCGGAACGGGTGCCGATCATGATGCATTCGATAACCGGCGGTACGGCCAGCTTTTCGGATGTCCACCGTACGATGAAGCTGGCGCCGAGCCCTCCGCTGGTGTCGCTTTCGGGGACGAATACCTCGGTTGACGCCAGCGGTTTGAGAAGCACCGGCTGCTCCAAGTGTTTTTTCAATAGCCGTCCTCCGGAATCGTGATAGTCTGCGGCTCTCACCGTGATAGTCTGCAGCGGGTCGATGTTGCGGATGATCAGGGTGGCAGCCAGGTTGAATCGGGCTGCACGGTCGCCGAAGAGGATGTGCGAATAGACCGGGACGTACACCGACTGCCCGGATGAACGGCCGTCTTCAGCCGACACCGAGTCGGCGGCCGACCAAGCGAAGAGCCCGCACAGAATCAGGGCGCCGGTTGCACGGATGCGGGGGCGGAGCCGGAACAGGTTCAGCATGTAGTCCTCCGTTGTGCCGGGTGGAAGGGACGAGGTGCCGGGTCGACAGGGGGAGCCTATCGGCACCCGCAGCCGCAATCGCAGCCGCCACCGTAGCCGCCGGCCACCATTTCGGCCATAGCCTTTACGACGTCGCGCGCTTCGGGGGTCTCGATCCTGGCGATGTGGATGCGGATGGAGACCTCGGCCTGCCGGTCGAAGAGGGCCGCGAACGGAGGCGCCAGGTGGCCGAAGAATTCGTCTGTTTCGGGCTTCGTCACCCGGAAAGTGATCTGGTCTCCTTCGCCTTTGCCGGCCAGAAGACGCTCGAAGGGCGGCATGCCGTCGGATCCGATACCGTAAATGAATGCCACCTCGAAACAACTCGGAGGCGGATTCGCAGCCCCGGCTTCCACCTGAACTTTCGCGTGCACTTTCTTTAAAGGTTCTATTCTGGGTGCGTCTTTCATGTCGACGGTCCGCCTTTAGGGGCTCGTCCCATATTCGTTCAGAAGCGTTTCGACCGCAATTTGCTGCATGGCGATACGGTCTTCCAGCGGCAACGTGGCCGGAGTCACGATGGTGAATACGACATTGCTCACATTCCGCCGAATGTATCCAGCGACGGTCAACTGGCGGAATAACCGCAAAAACTTCAGCCCCCACATGGGGGCTTCGACGATTCCGTTTCTTGGCTTCAGAAACATCATGGTGGTGTCGTTTGCGATCGGATAGCCGGCGGCCTGCACCCGGCTCACCATCCGGGCCGACGCATCGGCATTGTCGAGCCCATATTGCCAGATGCAGAATCCGTTGGCTTCGGGGTCTTCTCTCAAGTCGAACACGAGATCGTACCGCTTTTCCCTCAAAAACCGGCGTACGACCCGGGCTTCATGGGAGTCGAAGTCGGTGAAGTCCACGGCGATATCGACGCCGTTGCGGTTGAAGGGCAGGTTGTGAACATATCCCCAGGGGTTGACGATGGGGATGACGTCCATGTCGTAGGCCGCGGGAGACTCGGATCGCCGTGCCAGGCCCTGTATGAGTTGCACCACGTAACTTACGCCGGAGGTCTCGTTGCCGTGGATGCCGGCCAGGACCAGAACCTGTTTCAAACCGGGCTGAAACGGCCTGTAGGCCAAACGCCAGATGGGGGCTTCAAAGTCCTGGTAGGTGGCCCTGCCGATCTTTGTCACGAGCAAATGGGCCGAGGCGGCGTCCGCCCCTTGAAGAGTATGCTGGATGGGGGCGAGCTCCCGCACAACGGGGGAATCGGCTTCATAGGGCTTATTCAGCCTCAGGTATGAACATGCCCCGCCGAACGAGAGAACTGCGAGCAGCGCTGCGAGACGGAACCCGCGCATGGCCGGTCTCATTTCGATTTTTCTCCGTGAAGATGCGAACAGGCTCGCCATAAGGCGAATCTGACGGATATTATCCAACACGGGCAGCACTTTCAAGGGAAGAGCGCATATCCCATCTCCGATTCCCCCGGCGGGTGCTCGTTGACTTCATGCGGCCGATAGAGTATTTTGTCGCATATCATTTCGATGGCGTCCGAAGGCTTACCGGACTTGGAGAGTCGCCAAGCCGGCAGTCGAAAGAACGGCGGAAGGGAGTGGGGGCTAGCGGCATGGGGCATTGCATCCTTCTGAACGCCGACTACACCTTTCTGAATCTGGTGGATTGGAAAAGAGCCCTGTGCCTGATAGCCAAGGGCAAGGTGGAGGTCGTCAAGGATTCCCGCTCCACCGTGCGCAGTTCCAGCGGCGCCCTGTTCCGTGTGCCGGCGATTTTGCGTTTGATTAAGTTGATCCGGACCATTTATCGGGCGGGGGTCGCCTTCACCAAGCGCAACGTCCTCGTGCGGGACGGTTTCCGTTGTGCCTACTGCGGAAGTCGACGGGAGCGGCTGTCGATCGACCACATCGTCCCCCGCTCGCGCGGCGGGAAAACCACCTTTGAGAACTGCGTAGCCGCGTGCAAGTGCTGCAATCTGAAAAAAGGTGGGCGCACGCCCAGCGAGGCCGGGATGTATCTTAGGACCAAAGCGTATCAGCCGACCATATCCGAATTTCTGCGGTTGAAGTTCCAGCATCTCGGGTTTCATGAGATCCTCGCCGATCTGGGGTTTTGAGGCGGGGCCGGGCTCCGCCTCGAATCCCGCCCGGGGCCGATCATCCAGGCGGAAGCCCCGCTTTATTCTCGTGCCAAAGAGGGGAAACTTTGATGAAGGGAATCATCCTTGCCGGCGGATCTGGGACCCGGCTCTACCCGCTCACCTTGGGAGTCAGCAAGCAGCTGCTTCCGGTCTATGACAAGCCCATGATCTACTACCCGCTATCTGTGCTGATGCTGGCGGGTATGCGCGAGATCCTCATCATTTCCACGCCGGTGGACCTACCTGTTTTTAAGCGCCTGCTGGGCGATGGTTCGCGCCTGGGGATCGCCTTCAGCTATGCCGAGCAGCCGCGGCCCGACGGCCTGGCCCAGGCGTTTATCATCGGACGCGAGTTCATCGGGACGGATACGGTCTGCTTGATCCTGGGCGATAACATCTTTTACGGACCGGGCCTCTCCAAGATCCTGCGCGAGGCGGTCCAGCTGAAACGAGGCGGGCTGATCTTCGGCTACCCGGTCAGAGACCCCGAACGTTACGGGGTGGTGGAGTTCGACGGCGACCGGCGTGTCATTGGAATCGAGGAAAAGCCGAAGACGCCCAAGTCCAATTACGCCGTCCCCGGCCTCTATTTTTTCGACAACGACGTGATCCGCATCGCCGCAGAGCTTAAACCCTCCGCCCGCGGGGAGCTTGAGATCACCGACGTGAACCTCGCCTACCTGCGGCGCGGGGGCCTGCGGGTGGAGCCCCTGGGACGGGGCTTTGCCTGGCTCGATACCGGCACCCATGATGCCCTCCAGCAGGCTGCCAGCTACGTTCAGGCCATCCAGGAACGGCAGGGCCTCAAGATTTCCTGCGTCGAGGAGATCGCTTACCGCCTCGGATATATCGATCGCGGCCAGCTCCTTGCTCTTGCCTCCGAATACAGCAAAAACGATTACGGCCGTTACCTGGTAGAGATCGCCAACGAAGATCGCATGCCGTTGTGACGCCCGACGACTCCCGTTTTTCGAAGTATTTCAGGGCTATTTCCTTGACACTGCCTGCCGTTGCAGCTAAAAATGCGTGTTCGATCTGATCGGGGCGATTCTGTTCGGAGTTCGTGCAGAAGGGCGCAGACCCCTCCGGGTCGGGGTGCCACTCGATAAAATCGCCCAATTCAGGTTCGACTATCGCTCCACTGGGAGGATGTGATGGATTACAAGCAGACGCTCAACCTGCCCGCGACCGAGTTTCCCATGAAAGCCAACCTGGCGCGACGGGAGCCGGAACAGCTGATAGAATGGGATCGCCAGCAGCTCTACGAGACGATTCGCAAGGCATCCCGGGGCCGCGAGCCTTTCATCCTGCACGACGGCCCCCCGTACGCCAACGGCCATATCCACATCGGCACCGCCTTGAACAAGATTCTCAAGGACATCGTCGTGCGGTCCAGACAGATGGCGGGTTTCGACGCCGTCTACGTGCCCGGCTGGGACTGCCACGGTCTGCCGATCGAACACAATGTCGACAAGGAACTTGGCGAGAAGAAGAAGACGCTCTCCAGGTCCCAGGTACGCAAACTCTGCCGCGCTTATGCCGAGAAGTTCATCGACATCCAAAGGGAAGAGTTCAAACGTCTCGGGGTGATGGGGGACTGGGGCAACCCTTACCTGACCATGAACTACGAGTACGAGGCGATCATTGCGCGCGAGTGCATGCGGTTCGGCCTGTCCGGGGACCTGACCCGCAGCAAGAAACCCATCCACTGGTGTTTCACCTGTCAGACCGCCCTGGCCGAGGCCGAAATCGAGTATCAGGATGAATCCACGGCCTCCATTTATGTAAAATTCCCGCTCAAGGACGATCTCTCGGCCGACTATCCGGTCCTGGCCGGCAAGAAGGTTGCGGTCGTCATCTGGACCACCACACCCTGGACCCTGCCGGCGAATCTGGCGATCGCGCTGCACCCGGATTTCGAGTATGCCGCGGTGGACGTCGGCAGCGGCGAGGTTTACATACTGGCCAAGGATCTGGTGGACGGCTGCATGCGAGCCTTCGGAATCCGGGATTATTCGATTCTAACCGCACTGGATCCCCGGCGGCTCGAACGCAAACGCTTCCGCCATCCGCTATACGGTCGCGATTCCCTCATCGTGCTCGGCCACCACGTCACCCTGGATGCTGGCACCGGCTGTGTGCACACGGCCCCGGGGCACGGGAGCGAGGACTACGATGTCGGCCGCGAGTACGGCCTGGACGCCTATTCGCCGGTGGACGACCGCGGACGATTTGCCCCCGATGTAAAGTTCTTCAGCGGCCAGTTCGTGTTCGAGGCCAACCCGAATATCAGCGCAAAGCTCCGGGAGGACGGTTTTCTCGTTCATGAGGGCTCCTTCACGCACTCCTATCCCCACTGCTGGCGGTGCAAGCAGCCCGTCATTTTCCGCGCAACCCCGCAGTGGTTCATCTCCATGGACAAGACCGGGCTGCGGAAGAAATCCCTGGAGGAGATCGACCGGGTGCAGTGGATCCCCAGCTGGGGACGGGAGCGAATTTACGGGATGATCGAAAACCGGCCCGACTGGTGTGTTTCGCGCCAGCGCGCCTGGGGCGTCCCCATCACCGTATTTTACTGCGAGAAGTGCGAGCAGCTGCTGCTGGATGAGGCCATCATCGGCCGGGTCGTTCGCCTGTTCGCCGAAAACGGGGCGGACGCCTGGTTTGAGCGGGAAATCACGGACATTCTACCGTCCGGCTCTCGCTGCCGTCACTGCGGTCACGGCACCTTCGTCAAGGAAGTCGACATCCTGGACGTGTGGTTCGACTCGGGCGTGAGTCATGCCGCCGTGCTGGAGGTGCGCCCGGATTTGCGCTGGCCCGCCGACCTCTATCTCGAAGGCAGTGACCAGCACCGCGGCTGGTTCCACAGCGCGCTGCTGACCGCGGTCGGCACCCGCAACCAGGCCCCCTACAAGGCGGTGCTGACCCACGGCTTTGTGGTGGATGCGGAAGGCCGCAAGATGTCCAAGTCGCTCGGAAACGTGATCGCCCCCAAGGAGGTGGTCGACAAGTACGGAGCCGAGATCCTGCGGCTGTGGGTCTCCGCCTCGGACTACCGCGAGGACATCCGCATTTCGGACAATATTCTCTCCCAGCTGAGCGATGCTTATCGCCGCATCCGCAACACGAGCCGATTCATGCTCGGCAACCTCTATGATTTTGCGCCCGAAACCGACACTGTTCCAGCCGGCCGGATGCTCGAGATCGACCGATTCACCCTGCATAAACTGCAGCTGCTGGTGGAGAAAGCCCGCCGGGCCTACGATCTTTACGAATATCACACCATCTACCATGCGCTGCACAACTTTTGCGCCATCGATCTGTCGGCGCTCTACCTGGACATCCTGAAGGACCGGCTCTACACGTCACCGGCGCGCTCATTGGAACGGCGCAGCGCACAGACGGTGCTCCACATGCTGCTCGACACGCTGGCCCGGGTCATGGCACCGATCCTGCCCTTCACCGCCGAGGAAATCTGGCGGCACATGCCGCCGGCCTCGAACAAGGCGGCGAGCATCCACCTGGCTCTGCTGCCGGCGCCAGACGCCGCGCTGATGGACGCCCAGTTGGCGGTGCGCTGGGAAAGGCTTCTGCAGGTGCGCGGCGAGGTGACCAAGGCCCTGGAGGAAGCCAGGGTCAAGAAGCTCATCGGCCACGCTCTGGACGCGGCCGTGACCCTTTCGGTCGACAGTGCGCTTTACGCGGAGCTGGCTCCCTATGCCGTCGAGTTGCGGTCGCTGTTTATCGTTTCTGCGGCCGAGCTGCTCAAGGATGCGCCGCTCGACGGTGCCTTTGAGAGCGCGGACATCAAGGGTCTTAAGATCCGCGTCGAGCCGGCGGCGGGCCAGAAATGCGAACGCTGCTGGGTGCACGAGACGACGGTCGGCCAGAATCCGGAGCATCCGACCATCTGCGGGCGCTGCCGCAAGGCTCTGGCGGCCTCGTAGGAAACTCGGCTACTGCGTCGCGTTTCGTCCCGCGATTGCTGCGGCGTACTGCAAGTACGCCTCGCAATGCGGAACTCGCGCTCCTTGGATCCGAGCCTCCTGTGGGACCGCCCCGGTGCTTTTATCTAAAGCTGCCTCAATCGGAGATGTGTTCTTGGATAAAACTCACCTCGACAAGCTAAAGTTGCTGGTGGCGGTCGCGGGCGGGGTGCTCGTCCTGGACCAAGTTACGAAAGCCCTGGTCCTGAAGCACCTGCCGCTCGGCGGCAGGCTGCCGGTCATTCCCGGATTTTTCGACATCACCCATGTTCAGAATCCGGGAGGGGCCTTCGGGTTTCTATCCGCGATGAGCGCCGAGGTCCGCAGCCTGCTGTTCGTAGCGGTCTCGCTGCTGGCGGCAGGGCTGATCGTGTATTTTTACTGGCATACGCCGCCCCGGCAGCGGGTGCTTGCCTTCGGCCTGGCATTGGTGTTTGGCGGTGCGATCGGGAACCTGCTTGATCGAGTCCGCTTCGGGATCGTGGTGGATTTTCTGGACGTGTACATCGAGAACCTGCACTGGCCCGCCTTCAATGTCGCCGATAGCGCCATCACGGTCGGCGTATTCATATTTGCATTCTATCTGCTGTTCCGAAAAAATACGGCTTGATGCGCGAATCCGGCCGGATTTTTAAATGGGTTGAAGCAAACCGCTTATCCGGGCGGAGGCGCCTGCCTCCATCTCGGGGTAAGGCCATGGCCGAGATAAGCTACCAGGATCTCAGGACGTATCTGCAAGACCTCGAAGCGCCGGGCAGGGGCTTGCCTGCGCCCATCCACCTGATTTACGGCGAGGATTTGTTTGTCCGCCTGGCCTTCGACGAGATCCTGGGCCGCATCCTGCCCGGCGCTCAAGAAAGCCTGAACTACGAACCGGTCGACGGCGCTGCGACCGGTGTCGGCGATGTGGTGGAACTCCTCAATACGTACTCCCTCCTGGGGGGTGTCAAGGTCGTGGCCTTGAAGGACGCCCGCCTGTTTCACTCCCAGGAGGATACCGGCAAACTCCTGGACAGCGCCCGCAAGGCTTTCAAGGAGGGCGATTTGCCCCGCGCCGCGAGGCATTTCCTGGCAGCCCTCGCGCAGATGAACCTGTCCCTGGAGGAGATGAAGACCTCGGACCGAACCAGTCAACTCCCCTCTGGTTATGACCCGGCGGAGGATGACGCCTGGATCGATAGAATCCTGGAGCACTGCGCCGCCGGACGTCTAACCGTGCCTGCAGCCGCCGACGCGGCCGGTCTTTTCGAGAAGGCGGTTGAAAATGGGTTTCCGAAAGGACATTATCTCCTTATCACTACCGATATCGTCGACCGGCGACGCAACCTCTACAAACTCATCAGCGCCAAGGGCGTAGTGGTCGACTGCTCGGCGCCCAAGGGCGACCGCAAAGCCGACCGGGAGGCCCAGGAGGCGCTGTTGTTCGAGCATGCGAAAACCCTTTTGGAACAGCATCGCATGACCATGAATCGGGCCGCTTTGCTGGCCCTCTGCGAGATGACCGGGTTTGAGCCCGGCATATTTTCAAACAACCTCCGGATTCTCATCGATTACGCCGGTGATCGCCGGGAGATCACGGCCGAGGATGTGGCGGCTGTTCTGACGCGCACCAAGAAGGACCCGTTGTATGAGCTGACCAACGCGGTGACGGACCGGAACCTAGAACGGTCGCTCTTTTTCCTTGGCTCGCTGCTGGAGGGTGAAATCCACGGCCTGCAGGCGTTGGCCGCAATTGCCAATCAGGTCCGCAAGCTGCTGGCGGCCAAGGATTTCGTTGAAAGCCCGGCCGGTGCAGCCTGGCACCCGGCTCGCAGCTATCCGCAGTTCCAAAAGATGGTCATGCCGGCTGTGCTGCAGTTCGACCGCGAGTTGATCGGACGACTGGAGGGATGGGAAAACGCCCTAGCCGATGCTTCTTCCGAGGGAAAAAAGAAAAAAAAGACCAAGGTGTCGACGGATCTGATGTTGGCCAGAAACCCGGCCAACACCTATCCGGTCTATCAACTGCTGAAAAAGTCTGACCGGTTCAGTCGGGTGGACCTGCTGAGGGCTTTGGAGGCGGTGGCCGAGGCGGACATCAAGCTGAAGTCTTCACCCCTCAATCCGCGCCTGATATTGGAGCGGGCCGTCCTGCAGATCTGTTCGTTGAATCTGCAGGAAAATGGGGAGGCGAAAAATTTGAAGCTCGAAACCCGAAATCCGAAACAATCGTAAAATTCAGATTTCCCATCGCTCTAAACATGTTTCGAATTTAGCTCGGTTGGAATATTAGAATTTGTTTCGAGTTTCGGTATTCGAATTCCGGATTTCTATTCAGGGGCCGCAGGCCGTCCCCTGGGATTTGAATCCTACATTTTTTTCGGGACAGCACTAGGGTTTCGGGTGGTTTTCTATGGGTTTCTTCAGAAACCAG
>JBLMXM010000074.1:0-9699 GCA_050257775.1 Hyphomicrobiales bacterium
GGCTACACGGACGGGCTTGAGTTCGTGAAAGGCCGGACCTCGGCTCACCTGTGCGTGGGATCCGCCTGCACGGAATCCGTCACGGATGTTCAAGGCATGATCGATCGGATCGTGGGCAAGACGCATGAGCCCCGCTGACGTGTCCCGGCTGCGCCGCCGATTGAACCGCTGGTACGCCTGCCACCGCCGCCAGCTGCCGTGGCGTGAAACGCGCAACCCCTACCGCGTCTGGGTTTCCGAGGTGATGCTGCAGCAGACCCAGGTCCAAACGGCGCTCCCGTATTACCGCCGGTTTCTCAAGCAATTCCCCACGCTCCGGCACCTGGCCCGTGCCGACCAACAGGCCGTGCTCAAGCTCTGGGAAGGGCTGGGCTACTACGCCCGGGCCCGCAACCTGCACCGCGCCGCCGGCCAGCTGGCGCGCCACGGAGGCCGCGTCCCGGACCGCTGGGAGGAATTCCGCCGGCTGCCTGGGGTGGGCGAGTATATCGCCGCGGCCGTCCTGAGCATCGCCTTCGGCCGGCCCCATGCTGTGGTGGACGGGAACGTCAAGCGCGTGCTCGCACGGCTGTTCACGCTGGATGCACCGGCCAATACAGCCTCCTCCCGCAGGATCTTCCAGGATCAAGCCAACCGCCTTTTGGATCTCCGCCGGCCCGGGGATTTCAACCAGGCCCTCATGGAGCTGGGGGCGCTGGTCTGCACCCCCAAGACCCCAAGCTGCGGCGTCTGCCCGCTGAACCGACTCTGCGCCGCCCGCCGCAGCGGCACGGTCGCGCTCTACCCGCGGCGGGTCGCCTCCCGATCGATACCCGAGGTGCAGACCGCCGCGGGGGTCGTGTTCAAGAACGGCCGCCTGCTGATCACCCAGCGCCCGGCCCAGGGGCTTCTGGGGGGGTTGTGGGAGTTCCCGGGCGGCAAGCTGCGTGCAGGGGAGTCGCCTGCGGAGGCTTGCCTGCGGGAAATCAAGGAGGAAGTCAACCTCGAGGTCGAAATCGAGGGCATTTTGGCGCAGGTCCGGCACGCCTACTCGCATTTCCGGATCCACATGCACGTGTACTGCTGCCGCTTCAGGTCGGGCCGAGTCCGGCTGAAGGGACCGGCGGCCCATCGCTGGATCCGCATCGCGGACATCGACCGGTTTCCATTCCCCACGGCCAACCGCCGTTTCATCCCCCTGCTGAAGCAGCTCGCCGCAGGGGGCCACAGCATCACCGGAGGCGAGCGGCCGCTATGACCGATGTGCTTCTCGTTCAGCCCCCGATCCGCGACTTTTACCTGACACCCAAGCGTACGATCCCCTACGGCCTGACCAGCCTCGCCGCCGCCCTGATCGCCCGCGGCTTCACCGTGGAGATTCTGGATGCGCTGGCCACGTCCAAGACCCGGCCGGCCGAGCTGCCGCCGGAGATGTCTGATCTGGGAGAGTTTTACGGACGGCCGGACGTCACACCCTTCGCGCTCTTCAGCCGCTTTCGCCATTTCGGCTCAAGCTTCGAGCACATCGGCCGCCGGGCCCGGGAGTCGGGGGCCTGGCTGGTGGGCATTTCAGCGCTGTTCACACCTTACGCCAACGAGGCCCTCGCCGCCGCGGCCGCCGTCAAAGCCGCACACCCGGCCTGCGCCATCGTGATGGGCGGCCATCACCCCACGGAGATGCCGGAAAGCGTTTTGAAGTCGGAGGCTGTGGACTACGTGCTGCGTGGGGAGGGGGAGGTGTCGCTGCCCCTTCTGGCTGAGGCGTTGCGGGAAGGCAGGCCACTCGGAGACGTCCCCGGCATCGGGTTTAGGAAGGAGGACGGCGACCTTCATCTCAAAGCGCCGGCCGTGGTCACATCTCCGGACGGATTCCCCCTGCCCGCCTTCGAACTGGTGAATCAGCGCTACTACCGCCGCAACGGCCGCGGGAGCGCCGTCATCGTAGCCAGCCGGGGCTGCCCGCTGAAATGTTCATACTGCAGCATCGGCGGGGCGGCCTGGCTCCCCTACCGCCTGCGTCCGGTCGCCCAAGTGATGGCCGAAATCGAAACGGCGGTCGTGCGCCACGACGCCGGTTTCATCGATTTTGAGGATGAAAACCTGTCACTGGACCGAAGCTGGATCCTGGACCTCCTGCAGCGGATCGTCCGCCGCTTCGGCAAAGCGGCATTCGAGCTGCGAGCCATGAACGGCCTCTTCCCCCCCACGCTGGACGACGCGGTCGTCGCCGCCATGGCCGCGGCCGGCTTCAAAACCCTCAATGTGTCGCTGGGATCCACTCAACCGGAACAACTGCGGCGGTTTCGACGCGTTGACGTGACCGCAGCCTTCGACCGGGCTCTCGCACTGGCTGAACGTAACAGTCTAGGCGCGGTCGGCTATATCGTCGTCGGAGCGCCGCATCAACCGGCGGAGGCCTCCGTGGACGATCTCTTGTTCCTCGCCAGCCGTCGAGTCCTAGCGGGAGTCTCCGTGTTCTACCCGGCGCCGGGCAGCCGGGATTTCGAACTGTGCCGGCAGTTCGACCTGCTGCCGGCCGACTTCAGCCGCATGCGCTCCAGCGCCCTGCCGATCGATCACACCACGCGCCGGGTCGATTCCATCACCTTGCTGCGATTGGGACGGGTGTTGAATTTCATGAAACGTCTCCTCGATCGCGGCCTATCGATTCCGGAGCCTTCGAAGGCGGCCGCCGCCTCCCTCGACCCGCAGGACCGCATCACGGCCGGCCGCCACCTGCTTTCCCGGTTTCTGGCCGATGGCTGCATCCGCGGCCTGACCTCGGACGGTGAGGTGTATGAACACTCCATTTCGCAGGATCTTACGCAGCGGTTTTTGAGAGGGCTTTCCAGTATTAATCTGAGAGGAACAAACTGATACGGAGCGCAAGGAATCAAATTCGAAATCCGAAGCACAAAACCCTAAACAAGTCCAAATTGTCAAAGAGACCATGACGAAAACAAAATGGGCCATCTATGATGGTTTTTAGGTGGTTTGGTCATTGTGGAATTTGGATTTGTTTCGGATTTCGTGCTTTGAATTTAAAGGAGTTTGAAAGATGGGCAAGAAAGAGTACGACCCGGCCATGCACACGGCCGAGCACATTCTGAACCAGACCATGGACCGCCTGTTCAAGTGCGGCCGCTCGTTCAACGCGCACATCGAAAAAAAGAAATCCAAATGCGACTATCGATTCCCCCGGCCGCTGACGGCCGACGAGATCATGGCGGTGGAAGCGGCGGTCAACCGCGTGATCGGAGAAAACCTGCCGGTTTCCGAGGCCATGGTCGACCGGGCCGAGGCGGAAAGATGCTACTTCACCGGAAAGCTTCCGGCCGAGGCGGGGGAACGGATTCGGATCGTCACGGTCGGAGACTACGATGCCTGCCCCTGCATCGGCCGGCACGTCCGCTCAACCGCTGAAATACCCACCTTCCATATCGCCACCGCCAGCCATGAAAACGGGATCCTGCGGATCCGGTTCACCTTGAAATCAGAAGCCGAGGCCGCCAAGAGTTACGACTAACGAGCAACGAGTTATGAGATATGGGTCGGAGCTATGAGTGATGAGTCAGGTTGCATGGGATAGGTTCACAGGCATGTTGAGACAGGCTGATTAGAAATGCCCAGACGCCAGGCACGCGAAATCCCGAGGAATGAGGCGTACAGTGAAGTACGCCGCAGTGACTCGGGATGAGCGTAACGCCGCAGATGGGCGTTTATCATCAGCCTGTCAAAAGAGCTGCAGGCGCTCCCGATAGGTGCGGATGACCGTCAGCGGGTCGTCGGTGATTACGATGTTGTCGGCTACCCAAGCGGGAGCCCTTCCCTGCCGGACCATTTCAACGATCTGCTCATGAATTCCTGCCCAGAATTTTCCGCTGCGCTCGGTGTCGAAGAGAATCACGGGCACCGGTTCCATGATGGCAAGCTTCATGTTGCACAAGGTGATCCCCAACTCCTCCAGCGACCCTAGCCCGCCGACATTGAAGATCGGAAACGATGCGATCTCGAACCACTTCTGCCGGCTGTGCCGGCAGGTGGACTGAAACATCTGGCAGAAATCCACGTCGGTCGTCAGGGATTGGTCGGTGATGTCGAGGAAGTTGGCCCCGGACAGGATCCCCCGCCGCCGCGCCAGGGTGTTGGCTTGCTCCATGACGCCGCTGCCGCCCCCGGTGACGATTCCGATGCTTTTGCCCCAGAAGGCGATCAGGGCGTCCATGAGCTCGCCCAGACGCGCCACCCCCTTGCGGGACAACCGCTGGTTGGAACCGTAGAAGGCAAACAGCATGGACTTGTGAAAGTCCGCCAGCCGTTCGGGCGCGACGAAGTACCCCATTCCGTCGCGCATGGTGTGTACCATCAGCCGGCGGTTCAGCCCGCACACCCAGTACACCTCCAGTCCGAAGGCGTGGTACTCCTGCAGCCGGTTGTGATCCATCTGCGACAGAAACGGGCCATGCTCGCTCGAGGGCTCCAGGAAATAAAGCGCGTCGATCTTCCCCTCGCAGGTGAGGTTGATCAGGTCCCGGTGCTCGATGATGTTGGGGAAGTACTGGGCTACCAAGGTCGCGGAGCCCTTGTCGAGCGCCTCGGGCAGCCGGTGGGTGGCATACACGTGGGTGCAGTCGCTGTTCGGCGAGAAATCCCTGCGGGCCAGGGCGCACATGGCATGGGTGATCTCGCAGGGCGCCTCTGGGCCGTTCAGATAGATGTCCGCCGTTTTAATCCCCTCCCAACCGTTCGAAGCCACTGCGATCGGCCGGTCGATGAAGTGACAGTTGGAGCGCTTGAGCCGCCGGAACCGCCGGCGGATCCCCGCCAGCTTCTCGTAGGACAGGGCCAAATGAGGTTTCAGCCGGTGGCCGTTCGCCGTGATGTCCCGTCGCGCGGCGCGATACACCTTGGCCGTTATCAGGGGATTGACGATGGGGTGCTCGCTCTGGTTGATAATCTCCAGGTAGATGCGAATGCCCCGGGTCTTGATCGGATCCAGTACCGTTGCCGCCAGGTTCCGCCCGAGGGAAAAGCCGCTCTGCAGCACCACGAAGTGCTCGTTGAGATACATCGAACACGTGGTGACCAACCCCTCTCCGGGGGCGATGGCCACGGCCGACACGGGATGGCGGACCTGGTAGCGGTTGAGGACCTCCCGTCCGTCCTCACGCAGCAGGATGCGTCCGAGGATATCTTTGGACAGCGGCTCCTTGAGGCGGCAGGCAATCTTGTGGGGCGCGATCACGATGCTGCCGTCGCTGGAGATGGCCGCTGATGCCGGCAGTTTGAGGGCGGAGGCCTCGACCGCCTCGAGCACCTCCTCGGACGACAGCAGCGCCTCAGGATCACAGTACACCAGGCGCCCCACCGGAAGCCCCGGGCTGAAAAAATCCTTCAGTTCGGCCAGGCCCGGGTACCCGGGAATGACCGAGGATGCCTCCAGGGTCAGGACGGCCTGCCCATCCGTCATCCGCGCCTCGGCGGCGGGAGCGCTTTCGATCTGCACTCCCAGCCGTGCGATGCGCGAGCGCTCGCTGAATAAGAGGTGCTCGGGCTGTTCCTTCAGCAGACCGGCCAGCGGCCCGCGCAGGCCGAAGGCGGTTTCGAAGACGATCTTCCGGCGGCCGGCCTTGAGCACCCGCGTGATGATGCCGTCCTCAGACTGCAAAAGACCACGATAGACATGATGATTCTTGGTAGGATGACTCATAGCGAAACGTGTAACGCGTTTAGGTTATCAGTTATGAGTAACACTGGCCGCAGCCCGTTCAACCGTTCTCCAGCCGCCCCATCTCCACTATGGCATCTTGTAGGAGCGGCCTTGCCGAAAAGCAACTTCATACCGTGTTTAAGCGAATGTGGCTGCATTAGCAATTGCCGTGACAAAGATAAGTTAGGCATCGGGAAGCGGGCCGGCTATCCGAGGACCTGAAAATTATTACCGCAAGGCCCGATGAAATCCAGCCCTCTCATAACAATCGTTCAGTTGATGAAAGACTATGGCTGGAGGCGGGTCAGCAAAGGCGGGAACATTGATCTGTCCATCATACCTGTGGATATCGTGGATACCTTCACCTGATGTGCTTTTCCGACAGGATATTCTCAATCATTTGGATCAACGACCGGCTTGGCTGGTCCTCCGCAATCAGGATGCCCAGCTTGACATCCTGCAGGACCGTGCTGTCGACCACCCATCCAAACCCCAGCTTGTCGAAAAAAACAATGGCTTCCTTTCCCATATACCGAACACCCCCGTATTCAGCGCCATTGACAGTAGCAGCCCCGGCATGGCATCTGCCATATCCGCAGGTCCCCTCGGGCGCTATAGTATATATCGCCCGAATCCCCAGCCGACTTTAGAACTGATTCAAAGCCCCATCTGAAATCAGTTCGACCTTGACTTCACACATCCGGGTTTGACGAGGGGTGTTCAGTTTTTGTATGAAGTTCGCATGTCCATCATTATTGAAAACGATGTCATCGGTGCGCAGGCGCACCAACAGCCGGCCGGCCTCTTCATTACCGACTTGGACGGGACGCTGCTGCGCTCCGACCGCACGTTCTCCGCAAGCGACCTGGCATCCCTGCGCAGCCTCGGCGATCACCGCGTGGTGCGGGTCGTAGCCACCGGGCGTTCGATGTTTTCCTTCAACCAGATTCAAATGCCGGGGTTGCCCATCGACTATATGATCCTTTCAACAGGCGCCGGGATCGCCGAATATCCGACGGGGAAAATAGTCCGGCAGGTGAGCCTGGAAGCCGGCGAGGTCTGCCGGGCCTACGGCGTGCTGCGCGAGCTTCACCTGGATTTCATGGTTCAACGCCCTATCCCCGACACCCACATCTTCGGCTATCTGGCCCTGAACCCCTCCAACCCGGACTTTGAAAGCCGCATCACCCTGTATCGACGCTTCGCCTTTCCCCTCGAGGACGATATCGCCCGCTTCGGACCGGCAACCCAACTGGTCGCCGTCGTGCCGGCCGACCGGGCGCAAGACGCCTTGGCTGCCGTGCGGCAGAGGCTCAGCGATCTGACCATCATCCAGACCACCTCACCGCTGGATGGGCAGTCCACCTGGATCGAGGTCTTCCCGGCGGGGGTCTCCAAGAGCCGAACTGCGGGGTGGCTGGCGGGCCGATTGGCCATCCCCCGGGAGCAAGCGCTGTCGGTGGGAAACGACTACAATGACCTGGACCTGCTCGAATGGGCGGGAACGGCTTTCGTCACGGCCAATTCCCCGGACGACCTCAAACAACGCTACCCTGTGGTCGCCTCCAACAACAATGCGGGCGTGAGCGAAGCGATCCAACGCTGGCTCAAACAAAGATGGAGAGAACAGTTATGAGTCAGAGTTATGAGGAATGAGTAAAAGCAAAGGAGCAATAAAAACTGCCTGAGCGATTGCAGCAGGCCAGACTCCTCCTACTCATCACTCCGACTCATAACTCATAACTTTTCTGTTTATCCCGCGACTTCCTTCACGCATTCCTCGAAGATCGACAGGCCCACATCGATCTCGTCGGCGCTCACCGTCAGGGCCGGGCAGAAGCGGATGCTGTTCTGCCCGCAACCCAGGATGAGCAGCCCCTTTTCGAACGCGCTCTGGATGATCCGTCCGCGCCAGTCGGCGGCCGGCGTCTTGCGCTGACGGTCCTTGACCAGCTCCACGCCGACCATCAATCCCTTGCCGCGCACATCGCCCATGCACTCGTAGCGCTGCTGCATATCGCGCAGGCTGCCGAGCAGACGCCCGCCCTGTGCGTCGGCATTGGCCATGAGTTCTGTTTCCAGCAGCTCGATGGTGGCCATGGCGGCCTGGCAGGCCAGAGGGTTGCCGCCGAACGTAGAGGCGTGGGAGCCGGCCTCCCAGTCCATGATGTGGGCGGGGGCCACCATGGCGCCCAGCGGCAGTCCGGAGGCGATCCCCTTGGCCAGCGCCAGGATGTCCGGCGCCACGCCGAAATGCTCGATGGCGAACATCTTGCCGGTGCGCCCCATGCCGGACTGCACTTCGTCGGCGACGTAGAGGATCCCGTATTTCTTCGCGATGGCGTAAAATTCGCTGTGAAACTCTGGCGGTGGAACGATATAGCCCCCTTCGCCCTGAATCGGCTCGACGAAGATGGCGGCCACCTCCTCGGGGGGCACCGTGGTGCGGAAAAGGGTGTCCTCCACCCAGTGCACACAATACAGATGACACTGCGGGTAGGTCAGGTTGTAGGCACACCGGTAGCAGTAGGCATAGGGAATATGGGTGATTCCCGGCACGAATGGGTTGTAATGCTTTTTCTGCACAGTCTTGCTCGCCGTGAGGGACAGCGCCCCCATCGTCCGGCCGTGGAACGCGCCGAAGAAGGCGATGTTCAGCTCGCGCTTGGTGTGCCACCGTGCCAGCTTGAAGGCCGCCTCCACCGCCTCGGCCCCGGAATTGCCGAAATAGACGCGCTTGACCCCCTCCCCGGGTGCCAGGGCTGCCAGCTTCTCGGCCAGGGTGATCTGGGCCGTGTAATAAAAATCGGTGCCGGACATGTGCAGCAGATTGTCGGCCTGAGCCTTGATGGCCTGCACCACCCGCGGGTGGCAGTGCCCGGTGGCTGTGACGGCAATCCCGGCCGTGAAATCCAGGAAACGGTTTCCGTCCACGTCCTGAATCCAGACGCCCTCGCCTTTCTCCACCACCAGAGGGTAAGCCCGGGTGTAAGAGGGCGAGACGTAGGTCGAATCCAGTTGGATCAGGCTCTGGGCGCGGGGGCCCGGCAACGAGGAGCGAATTTCAGGCCTTTTCATCGGAAGTCCTCCAGCAGGCAGTCACGACGTCGTAGGGTGATGCCGGGTTTTTCTCTATATGAGCTTAGCGCTCTTCGCCACGGCGGTCAAGCGCCGGCGGCGGACTGCCTATGCGCGGAAGCGCTCCCATCCGGGCTTTCAGCGTGTTGAAATAACATCTAAAGTTTGTGCCGCTTTGTGCAGATACTTCCTCGGAAGACCTCTTTTCAATGGAGATCAACCTGCGTTCATGATGTCCGCATCCGCACTGGACTTGGCTGGGTTCATGGCGCCGGAACGCATTGCTCGCTCTTTTTCGAGCGGCACGAAGGCCCCGCCACCCGAGCGAACCGGCCCGACCGACCTCGTCGAGCTGTCAACCGAAGGGCGCAATCGACATGCGTTGGGATCCGCGCACGACTCGCCTGCCGCCGGCGCGGATGACCTCGCGCCGTCTGAACGCCGTAAGGTTGACGAATTGAAACGGCGCGATCAGGAAGTCCGTGCTCACGAGCAGGCGCACTTGTCCGCCGGCGCAGGTATCGTCAGCGGCGGAGTCACCTATCAGTACCAGCAGGGCCCTGATGGCAAAATCTATGCAGTCGGCGGCGAGGTCAAGATCGACGTCTCGGCAGAAAAAGATCCTCAGGCGACGATCCGCAAGATGCAGCAGGTGAGAAAGGCTGCCTTGGCCCCGGCCCAGCCGTCATCAACCGATAGAAGCGTCGCCGCGCAGGCCTCGCAGGTTGAAGCCCAGGCGCGCATGGAATTGACCAGACGGCAAAGCGCCGGCGCCTCCCAAAGCGCATCAGGGGCATGGGCGGAAAGATCCCGTTTCCGTGATCCGTCTGCGCCCCTGATCAACACGTTTGCATGACCCTTCGATGGCGAAGC
Source organism: Hyphomicrobiales bacterium (assembly GCA_050257775.1). Lineage (GTDB taxonomy): Bacteria > Desulfobacterota > Desulfobacteria > Desulfobacterales > SpSt-501 > SpSt-501. Next base: position 9,641 of record JBLMXM010000074.1, read on the forward strand.
ATGAGTCAGGCCTCTCAAGCCAGAAGGCACCTGTCAGCGTCCCACCTGTTGACCGGTAC
>JBLMXM010000075.1:0-4108 GCA_050257775.1 Hyphomicrobiales bacterium
CATCAGCATCGCCCGGCGTTTAATCGACTGGTTTTCAGCGACCTATACTTAATGAAATCATAAGACGTCATCCGATTCGATGACTTTGTAAAGGGGCCAAGGTCAAGGCGCGCGAATCTCGTGGCGCGAGGCGTACTGACAGTACGCCGCAGCGACGGCGAGACTAAGCGCAACGCAGAGATTGGCCCCTTTACAAAGTCATCCAATTGGATGACGTCTTATGATTTCATTAAGTATAGGTCGCTGAAAACCAGTCGATTAACCGCCGGGCGATGCTGATGGGCGGCGGCACCTCCGGGAGACTGTCGGCCGCAAACCAGCCGGCATCGCTGATCTCGACCGGGTCGATCCGGATTTCCCCTCCGGCATATTCGGCGGTAAAGGCCACCATGAGCGAATCCGGAAAGGGCCAGGGCTGGCTGCCGAAATAGCGGATGTTCTTGACCTGCACACCGACCTCCTCGAAGACCTCCCGCTGCACGCATTCTTCCAGGTTCTCACCGGGTTCGGCGAAGCCGGCCAACACGCTGTAGAACTTTGCGGGAAACCGGTGGGCATGCGCCATGAGCAGTTGCCTATCCTTGACCACGGCGACAATGATGGCCGGCGACACGCGGGGATGGTTCAGCAGGCCGCAGGCCGGGCAGATCTTGGCCCGTTCCGACCGGTGGTCTTCGGTGGGTCGTCCGCAGCGGCCGCAGAACCGGTGGTTGCGGTGCCAGTGAACGAGTTGCCCGGCCCGGCCCGCCACCCATACCAGTTCCTCCTCCATCTGACCGAACATTTCCCTCAGGCCTCGAGCCTCAAATCCCTGAACGACGGCGACATCATCCGGCAAGCAGACGGCGTAACATCCGGCGTTATTCCATGTCCCGAAATAATGCCTCCACTGCGGTTCGACGCCGAACGCCAGGACTTCGGGCAGCAGCGGGATGCGAATGCCTTCCTCCGCCCGCCGGATCACCAGCTTGGGCCCCTTGAAAGCAAACCCCAGGCCGGGCGTCTGCGACGATGGCACGGGGTCCGATTGGAATCCTGAAACGAAGCTCATTCGGATACCTCCCATTAGAACTGGTTCCGTAACCCCGTCTGACGCCCGGGGGCGGTGTTGCAGGTCCATCGAAATGCTCACAGCCGATCGAGGTTGCTCCGCTTTCGAATCGGCCTGCGCCTTGCCCGCAGGCGTGATCCGAGGTTATGATGAAACCAGTTCTAGTTTGACTCAAAGCGTCCCGGGTCGAACGGCCGGGGGTCGATGTGGGGCGGGACCCCGCAGACCATCTCCGCCACCAATTGGCCCGTGGCCGGGGCGGTGGTAACGCCCAGCATGCCGTGGCCCGTCGCCACGACGAGGTTGCCTAATTTCGGGGCACGGCCGATCACCGGCAGATCGTCGAAAGTCATGGGTCGCAGTCCCGCCCATTCTTCGACCAACGGATGTCCGATCGGATCCTTGAGGTACTCGCCGGCCGCAGTCTTAAGAGCGTTAATCCGTTCCGCGTTCAGGCTAAGGTCGAAGCCTCCAAACTCCATAGTCCCGCCCAAGCGATACCCGCTCGGCCAGGGAGTGGCCACCACGCGGCGCTCATACAGGTAACAGGGCGTGGCCGGGCACACCACCGGCCGGCCCATGGTGATGCTGTAACCTTTACCCGGCTGGATCGGCAGCTTAAGGCCCAGCTGGCCCGCCACCAGGGCCGACCAGGCACCCGCCGCCAGAACGTAGGTGGTTGCTGAAAACTCGCCTCGGCCGGTGACCGCAGCCTGGATGCGGCTGCCGGATGAACGAAAACGGCTCAGGCCGCAGTCCTCCTCGATCGCGACTCCGGCGCGGAGGAGGGCTTGCCTCCATGATTGCAGCAGTCGATCCGGCCTCAGGTGGCTGTCCGCCCGGTGATGCCATGCGCCGAAGACATCCTCCCGCAACGCCGGCTCGAAGTTCAGCAGCGCTCTGCCCACCATGGCCTCGGCCGCAAGGCCGTATGGCTTCAACTGCGCGTTGACCCACTCATAGTCTTGCATGGCGGCCTCGGAGCGATAGACCAGGAGAACGCCGCGCTGTTCGTACTCTGCGTCAATCGACCCCGCATTCACCAGTTCTGCGAACAAAAGCTTCGAGCTCGTGAGAATGCTCTCCCTCGCGCGGATGGCGTGCCGCACGTGCTCGTCACGGCACCGGCGGGCAAATCGCAGCAGCCAGAGCATGCGGTCCAGATCGAACGATGGCTTGATGTAAAGCGGCGAATTTCGGCGCAGGAGGGAGAACAGCTCCTTGCGCACCGCGCCGGGCACGCACAGGGGCACGAGATCGCTGACGAACACCAGCCCGCAGTTTCCGGGCGAGGCCCCTGAGCCGACCTTGCCCTGCTCGATGACGCGGACCGACCGGCCGGCCCGGCTGAGATAGTGGGCGCAGGCCAGTCCGATCACGCCGCCGCCGATGACCAGCACATCGCTGTGAGTCCGATCGTTCATTTCACCCTCGATTTGACACTTCTGCCTCTTTTTGCCATACCTTGCCCCCTGAAGTCATGACCTATCAGAATGCGCGGAAGCAGGGAGGAGTCATGATCATTGCCTTTAACGGGAAAACGCCGAAAATCGGCCACAACGCCTTTATCGCACCGACCGCGGTCATCATCGGCGATGTGGAGATCGGAGACGGCGCCAGCATCTGGTACGGAGCGGTGCTGCGGGGCGACGTAGGCCCCATCCGGGTCGGAGCGGACACAAGCATTCAGGACAACTCCACGGTCCACAGCGACCACGGCGTGCCGACCACGATCGGAGCCGAAGTGACCGTAGCCCATAATGTGGTGATTCACGGGTGCACCATCGAGGACAACTGCCTCATCGGCAACGGGGCTCTCGTGTTGAATGCCGCGATCGTGCGGCGCGGCTCGATGGTCGGCGCCGGGGCGGTGGTGCGGGAGGGCCAGGAAGTCGGCCCGGGCCACCTGGTGGCGGGAGTACCGGCCCGGCTGAAGCGATCTCTGACCGAAGAAGAGAAGGCCCTCCTGCGCCATGCGACGGACATGTACAAGGGGCTATCCAGCCAGTACGCGGCCCTGTCGCAGGACCACCACTGAGGGGTATGGTTCATGTTCGAGTTGGGTACACTCACCACCGGCGTGCTCATTTTCCTGGCCCGCATCTGCGACGTGTCCCTCGGAACCGTCCGGACCATCATCACTGTCCAAGGCCGCGGCGCCATCGCCTTTTTCCTTGCTATCTTCGAGATCCTGATCTGGATCTTCGTCATCAGCACCGTCGTGCAGGAGATCTCCGATCACCCCATCCTGGCCATCTTTTACGCCCTGGGGTACGCCACCGGCAACATGGTGGGCATCGCCGTGGAGCGCAGGATCGCCTTGGGGTTCATGGTCCTGAGGGTGTTCACCCGCACCGGCGGGAAAACCATGACCGAGCAACTCCGGGCCATGGGTCAGCCGGTGACGGTTTTCCAGGGCGAGGGCATGCACGGCCCCGTGGATGAGCTTTACATCGCCTGCCGGCGGCGCGACTTGGCCAAACTTCTCGAGATCGTCAAGACAGGCGATCCCGAGGCCTTCTACATCATGGAAATGGCGCGCGATGTGTGCAGGGCCATCCCTCCGCTGGCGCCGGAGTGCAGCGGCGGCTGGCGTTCGGTGTTCAAGCGCAAATGAAACCCCGGCTCAAGTCGCCGGGGTTTCCAGACAGACCCTTATGGCCCGCCTATAGACGGGCTTCCATATTGCATCAAAATGACGCGCCGCAGCCCGGATGAGCGGCCAAAGCAGCGGCTGAGTGTCTAACCGCTTACAGTTGCTTGGCCCGGACCCGATATCGGAGCCCCGCCGGAGCCGAAATGCACCGAGACATCTCCAATAGTCTTTGGGCGGAGACGGGCTAGTGTCGTGTCCCGGGAGTAACTTTAAATACTCGATTCCCCTGATGCGCGCGATCCGATTCCCAGCGTTTCATCGAGTGGCTGGCGGGGGTGCGAGCGGCGGCGAGCCGCAACCCATCCGTCCCGGGATCCTGCGTACGGCAGCCAGCCCGCTCCATCCGTCTGCGGACAGCCCCAAAGAACCGGCCCCCACGCAGCCGCCGGCCGTCTCTGCCT
>JBLMXM010000076.1:0-19483 GCA_050257775.1 Hyphomicrobiales bacterium
TATATGACCGACTCCTTGTGCCGGCCGCTGTGGCATTGCAGATTGACCGCCACGGGAATGCTACCGATATGGGTCGGGTAGGTTTCGATGTGCACGTCGAAGGCAGTGACCCGGCCGCCCAGTCCCTGCGGGCCGATTCCCAGGCTGTTGATCTCTTCGAGGATCTCCGTCTCCAGCCGGGCGATCCCGGGGTCCGGATGGCGATGACCGATCGGCCGCAGCAGCGATTTCTTGGACAGCAGGGCCGCTTTTTCCATCGTTCCCCCAATGCCGACCCCGACCACGACGGGCGGACAGGGGTTGGGACCTGCGGCATCGACGCGAGCCACCACGAATTTCTTGATCCCATCGATGCCGTGAGACGGCGGAAACAGAGCGACCTGGCTCATGTTTTCACTCCCGAACCCCTTGGCCGCCAGCGCCACCCGGATACGGTCTCCGGGAACGATGCTGGTATGAATGACGGCCGGCGTATTGTCGCCGAAGTTCTTCCGGGTCAGTGGATCCAGGGTGGAGGCGCGAAGGTGGCCCTCCCGGTACCCCTGTCGCACCCCCTCGTTGACCGCTGTTTCCAGGTCCCCGTGCGTCAGATGGACGTCCTGGCCGATGTCCAGAAAGACCACTACCATGCCGGTGTCCTGACACAGGGGGATGCCTTCCGTCCGGGCGATCTCGGCATTGCGCATCAATTGCCGGAGGACATCCTGGCCGACCGGAGATTCTTCTATCGCCAGCGACGTTTCCATCGCCGAGACCACATCGTCACCAAGCACTGTATTGGCTTCGATACAGAGTCGGCGGACGACGTCGGTGATCGTGCCGACGGGAATTTCTCGAACCCCCATGTAAATCTTCCTTTCGGGTTTGTTCGACCCTTATCAGCGCATCCGGGTTCAATACGATCGCTCGTAGATGGTCCGGATATCCTTTTCGGTCAGCTTCCGCGGACCGTTGGTCAGAAGGCGCTGCTGGTTGGCTACCACAGACTTTGCGAATGGTTCGATCAGCTTCCGGTCCATATTGATCGCGCTGAGTTTATGGGGGATTTCGATGTAGTCCACGAGCTTGCGCATTTCTTCAACCGCCTGTTGCGCTGCCTGGCGCGGGCTCATGTTCTCCGTTTTAACCCCCATCGCCTGGGCCATTCGGGAAAATTTAGGGATGTCCGCCATGGCAAAGTAATCCATCACCTCGAGAAAGGTGAGCATGCAACCAACCCCGTGGGGAACGTGGTACTCAGAACCGATCGGGTAGGCCAGCGCATGAGATGAACTGGCGCCGGCGACATTCAAGACGATACCGCCCAGCAAGCTTCCGTAAGCCATCTGATAGCGGGCTGTGATGTTCTGTCCGTCGGCAAAAGCGGCAGGCAGGTTTTCATAAATGAGGCGCACCGCTTCAAGCGCAAAAAGATCCGAAAGCGGGGAGGCTTTTACGGCAACATACCCCTCTACCGCGTGGATGAAAGCGTCGGCGCCGGTGGAGGCGGTTACCGCAGGCGGCATGGAGACCGTCAACTCCGGATCGACCGCCGCAAGATCTGCGATAAGATGGTTGCTGACGGCACCCAGCTTGGTTTTGGCCTTGCGATCATCAAAGATCGCATATTTGCTCACCTCGGAGCCGGTCCCGGCCGTGGTCGGTATGAGGATGGTGGGAATTCCTCTCCCGGGAATCTTGTCGATGCCCAGGAAATCCCGAAGATTCCCTTGGTGTTTCAGCAATACGGCGACCATCTTGGCGACGTCTAAAGAACTGCCGCCGCCCAGTCCCACCACAGCCTGGCAGGACGTTCCCGAAGCTTCTTTGAATGCATGCTGCACGTTTTCAAGTGAAGGCTCTTTTTCCACCTTGGCAAAGACCACGCAAGCTATCCCATTTTTCTCCAGGATTCCGGACACCCGGTCGAGGATGCCCGCTCCGGCCACTCCCTCGTCCGTGATGATCATCACCTTCTCCGCCTCCAGAGATCGGGCCCGCTTTCCCAGTTCGCCGATCACTCCCAGGCCGAAAAGGATTTCCGGTACAGCCAAATTCATGCTCTTGAGTGCGTTGATCATTCCCTTCCTCCTATTCGTATTGCAGCAGATGATCCAAGTCTTCTTCAGAGACGTCGAATACGGTACCCAGCTCGCGAAGAGGTCTTTCGGTGAAACACTCCGGCAGCCGATGATGGACCCGGGTAAACCCGGCCAGTTCGTTGAATCGGTATTCGTCCTTCAAAGTCTCCACGCTCATTTTTTCAAACCAGCTCTGGTCCAAGCCCCACCCGAACCTGGCGTTGAGCAGATCGAGCACCAGGTCGAGCCGTGGGCCGACCGCCCCGATGGTAAACAGGCAAAGGCCGGTGCAGTCGAAAATGGGAAGCAATTTCTGCATCTTCAACGACAGGGCGGCTTGTACCTTGGGATCGCGATGATCCACCTGGGCGCGAGCAGTAGGGCCGGCCGTATGATCCGCACCCATCGCCGAGGTGGCGTAGGTGACCCCCATTCCCTTGATCGCGCGAGGATCGTATGCAGCCATAGCCTGGCCTTTCACAACCGGAACGTTGGCAATCGCGAACACCCTGCCGGTTAATACGGCACCATTGGCGATAACCCTTCCCAAAACGCCCCCTTGGCGGGCCTCCTCCAGTACCCGGACGGCGCCCTGCCCGTCGCCGAACCGAATGATTCCGGCTTCCATGGCCACCCCGAGGGCGGCTCCGGCCTCGATGGTGTCAAGCCCGATATCATTACATAGGAAGTTGAGCCGGGCGATTACATCCAAGTCCGAAATCCCCAGGTTGGACCCGAGCAGGCCGATGTTTTCGTATTCGATGGGGGAAACTATGGTTTTCCCCTCAGGGTCGGCATACACATTGGAACATCCAATCACACAGCCGGGCATGCAGGCATGCGTGGTTCTGCCTTCCCCACCCCGCTGACGGATCCGGGCGTTAATGGCTTCTGCGTTGATCTCGTCGGCCTTATCGAACCGTCCTCGACTGAAGTTGTTCACCGGCAGTCCTGAAAGGGCGTTGACCGCAGCCACCATGGCAGCCGTGCCGAATTCCCGGTAAGCCTTGCTGCTCGGGGCATCCTTCACCACTTGCGTATAGGCCTTGTGAGCCGCTTTAAATTTGTCCGCATCCGCCAGAGGAACGCTTCCTTTCCCCTCAACGATAAGGGCCTTGATCTTCTTGGATCCCATCAAGGCGCCAAGCCCCCCTCTGCCGCTATACCGACCGGGCTTGCCATTCGCATCGATGGTCGCGACGGCAGCTGCGGAATAGAGCTTCTCGCCGGCAGGCCCGATGCAGGTGATGGCCGCCTGGGGAAATTTCGCCAGGATCGTTTCGCAGAAAGCATAGGTCCCCATCCCCAAATAAGATTCCGCGGGAAGAAAGCTGCACCCCTCCGGTGTGATCCTCAGCAAGTGCCACCGGTCATCTTGGGGAAATCCCTCGATGATGACAGCCTTGATTCCCAGCCGGGCGAGCCGGTTGGCGGTGATGCCGCCGGCATTGCTCTCTTTTATGGTCCCCGTCAGCGGGCTTTTCCCGCCGATGGAAATTCTGCCGGAGCTGGACACCCCCGTACCTGCCAGGAGACCGGTGGCAATGATCAGTTTGTTATGTTTCCCGAGCGGTTCACAGGTGGGCCTGACCTCATCCAGCAGAAGCTTGGCGATCAGGCTCCTCCCTCCGACTCTGAGGTATTTTTCCGGCACTGGTTCTTTGACAGCGGTTTTCCGACCAACATCGACTCTTAAGAATGTCTCCATGCTCCGATCCTCTGTTTCTTTTTATTGTTTCCCAGACCCCTTTCATCTCTCGCCGTCGTTTCTTAAATGACGGCTCCGAACAAAATACTAATCGGGAATAATCACCGCTCGGGTAACGGTCCGTTTTTCGGCCTGCTCCAGCGCCTCTTGGACTTGATCTAGGCTGAAGGTCTTGTCGGTCAGCCTTTCATAATTTACCTTTTGGAATGTGCGTTTGAGAAATTCCAAGGCCTTGAGCAGATACCATGGATTGTACCGGACGACCCCGATGACGGTGATCGATTTGCGGGTGATCCAACCGGGCGCAAGCGGCACTTCAAACTCCTTGTCGACGCTGACATTCCCGATGGAAACCAATCGCCCGCACGTTCGCACCAGCTGGATTCCCTCGACGAAGGCGGCCGGAGCGCCGGCGACCTCCAGAACCACGTCCGCACCGGCCCCTTGAGTAATCCCCAAGACATGTTTAGTCAAAGCATCCCCGCGAAGTGATCCCAGGTCAACCGTATAGTCCGCCCCAAAGTTTTTGGCGAGCTCAAGGCGGGACCGGATACCGTCCAGAACGGTGACGATCGCTCCCTTTTCTTTCGCAACGGCGGTCGCAAAAAGCCCGAGCCCTCCAGCGCCTTGAATGATCACATGCTCTCCGGAAGATAAACCGGCCTTGTCTATTCCGAAAATGACCTGCGAAAGACCGCAGTTAGCGCCCGCGACGATGCTGCTGGGAAGCTCTTCGGGTACTTTATAAAAGAACTGTCCCGGTTGGATGTAGTAATGCGTGGCGAACGTTCCGGTGAAATGCGGGGATTTGTCCGGGGGTTGAGACCACCACCGGTAGGCGTTCTGGCACATATGCAAATCTCCGCGGGAACAGGGACCGCACTTGAGGCAGGTGAGATAATACGGGGCAACCACCCGGTCGCCCGGTTTTATGGATTTCCCCGCATAATCGGTCTCGACGCCTTCCCCTAATTTCTCCACCTCGGCAATCATTTCATGCCCCATCACGGCATTCTTGATCAGGGGGTGCGCCCAACGCCAGATGTGCAATTCACTGCCGCAAAGGTTGCTCCGGAGCACTCGGGTCAAAACAGCTCCCTTTTCGACCGCAGGCAGAGGATATTCCCTGATCTGGACCTGTTTCGGGCCGACTAAAGCTGCTAATCGTCCTTTCATCGAATTTTTATCCTTTCCAGTTGAGGTGAAGGAGACTAACCGTCTTTGGAATCAGTGAGACGCATGCACCTCCGCATTCTGCCCCCAATGGCAGTGACTTCTAATACGGCCCTCAGTTCGGTTTCACCAGAGTCGTCTCTCCTGGTTCTTCGCACTTCGCATTTCCAACGTCCACCGCCATGGTGCCTCGCTCGAGAGTCCAGGCCACCGTGGGAATATCCTTTAGCAGGCTCCGGTTGGATTCCGTTATCAAGATGGTGAGCTCCGGTCTCGCCGCCTGCAGGCGGTTCAATGACTCGACATACTGCTCTGCCAAAACCGGAGCCAGACCCTGAAACGGCTCATCCAGAAGCACCAACCGCGTGCCGACCATCAGCGTGCGGCCCAGCACGGCCATCTTGGCCTGCCCGCCTGAGAGCACTGCCCCCGAACGGCCAAGCAGCGGCTTCAATTCCGGGACAATGGACAAAACCTCTTCCAAGCGCTTATCGATCCCTTTCTTAAACATGCGAATCACTTCGCATGGAAAGCGCAGGTTTTCTTCAACGGTGAAGGAAGGAAACAAGACTCGGTCTTCAGGGCCGTAGCCGATGCCAAGGCGCGGCCGGTCATGGGAATGAACCCGCGAGAGATCCTTGCCGTCCAATTGCACGTGACCTTCGGCACTGATGGAGACAAACCCCATGATGAGGCGCAGCAACGTGGTCTTGCCGGCGCCATTCCGGCCGACAATGGCCACCGTGGAGCTTCGAGGAATCTGTGCGTTGATCTTACGTAAAACCGGTATGCCGGCGATCATAGCCGAGACGTCGGTTAGAATCAGCATTTTATGCCTCCTATCACGTTCCGGATTACTTCCGAATCCTCAAGAACTAGTTTCGGAGGGCCATCAGCGGCTATTTTCCCTGAGATCCATGCGGCGATTCTTGAAGCATACCGCTCGACGATATCAAAGTCGTGCTCTACGAAAATGCAGGTGACATCCCGCTCGGACAGCGCTTCCATCAAGGTTTCCATCAGTCCGAACTTTTCGTCACTGGAGACCCCGCTGGTCGGTTCATCCATGATCAACAGCCTCGGATTCAGGACGAGTGCCATGGCTACATCCAGAAGCTTGCGCTGCCCTTCCGGCAACAGCCTCGCTTGCAGATGGGACCGTCCCGCCAGCTGAACCAATTTGAGCGTCTGGTCCACACGGTCAACATCCACAGTTTGATCGATCGATTTGAAAAGGCCCAGTTTCCGACAGCCCGCCGACGCTGCGATCAGCAGGCACTCTCTGACCGTATGCTCAGTGAAGAGCTGCGGAATTTGGAACGAGCGCGCGACCCCCATGCGGGTGATCTCCCGTGGCGACATCCCGGTAATGTCCTTGCCATCAAAATAGACCCGACCCGAGGAAGGCTTTAGGTATCCCGTACAAATGTTGACGAAGGTCGTCTTGCCGGCCCCATTCTGACCGACGATGGCGAGGCGTTCTCCTTTGGTCAGCTCGAAATCGATCCTGTCGGCTGCAGTAACGCCTCCAAACGAGAGTGAAAGGCCGACCGTTTTCAACAGTGGCGGGTTCATTCCATGGTTCCGGTTTTCACGGCTTGGTTGCTCCATTTGAATAAATCCATTTAATCCCTTGCTCGCGGCATCAGCGGTTACTGGATTTTTTTTGGAACGGGTTTGCGGACTCTCGTCAGAAGGCCGACCAGTCCCTCGGGTGCCATGAAGATGATCAAAATGAGTACGAGGCCAAGGGTGAGTTGCCAGACACCCGTGAGCAGCGCTGCTGCGTAAAACCTGACGAACTCGAAAATAAAGGCGCCCAGATAGGCTCCGATGGCGTGACTAGAGCCTCCTAAAATTGCGATAAAGACGAACTCCCCCGAACGAACCCAGTAGCCCATTTCAGGGGTCACTAAACCTTGAGTCAGAGCAAATAGGCTTCCGCCCAAGCCTGTCAGAAAACCTGAAAAGAGGTACCCCACCCAAAAAACGTATTTGGCGGAAATTCCTAAGTACTCGAGGCGTGTCTCATTGGTCTTGATTGCCGCCAAGGCCTGCCCGGGTGCCGAATCAAAGTAGCGTTGCGCCAGAAAGCCGCAAAAAAGTGCGGCTGCCAGTGCAACGTAGAGCAGCACGCTTTCGAAAGCATCTCTTTCAAGCAAAAAACCGGCGAACTGCGGCCGGGTAAAAGATAGACCGTCGGTGCCGCCCGTAACGGTGGTAAACTTGCTGAGGATAGCGTAAAGCACCATTGAAAAAGACAAATTGAGCATGCCAAAAAAAATTCCCCTGTAACGGACGATAAACAAGCCCAACAATGCACTGAAAAGGGCGGCCACTGAAGTCGCCAATAAAATCAATAATACTCCGTCGAGATTATATGCGCGGGCAATAAACACCACGGCATAACCGGCCGCACAGCTATACATGGCATGGCCGAAAGACACCTGGCCGGCACGGATCAGCACTATGACACCCAGCACGGCTATGCCGTTGCAGAGCGAAAATATCACCGGCGTCTTCAGCCATGGGAATGAATGAGAAACGACGACGGCTAATAAAGTGAGCGTTACTGTGACCAGGCGAATTGCCATTACACTCTCCTCACACTGGTCGCAGCAAAGAGACCTTGGGGCCGTATCAGCAAGACCAGCATCATGATCAGATAGGGAGTCAACACGGCCAGTTCAGGCATCAAATAGACAGCGAAGGACCGGCTGAGGCCGATCAGGCATGCCGCCAAAGCGGCCCCACCCAGCTGCCCGAGGCCTGCAATGGCGATAACGGCAAAAGATTGAACAATCATGTCAGCACCGACTCCCGGCACCAGCGCGGTGCTGGGTGAGGCGAGGGCGCCCCCAAGCGTCCCCAGGCTGGCCCCGATAACGAATGTCAAGAGTGACACGAGATTGGCATTGACGCCCATCGCCGTCGCAACTTCCCTGTGAAACGTCATCGCGATGACTTCACGGCCCAGCCAGGTCTTCATCAGGAAGTAACGCAGCCCGTAGTAGGCCATCGCGGCCACTACCGGCAGCACGATCATTTGGTAGTTGGTGTAGGCTATGCCCAGGACTTCTGTATTCCCGAACTGGTTCATCACATCGGAGACGAAATAAGGTTGAGTGCCCCAGATAAGCCTTTGCACATCCTCGAGAATCATAAAGGCGGCGAATGTAACCAGCAGCTGCAGAACATGGTCCTTGCCGAGAATCCGCCGCAACAGTCCAATTTCCAAAACGATTCCTAAAGGCGGGCCGACCAGGACTGCCGCCAGGAGCAGCGCCGGCAGGTAGAGCGCAGGCGAGAGGCCGAACTTATTGATGGCCAAGCCAAGTGTAGCGGCCATATAGCCCCCGATGGCATACAGACTGCCGTGGGCGACGTTCAGGATCCCCATGACCCCGAAGATCAGCGTAAGGCCCAGCGCAACCAGAAACAGTAAAGCGGCGGCGGAAAGCCCGTCGAGAGTGGCCAGCAAGAACATCTCGGTCGTCATTATAGCCACCTCCGTCGGCAATGAAACGCCCTCCGCTCTCTCCTCCGACACGCAAGGAGAGAGCGGAGGATCAGCTACTTGGAGTATTTGTAAGTCTTGATAGCGTCGCTCTTTAGGATCGACGGGGAGATCGTTTTGACAAACTCCGGCGATTTCTGGCCTACCGGCGTCGCAACCAGCGTGGCCGGAATAAACATCATGTTGTCCAAAACCGGGAAGGGATATTCGGGCACCTTCCGGGTCGTCCCATACAACTGATCTTCCAATCCCTGCCCATCCGCGCGAATCTTGATGGGCCGTCCAAATCCGCGAAATTCAAGACCCCTCATGGCGCTGGCGACTTGTTCGACACTCGGCCATTTGCCGCCGTTGGCCTTGATCGCCTTTTCATAACTCGCCTTAAGCGCGATTATGGCCTGAACGGCATGATAGCAAGGATAGATCGGATAGGCACCTGTCTTGGCACGGAATTTCTTGACGAACGCCACATGGTCCGGGTCATTCTTGGTTTCGGGATGCAGGAAGTAGTGATCGCCCCGGCCTGCCGCAATAACGCCATCCGGTACTACACCTCCGAGCCGCTCCATCGAGCTTTCCAGAAGCGGCATGACGAAGGTGGAACTCTTCATCAGTCCCCGCTGCGCTGCCTGGCGCACGAAGGTATCCAGGTCTCCCCCCCAGGACGTGCTCAAGATCACATCCGGTTTGAGCGCCTGCAGCCGACTGATCTCGGCCGAGAAGTCGCTGGCGCCGAACTTGGGGAACAGTTCCGCCACAACCTTGATATCGGGTTTCAGGGCTCTCAGCGTATTGATGAAGACTTCCCAGGAGTCACGGCCCCAGGCATAATCCTGATTGACCACGGCAACGGTTTTGAAGTCGGGTTTGGTCCGGAGAAGATAAATTACGGCAGAGACCATCTCTATTGTGGCATTGGCCTGAGTGCGAAAAACATAATCGTACTTATTATCTTCCAGAACCCTTTCCGTGCTGCAATCCCACATGACGTCTAAGACCTTGAGGTCTTCTGCTACAGGAGCTAGGGCCAAGCAATTGCCGCTGGAAATTGCAGCCAGCATAACCCGAATGCCCATCTCCTGGTTGACGCGGCGGTACTCCGACAGCAGGCCGCTGGTTCCGACCCCCTCATCCATGTAAAACGGGACAACCTTCGCGCCGCCGATACCACCCTTGGAGTTGATATCTTCGATCATAATATCGAAGGCTTCTTTGCCAGGGACCCCGAAGACCGAGGCCGGACCGGTCAGGTAAGTGGTGATCCCGATCTTCAGTTCAGCGGGCTTCTCCTGGGCAAATACCAACCCATTACAGATGGCCAAGATAATTATCGCGCATGCCCCGATACTCATTCCACCTCTGTACCTTTTCATGACATCCTCCTTTGCTGCGGTGTTGGGTTGCAGATTGGCTTCCATCAAGATTGAAGTGTTCTTGATGCAGCTGACCGTCTACCTCCTTCCGGTGATCGTGATCGGGTTAAGGGTCAACAAAACTTGCCTTCCTTGGCCAAGCCGATGAAATGCGCCACGTCGATATGCTTGGGGCATACATGCGAGCAGGCCATGGAAGAATGGCATCGGTAGACGCCCTCGTTGCTGTAAAGCTGCTTGAGGCGATCTTCCGTGGCATCCTCGCGGGGGTCCATGATCCGGACCAGGCTGGCCATGACCGCGTTTGGTCCCAGGAAACCCTTGTGGGAACTGATGCAGGCGCTGGCACAGCAAAAACAGTTGATGCATCGGGTGGCTTCCAGATAGCTTTCCATCACACGGGGGGAAATGCGGTACTCCTGGCCCGGGTTCGGATTCTGGGCCGGCCGAATAATGAAAGGGCGGATCCGGTGAACCCGGTCGTACGCTCTTTCCAGATCCACCACCAGGTCCCGAAGCACCGGGGCAATGGAGATCGGATCGATCGTAAATGCCGTCGTTCCAAAATAGGCCACAGCGTTTTCGACCAGCAGCTCGCAGGCCAGCATGGGCTTGCCGTTGATCACCACCGAGCAGGACCCGCACTGGGCATGTTCACAGGAGGAATTCCACGCAAGGGTCGGGTCCAGCTCCTGGTTGATCTTGCGCAACACGTCGGTAAAGCGCAATATGCGTCCCGCCTCGATCCGGTACGCCTGCCTCCAGGATTTGCGGGTGTCGGGGTCGTACCGCTTGATGTCCAGGGTCAGCGAATAGCTCTGCTTCATGAGGTTGCTCCGTGTTTTGCCATGCTCCGATTGGAACGAATCAGTACTTCCTTTCAATCATGCCGAACTTGTCGAAATGGTCTCCTCGGGCCTCGAAAATGCTCATGTTCACGATGCGGTTCTCAAAGCGGATCTTTCCAAATTCAGGCATATAAGCCAAGGTATGCGCATTGAACTCGTCGCGGCGCTGCGGGAAGTCGCTTCGGGCGTGCCCCCCGCGCGATTCCCGCCGGCGGAGGGCGCCTTCGGCGATCACCAGAGAGACGCTCAACAAATTGTCGATTTCCCAGCGCTGCACCAGCTCCTGGTTCATCCGCAGGTCTTTGCAGCGCAGCCCGGCTTCACGGAGACGTTCTTGGGAGGCGGACAAAACCTGGATCGCCTTGTTCAGTCCCTCTTCCTTTCTGAACACTCCGACATTTTCCGTCATCATGCGCCGCATCTCTTCGCGGATCTGGTCGACGTTTTCCTTTTGTTTCAACTCGAGGTATCCGGCAAATTGTGAAAAGCTCATCTCCCCGGCGTCCCCGGGAAGGGTGCCCGGGCCGTCATCCAGGTGCTGGACCACCCGCTCCCCGACAAACCGCCCCATGGTGATCAGCTCCAGGATCGAATTGGTGCCCAGGCGGTTGAAGCCGTGAAAGCTGGCGCAGCCGCATTCCCCGGCCGCATAAAGCCCAGAGATAACTTGGTCGGCGGATTTCTGAACCTCTCCGCAGGAGTTGGTCGGAATACCCCCCATCTGGTAATGGTTGCTGGGCCTGACCGGGCAAAGCTGCTTTCGGGGGTTAAGATTCATAAACTGTTTGAAGAACCCGCTGACCTCGGGAATCTGGACCTCATGCACGTAATCGGACAGGTGCCGCAGGTCGATCCAAACATGCTCGATGTGGTGATCCGGGTTCAGGATTCCGCGCCCCTCACGGATTTCCGTTTCAATGGCTCGGGCCACGAGGTCCCGCGGGGCCAGCTCCTTCATTTTCGGTGCGTACCGCGCCATGAACGGTTCTAAATCCTTGTTTCTGAGGATGCCGCCCACTGAGCGCAGCGTCTCACTGGCGAGGATCCCCGGGCCTACAATCCCTGTGGGATGGAACTGGACGGCCTCCATGTCCATCAGCGGAAGCCCGGCCCGCAGCACGACGGCATGGGCGTCGCCGGTGTTCTGGCGGCAGTTGGTGGTGACCCGAAAAACCTGTCCGCAGCCGCCGGTGGCCAGCACCGTGGCCTTGGCCGATACCGCCACGAATTCCCCGGGCTTTTCCATGAACAGCACCGCCCCGACGCAGCGGTCGCCCTGCAGCAGCAGTTCGGTCAGGATCGTCTGATCCAGGAACCTGACGCCTCCCTTGAGGGCCTCCCCCCAGACATTGTCCATGATGCCCTTTCCGGTGCGATCCGCCTCGAATACCGCCCGGAAGGCCGAGGCCTCACCGAAACGCACGGTGTGACCGCCGAAGGTCCGCTTGCTCAGCCGTCCCTCCTCATCCCGGGTGAAGTGCATCCCCTTGTTCTCCAGCCAGACGATTTCCCCCCAGGCCGCATCGACGATTTTCCGGACCACGTCCTGGTCCGCCATGCAGTCCGACCCTTTCCAGGTATCGAACATATGATAGATCGGTTTGTCCACGGCGTCCTTGGGATCGACCGCCGCAAGGCCCCCTTGGGCCGTGCTGGTGTGAGACTTTTGAGGGTGTGAAACCTTGGTCACGGCGATGATCCGCGTCCCGGGGCGCTTCTCCAGGATGTGGGCGGCGCATCGAAGGCCGGCGCCTCCGGCCCCTATGATGAGCACATCGCATTGGATCCGGGAAGACAACTTGAACATATTTCCCATCAGACCGACTCCATAGGAAGGACAAGCCTGGTGATTTCGTGCACAGGCCCAGCGGATGACGTTTTACGAGTTCATCAAGCCTCAAATCGATGCAACGAGTCTTAGGCCGACCCAAGCAGCGAGCATCATGGCAGCTACAATGGCTGCTGTGCCAACCGCCTGCGTTTTTTTCGACGCTACGTAATCACTCAGGATCGATTTCAAACCATAGCCGCCGTGGTAGAGTGCGCAGGCCACTAGAACGACATCGACCACCTTTATCCAGGGATCCTGCATCCTCCGCACGACTTCTCCGGCATCCTTGGCCGCGTGAGGGTTCAGATGCATGAACAAGAAATGGGCCGGGACCGCCACCAGCAGAAAGGCACCCGTGATCCGCTGGAGCTTCCAGCCCCACTGGTGGGGAGTGCGCCGGAGGCGAGCGTAAAGGCCATAAGCCAAAGTCAGCGCGGCCGGCAGTGCGACGAACCAGAAAAAAACGGCCGAAACGCTCTGGTTCCCCATCAGCATCAGTCCAGCCAGAATGACGGTGTAAAGAAAGCTCAGGCCGACGACCCAGGTCAGGACCAGATCATCTTTCCGGAAGTGGAAACTTTCATATAAGATCAGCCGCCCGCCGTTCAGCGCATGGAATATGACCGGTATGGCCAGCGCCCATTCGATAAAAGCCATAGCCGGAAGCGCGTACAGCCTCATTTTGTCTGTGTACGCACCGGGGACCGACAGAAACGACAGGGTGTAGATATGGAACCATATAAACATCACCAGCAGAACGCCGGACAGCCGATGAGACCAGCTGATGATGAACGGCAACCCCCGGCTCCGGGCGTACCTGGCGAGCGGAGGGATCATCTCCAGAAGTCTGAATACGCCTGCATCAGTCCTGATTTGCGAACCGCTAGCGATCATCTGATTCCTCTTCTCATCAAGCTATCGTTGGATATTTCGAGATCGGCGCGCGTCCTAACGGCTTGGGCGTGGCTTGTTGCCCGAGTGCCCTGATTTGCTCCTGCTCGTCGAAGTAGCCCGTGAATTTGTTGACGGCTACGTCGATGTGGTGTCTCACGGCCTCCTCAAGCCGATTCGGATCGGTATCCCTGTTTTTGAACAGCCCCAGGATCACTTCGTGAGTCCGCAGCGATTTCTTGAAGTCTTCCTGGTAGTACTGGTAGGACAGCCGGTACCACATGATCTGCATCCTCAGGGTTTTCAGCTGGTTGATCAGCAATTGGTTCCCGCACGCATCAATGAAAATTTCATGAAAGAGAACGTGCTGTTTCCAATAATTTTTCGCGTCTTCGTTTTCGGCGGCAATTTTCATCCGAGCGACCACCCGTTCCATCATCTTCAAGGTGTCCGTGGTCATGTTCGGATAGGCCAGTTTGGCGGCTAGCCCCTCGAGCACCGATCGGACTGGGAAATGTTCCTCGATATCCCGGCGGGAAAAGCGCTTGACAAAGGTGCCTTTGCGTGGAACAACCTCGACCAGCCCTTTCTTCTCGAGCACCCGAAACGATTCCCGGATGGGGGTCCGGCTGACCCGGAATTGTTTCTGCAGATCGATTTCAGTGAGCTGGTCCCCTTCCTTGAAGATCCCTTCCAAGATGGCGTCGGTCAGCGTGTCCGCAAGCTTTTCCACCAAGCCGGTCGGCTTGAATTCGATGTTGCTGAGCTTGGACTTGAGTTTTTCCATTTCCTCAGCCCTCGTCATACAATTTCCGGATGGCGATGGCCCCCGGTTTGCAGGATTGGAGGCAAAGCTCGCAAAGGATGCATTCATCCAGGTTTTTTTCCACGACGACAGGTCTGTCTCCATTCTTCTGAAAAATGCTCACGGGGCACACGCGCACACAGCCTCCACACTGAGCAATTCCGACGCATGTGGCCATATCTATTTTCACATGGATAAACTCGCTTGCAGAAGCCATTGTGCACGTATCCTTTTCATGGTTTCTTATTTGAATCCCCGGCTGCTCTCATCCGATCGATCGCCTCGGCCATCCGGATGATCCTGCGGGAATGCTCCACGACGGGATAGTCGATGAACTTGCCGTCCAATTGCATGGCACCGATCCCCGCGGCTTCGCTCTTCTCGAATGCCTCCACCACCCGGCGGGCAAATAAAACCTCATCGGGCGTGGGTGAAAAAATCTCGTTGCAGGGCCCGACTTGGCCGGGATGGATGCAGAGCTTGCCTTGAAAACCCAGTTGTTTGGCCCGCCCGGCGTCTGCTTGAAGAGCATCCAAGTCCTTCAGGTCGATCATGAAAGGGGTGTCGATTGGAGGCTCCCTGCCGGCTGCCCGGGAGGCCACGGCGATACGGGATCGGGGGTAGTGCAACTCCACGCCGTCCCGGCCGACCTTGATTCCCATATCCAGGCTGTAATCTGCCGCGCCGAACGCCGCCACCAGGGGTCGGGCCGGTTCCATCGCTGCGGACATGACCTGAAAAGCATTCTGGACCCCTCGAGCTGACTCGATCAGCACCACCAGGCCCACTGATCCCGGAGCGATGCCGCAGCTGCGCTCGCACCCGAGCAGGCGATCATGGATCTCCCGGATGTGATCGCCGGATTCCACTTTGGGGAGCATCACACCGGGAAGGGATGCGCTCACAACGGAATCCAGGTCCTTTCGGTTGTGCCCGCTGCCCAGCGCATTGACGCGCACCATCAGTTTTCGGGAGGCGTGTTCAAGCGTCTTCTTCCTCGCCGCTTCACGCGCTTCGCCCTTCAGCGCATGAGCTACCGCGTCCTCCAGGTCGATGATGACCATGTCGGCGCCGGCACCCAGCGCCTTGTCGACACGGTCGGGGCGCGTGGCCGGCACGAACAGCGCGGTTCGCAACGGACCCATCGATTTCATTCTACAGCCTCATAGATAGTGGTTGGCAATATCCACGATTTGTGAAAACGATTCGGCCACATGAATCCCGGCCTTTCGGAACATCTCGATTTTGCTCTTGGTGCTGCCCCGGTTCCCTTCAACGATCGTGGCGGCATGGCCGAAACGAACTCCCGGCATGTTGTCGACAAATCGTCCGGCGATGAACCCGATGATCGGGATCGACAACTTCTCCGCCATAACCATTTCCGAGAGTTTTTCCTCGACGACTCCGCCGGGTTCGCTGAATAGCACCACCACCTTGGTTTCCGGATCCCGGGCAAACAGCGGGATCAAGTCCAGGAAATTGGATCCCACCACGGGGTCCCCGCCGATTCCGATGCAGGTGCTCTGACCGATGCCGCGGGTGGTCAGCAGGTTGGCGATTTCGGTGGTCATACCGCCGCTGCGCGAAGCAATCCCCACCGGACCCGGCATGTAGGCTTTGCGAACATCGACGGCCGGCCCTCCGGCCATCCCCAGCCGGACCTTTCCGGGAGATATGAGCCCCAGCGTGTTGGGGCCGATGACTCTTGCATTCCGGGCCTTGGCCGCTTCCAGGAATTCAATCGTATCTTTCCGCGGCACTCGTTCGGATACCACCACCGCCAATGTAATGCCGTTGTCCAGTGCCTCCAGCACCGCACCCTTAACCAAGGCCGGCGGCACCGATATCACGGTCGCTTCGGCCGGATGATCCCGCAACGCCTGGCGGACCGTGTCGTAAACCGGAATGCCATGAACCGATTGGCCCCCTTTTCCGGGAGTGATGCCCGCGACAACCTTCGTGCCATAATCGATCATGTCCTTGGTGAAGGAAGTTGCTTCTCTTCCAGTGATGCCTTGCACCATGACCCTGGTATGTTCATCGGCTAGAATTGCCACAGCCTGCCCCCTCTCTAGAACTGGTTTGAAAACCCCATCTAAGGCCCAATGGCGGCGTTGCCAGCCGATCCGAAATGCTCACATACTGGCGTGTACGCTCCGCTTTCGAATCGGCTGGGGCCTTGCCCTTGAGCCTGATCTGGGGTTTTGAAACCAGTTCCAAGATTGACGACTTTTTTCGTGTTCATCACGATTCGATATTAATGGATTTTCGTCGCGGCGATCCGGGCCGCTTCGTCGATGGAAACCGTGCGGTCCTGAGTCGGGATTCCATACTTCGACAGGATCTTGAAGCCTTCCTCTTCCCAGGCCCCGGGGACCCGAAATACCGCGACCGTCCTGGCGGGGTCCCTGCCGGATTCGAGGATACCCTTGACAATCCCGCGAGCCACCAGATCGACCCGGGTGTTGCTGACCACGTTCATGATGACGGCAATCTTATCCACCCCCGGCTTTGAAAGAATCAGCCTGGTCAGCTCCTTCACTTTGAGTACGGATGGGTTGCCGCCGATTTCACAATAATTGGCCGGACGGCCGCCGTGGGAGCGAACGGCATCGAAGGCCGTCAGCGAGGCCCCGCCGCCGCCGATGATGAGGCCCAGGTTGCCGTCGAACTCGATGACCCGCCCCGCTACGCCGCGATGGTCCAGGCTGTCGATGGTTGCGGCCTGGCGCTCGAATTCGGACACGCGCCGCTCTCCTTCCACCCGGTTGGTGTCTTTTTCCAGAGCTGCGATGTCGGCGTGCCGGAATAGCGCGTCGTCATCGACCTCCAGGTGACAATCCAAGGCAACGAGGCGCCCGTCCTCCATCAGGCCGAGCGGATTGATTTCGGCTACGGTGGCGTCATAGTCGAGAAAGATCTCCGCCAATGTGGACAGCACGGGAGACAGCCCCAGGAGTAATTTCCCGGAGACACCGGTTTCGGCGACGATCTCCCTGGCCCGGTGGACCGGCAATCGCGACGTCACCGTAAAATGCTCTTTGCGGACCAACTCCGGCTTCCGCTGCGCCAATTCCTCTATGTCCACTCCCCCGACCGGGGAAAAAATAGCCACCGGCGCTTTGGCCACCGCGTCGTAAGTGACTCCCATGAAGAACTCCTGCTTCACCGACTTTTTTTCTTCCATGTAGACGGATTTCGGAATGTACCCGCGCAGGTTGCTCTTCAGTAATAGGGAGACCTTCTGCCGAGCCTCTTCGGCATCAACGGCTTCGAGGATGCCTCCCGCTTTTCCGCGTCCACCGACCGGGATTTGGGCTTTGAGCATGACCGGCCCATCGATGGTCGCGGGCTCGCCCGGGCCGACCAGTCTCCCCGCCGGCAGGGCGATTCGGTATTTTTCCAATATTCGCTTGGACTCGTATTCCAGCAGCCTCATCGCATTCTCCTAATGGATCTGTGGTTGGGTTCTTCCGGAAGCCGTCCCCGGTCTCATCGAGTGAAAAAGCTCGAGACATCGGCAAACCGATCTACCGTCAGTGCCCGTTCGCAGAGGGAATCCGCCCGGTCGTCAGCGATCAGCCCCCGGGTGAGCGACTTGAACTTTTCGACCACCTCGGATTCGCTCAAGGGGTTTTCGGGGTCTCCCTTCGGGTACTCGGTGGCTCCGCTCAGGCGCTCGCCCGAACGCTTGAGAATTTCCACCCGCGCCGGCCACTTCCGCGGATAGACCGCGCTCAGTTCCGGGTCGGACTGAATTCGGATTTTTTGCATTATCCGTATCAGTTCCGGGTTGCAGATCGTCTCGGGTGAAAAAGCGGACAAACGCGCATGGCCGAGTCTCAGGGCGGAAGCCACACAAAACGGAAGGTTGAATTTGGCGAAATAGGGAGTTGTCGGCTTGACATTGGCCAGCAGGTCCAGCGCGCCCTGGTAGACCGAGACTCTTACGCTTTCTATCTCTTCCGGTTCCAGGGCGATCCCCCGCGTGGCCTGAAGCACCGCATCGATGGCGGAATGCGTGTGACCGCACGAGGCATGGTACTTGATGGAATTGCGCTCGAAATAAAACTCCTTCCCCAGATTGGCCAGGCACTTGGCCCCGTCGGAATGACTGGAGGTGGCCCGGAAAAATCCCTTTTCTCCGTCCAGGATCTTGCGGGCCCCCGTAAATCCCTTCTGGGCCAAGAGGGCTGAAAGCAGACCGTTGAGCGCAGCCTTGGCCGGATGCAGCTGCTTGCTCATGGCACTGTCTGTCAGGAATTCCCATAGGCCGGCCGCTTGGGTCCCGGCCGACCCATAGGCATGTATGGTCTGCTCTTCATCCAATCCGAGCAGCCGCGCGGCGCCGGCTGCGGCTCCAAACGTTCCGCAGGTGGCGGTGGTATGCCAGAATCGGTAATGCACGGGGCCCGCGCCGATCGCGACGCGGATGGCCGCCTCGTATCCTACGGCAATGGCCAGCAATAAATCGGCTCCGCTGGCTTTCTCGCGCTCGGCCAGCGCAAACACGGCCGGAATGATGGCCGTCGCGGGGTGTAGAATGGACTCGCGATGCAGATCGTCCATTTCCACCACGTGAGAGGAAGCCCCGTTGGCCAGCGCCGCCAAAAGGCAGTTGCTCGAGGTTTGGTCGGCTATGATGGTAGACTCCGGGTTGCCCCCCAGCTCGTGAATGACTCCCAGGATAATCTGGACGGGCTTTTCGCTTTTTCCGGCGATGGCCGATCCCAGCCAGTCCAGGAAATAGATTTTTAACTTGCTGACCTGCGACTGAGAAAGGTCTTGATAGGACAAACGTGAGAGGCATCCTGCCAACTGTCCGGAAAGTGTGGGTTCAAGCATGGCCGGCTCTCCTGGATGGGGGTAGGGGTTTCTCGTAAGTGTTGTCGACAATATACAATCGAATATCACCTGTCAAGCATAATCCGGCTCCACGAGGAGGAGGTATTGGGGAAAACCGACATTCCCCGGAGCGGGGTCATGGCCGGCGTAGTCGTTCCTGATCGGATTGTCTTCTGGAGATTGGGAAACAGCGTGTTTGAAAATGGGAACCCGTGATCAGCAGATGAACTTGTCCTGCGTGACGGCTTCACCCGGCTTTAAGCGCAGGAACTCTGCTTCGGTGTAAGGGCCGTCCAGAAGCTTAACGAAGTACTCGAGGCTGATCCCTTCGATTTCCTCGTAGTTCATGTTGAAGAAATCCGCATTCTCCCGGGCTCGCTTCCTCAAGGGCTCCATGTCCGCCACACCCGTATTGATCAGGGCGATGCGCCG
>JBLMXM010000077.1:0-3656 GCA_050257775.1 Hyphomicrobiales bacterium
CGCGCAAAAAGGCCAGCGCCCGGGCAGCCTCGATGAGGTGAATGGACGCCCGCGGGCTTGCGCCGAAGGAAATGTACGGCGCCAGCTCGGCCAAGCCAAAGCGGGCGGGATCGCGCGTCGCTGAGGCCAGGCGCACGGCGTACTGAATCAGCGCGGGATCCACGTACCCGGCTCGGCACTCGGCCTGAAGCGCGCTCAGCTGCTCGGTCGTGGCCACGGCCACGAGTTCCTTGGCAACGCCGGTGACCCGGTCGACGATGACAAACTCCTCTTCCTCGCTGGGATAGCCGACCAGCACCTTCATCATGAACCGGTCCACCTGGGCCTCGGGCAGCGGGTAGGTTCCCTCGGTCTCGATGGGGTTTTGGGTGGCCATGACCAGGAACGGCAAGGGCACCCGGTGGGTCTCGCCGGCAATGGTGACCTGGTACTCCTGCATCACCTCAAGCAGCGCGCTTTGCACCTTGGCCGGGGCCCGGTTGATCTCGTCGGCGAGGAGAAGATTGGCAAAGACCGGGCCCAGCGCGGTGCTGAATTCGCCGCTCTTCTGATTGTAAATGCGGGTCCCCACCAGATCCGCTGGAACCAGATCCGGCGTGAATTGGATTCTCCGGAAGCTTCCCCGAATGGTTCGGGCGAGCGTCTTGACCGTCAGGGTTTTGGCCAGTCCCGGCACCCCCTCCACCAGCAGGTGCCCCTGGGCCAGGATGGCGACCAGCACCCTCTCGAGAAAATGATCCTGGCCGACAACGACCTTCTTGATCTCATACAGAATGCGCTCCATCAGCGATGAAACGTCTGAGCGGCCCGCCTCTTTCATGTCCATAACTATCCGACCCTAATGAATTTTTTGCCCTATTTTCGTGCTAAAACGGCGGAAGCCCCACGGCCGCCGCCGCGCTCTCCATGGTCACCGCAAACCCGATTCCGATGAAAAAGCGCTGCTCGGTAGGATTCAGAATAGCCGTGACGATTCCCACCACCTGGCCGTCCGCATCTACCAGCGGCCCGCCGGAGTTGCCCGGGTTGGCGGCCGCGTCGAACTGGATGAGGTTGGTCAGAAGCTGTTTGCCTTCCGGTGAGCGGTATTCGCGGCCCAGTCCGGACACCACCCCCGCCGACACCGACGGGCCGATACCGAATGGGAAACCCACGGCAATGACCCGGTCACCCACCGCGAGGTCCGCCGTGGACCGCAGAGCGGCTGCAGCGAGATCGTCGGGGATGGTCTTCGCTTGGAGCACGGCCAGGTCGTTTTCCGGCTGTACGGCGATGATCGCGGCCTCGGATTGAAGTCCGTCGGCGAATACCACCTTCACCAGCTTGGCCCCCGCGACCACGTGCAGGTTGGTGAGGATGATCCCCTTGTCGACGATGACCACACCGCTGCCGACGCTCCTTTCGGTCTCTTCATCCCCATCCGGGTCGAGCTCCATCCCGCGCACGCGCACGACCGATGCTCGAACCGCCTCGTAGGCCTTGGCGGCGGGTGAGGGGAGAGTCTTAGTCTTCAGCGTATGAAGCACCGCTGCGTCGATGTCGCGCTGGGTAATCCGGCGGAGGGATGGCGTCAGGCTCGCATGGATCAATACCCAAATCAGTGCGATCGACGCAGTGGCTGCAATCGCGAGCAGGCGCCTACGGCGCCCGAAAAACGAGCGGAAGGGCGGAGTAGGGGTCCCAACAACAGGAGCAGAATTTTCGGGTGCCGGACCGTTGTCCCCTAATGGGTCCCGGGCGCCGGCTCGTCTTGGGAGACGGCTCGTCTGCGACCCTCGGGAGCTGCTGTAGAGCATTATGTTGTCCATATGCGGCCTCATCTGACTCGGACGGACGTGGGTACATGGCTAAAAAGATATTCACCTTTGCCGCAAAGACAAGCGGGCCATGCCCGACCGCAGCCAACCGGCGGGACTTACCGGTGTGCTGTAAGCGCTGATATGTTTTTCAGTTCACGATGAGAATCGAGGTCGAATGCACCAATTGTAGAATCTTCTGTGAAATGCTCCCCATGAAGAACTCCTTGAGGCCCGACAATCCACGGCGACCAATCACGACGAGATCATAGCCGAATGCCGCCTCGATAGCGATATCCCGTGCAATGCCTTTCCTCTTCACCTCGGATTTGACCTGAATCTGATCTTCAGAAAAGCCGTTGGCAACCAAAAGCGCTTTGGCTTTGCATTGGGCTTCGGTGAGGTGCTCCCTTTTCTTTTCCTCTAAGACGCAGAAAGCCTCCTGCTGCGATTTAAAGTAAGGGATCAATTCCGGGCTGTGCATGTCGCAAAGAGTCGCCGTGTCCTGCAGCACCGAAAATATCGTGACATGGCTGTCCCTGTTCATGGTCTGCGCGACGTATTCCACGGCCCGCATGGCATTGTCCGAATCGTCAAATGCAACCAAAATTTTCTTGCTCATGATGTCACCTCCCGGCTGGTTTCTGAAGGTACAGTAGCTTGTCGTCCGTAGCAATATCAATAGATAAGTGGCTGCGGCTGGTATTCCCTGCCCTTTTCAGCCCGTAGCCAGCGCGCCCGCGCCTTCCGAGCAAATGGGCTTTCTTATCCCGAGGCATGAAAAGCCAGCGGCTGGCAGCAATGGGGATGACAAGAAATCAATGGAAGAGACCCCTGTCGTGGTTATATTATTACGGCGTGATCGTCGAGAATACCGGTTTCGGGTCGATCAGACTCATCGGGGGGCGTCTGTTGGATAGATCCGGCAAGCCGGCCTGGGGCCATGCGATACGCTGGGTGCCGGCCCGCCGCTGCTGTAGCTGTTGAAGGCCCGGCAGGGGGGCCGTCCTAACTTCTATGCCATGAAAAACCCCTTATACATTCTGCTGTTGGGCTGCGGTGTTCTGCTGACGGGCTGCGTCGCGGGCTCCGTCCCGCACGGCTCCCACCCGGTAGGGACCTACCATGGCATCCTGCGGGGCAACGTGTTCGACAGCCCCATCCTTGTGCAGGTGTTCCAAACGCCGGATGGGGAGACGATCTTCACGGGCCAGTTCGCGAACACCATTTATGGCGGTGAGTATTACTTCCGCGGCACCGTGACGGGCCGCCTCATGGAGGGCAAGATCAGCCTGGGGTTCGGCATCATTGCGGGTGAGCTTTCCGAGGATAGAACTCAAATGTCCGGCACGTTCAGGCTAGCTCAAAATCACGGATTATGGACGGCCGGCCTGCAGTGAGCCCACATAGGGGAGAATGGATGCATCTTGACACAGAGGGTCGCCGCTCCCCCTTCCGAGTAAGTACCTCATTCTGGGAGTTTGAATCCCTAGTATTGCGCAGAATTGACTATAGACACAGCCGGACGACCACCGTTTCCGGATACTAACTATCAGGTTTGAAACGTCATTCCAAACTTACTATGGCCTGGAACAAAAATTGCTCCAGAATTTCATCAAGCGAATACGAAATCGAAATTGCAAATTTCCACCGAGGGCAAGCCCCTCAAGGTCTGTGTGCACCGCGAACCTCTAAGGCATATTCAGCACCTTTGATTTCTCCCTTTTGAGCGGGGGTGTCGCAATGAAGAATCCGACGGGGATCAATCTGCTGTTGAAGGAATGCCGCAAACGGTTCCGCATTCCTGAAAATCTCGATTATTACTCGGATGAGGATTTCCGGGAAGCCGAAAAGAAGTTC
>JBLMXM010000078.1:0-9088 GCA_050257775.1 Hyphomicrobiales bacterium
AGGCCGAGCGCAAGGCTGCCGTCTCGCGTATGGAGGAGATCACCGAAACAGCGCGCATACGGGAAGTGCAGGACAGACACGAGCTGGGCCTGATGCGAATGGACAACGTGGTCGGCGTCGCCCCGAGTTTAAAGATGAAGGCAGGCAAACCCACCGGAAAATGGTCTCTGACCGTGCTGGTTGAAAAAAAAGAATCGAAAGCACGAGTATCCAAGGAGTCGCTGGTGCCGGCTCAGATCGAAAGTGTTCCGACGGATGTGGTCGAAGTAGGAAAGATAGAGGCGCTGGTGTTCAACGCCCGCGTCAGACCCGCCATGCCGGGGTACAGCATCGGCCATCACCACATCACGGCCGGCACCTTCGGCTGCCTGGTTCGCGACCTGCGCCGCTCCTGTTGCAGTCTGGAAAAAGAGTGCGGTTGCACGCCGGGCAAGGAAGAATACCCCGGCGATTATCTGATCCTCAGCAACAACCACGTATTGGCCGCCACCAATAGCGGAAATCACGGCGACATGATTCTTCAGCCCGGCCCATTCGATGGAGGGGAATATCCCTCGGATGCAATTGCCCAGCTGGAGCGGTTCGAGCCGGTCGTTTTCACCTTCCCTTCGGGTTACAATCTCGTAGATGCTGCCGTTGCCCGGTTGACGAACCCGCGTTATGGGACTGGCTCGATCATCGGGGCGGTGATGCCACGGGGAGTCGACCAAGCCTTTATCGGCGGGCTAGTTGTCAAAGCGGGGCGCACCACGCAGGTGACGGCAGGGCGCGTTCTCGCCGTCAATGCCACCGTTGCCGTCAATTATGGAGTCGGCGTGGCGGTCTACCGTCATCAAATCCTGACAACGGCGATGGCGGCCGGCGGGGATTCCGGGAGCCTTTTGATGGACGCCAACCTGAGCGCGGTGGGGCTTCTGTTTGCAGGCTCCGCCGTGGTCACGATTTTCAACCACATCGGGGACGTCGAGACAATTCTCGGGGTCCGTCCCGTCACCGCCCCGAGGTTTAGCTAAGATCGAACGGTTCAAGTGCCCTTCGAACCCGCGAACAACCGGCAGGAGGATGCGTCCCGAAGTGCAGGGGTTCGAGCTTATGCCCATTCGGACGCCTCCCTCCTGTCAAGGGCTCTTCAGGGCTTGTTTCAACATAGGCAGGGTTCTTCGACGCCTGGGGCGGGGGGGACTCCCGGAAGGGGCAAGAATCCCCCCCCAGCGTTCACGTTTGAACTGGCTGGGCCTGCCTTCCAAGATGGATTGATTAAACCCAAGCCACAGAAAACCGGGAGACCCCGGTAAAGGAGGCTATTTATGGCGAAGAAACGTTCGACAAAGACCTCATCACGCTTTAAGGACCGTATTTGCAACCTGATACCCTCGCGCGACACCGAGCGCGACTGGAGGGTTGAACATGCCATAACCGCCGGAGTCTTTGCTGCGCCGGCTGCGATTCCTCCGCAAGTCGACCTGAGGCAAGCCTGGTGGACGGTTGGGGATCAGTCCACAACGGGGTCCTGCGTCGGTTGGGCCACGGCGGACGGGGTGATGCGCTGTCTGTTGGTGACAGTCGGTCGGCTTGAGCAGGACCAGCTGCTCTCCCCCAGATTCGTCTGGATGGCCTCCAAGGAGACAGATGAGTACACCTCGCGTCCGGAGACTTTCATCGAGGCGGCGGGGACGAGTCTGAAAGCCGCAATGGACATCGTGCGGAAGTACGGTGTCGTGCTCGACTCGATGCTTCCCTTCACCATCAGTACACTCATGTACGTGGGCAGGGAGAACGATCTGTATGCCGCTGCCGCCACGAGGCGTGCGGCGAGTTACTTCAACTTGGGCAAGGACCTGCCCCAGTGGAAATCATGGCTGGCGAACAATGCCCGATCCTTGCGGGGTTGAATGTGGATGCCACCTGGGACAATGCTTCGGCAACTCTAGGCAATCTGGACACCTTTCAGTCGGCCACGGTACGCGGGGGCCATGCGATCTGTGTCGTGGGGTACACGGCAGACCGGTTCATCATTCGCAACAGCTGGGGGACGAACTGGGGCGATGGGGGATTCGGATACGCTAGCGAGGCGTACATCAATGACGGTTTTTTTTCGGAGTCGTATGGTGCGACACTTTAGCCCGGATTTTCTGAGGCAGGCCGATTCATAAACGGGAGGAGGCTTCACCGATTGGCTCCGCCCCCACAAGGCGTTGTTCAAGTCATTCAAAAGCCATTCACACCCCATATCCTACTCGATAACCGAAAAGCGGACGGGCCTCGGCTGGCAACACTGAGAGCGACCGAGCAAGTGCTCCGGCCGTCCTAACGGCATACCCCAGAGTCAAGTATTTTAGAGGAATCTGCGAATACCGGGTCAATCCTTTGCATCGTTAGGATTGGGCCCCCCACTCTATTATTTTAATTAAAGTTTTTATGGCTCATACCGAATATTTAGATGAATAGGGATTAAGGCAATTGGTGAATCTCCGGCGAAGATTCTGCTGATTTGTCCAAGAGGGCCTCGATCCGATAGAGACGAAGGCATTAAGTTTTATCAGGCTGGAGGTATGTTGAGCATGTTTAAGTTATTCTTGTTCGTTCTTACCCCTCTGATTTCGCTCGGACTGATGGCATCGGGCGTTCAAGCCGGGACCGCGGGGCCCAAGGCCGTCTATGTGGGTTCGGAAACCTGCAAGGGGTGCCATGATGTCCAGTACGAGAGCTTCATGGCCAACTCCAAGAAGGTCAAGTCCTACGGCAGCATCCAGAAGATGCAGAAAAAAATCACACCGGCCGAATTCAAGGACTGCCTCGCGTGCCACACCACCGGCTACGGGGAACCCGGCGGGTTCAAGTCTGCCGAGGAGACCCCCGGCCTCATGAACCTGGGCTGCGAAGTCTGCCACGGTCCCGGCAGTCTGCACGCCGAAAGCGGGGACCCGGCCGAGCTGGTCCTCAAGGTTTCTCTGCAGGTGTGCAACCGGTGTCACATTTCCGAGCGGATTGCCGCCTTTGGTTTCAAACCCATCCTGTACGCCGGCGCCCATTGACGGCCGGCTGAAGGCAACGCCCAAGGGGCCCTCAAATGAAAATAAATCCGCTTCTGCTCGTCCGCGAAAAATTGTGGATTCAGGTCGTCGGCATCTTGACGCTGATCCTTGTTGCCGCCCTTGCTGCGACGATCGGCCTTGAGCTTCGTTCTCAGAATGCATCTTTGCACGAGCAGAGCCGGCTCAGCGGCCACATGTTGTCGGCTGCCATCGAGGGCGCCACCTTTGAGGCCCTGCGTTCGGGCCGCAACGCCGAGGTGGTTCGGCAGCTTCACCAGCTCAAGGAAAAAGTGCCTTCGTTGCAAGCCTCCATCTTTGATTTCAATCGCAGCATCACCTTCACCACGATGCCGGGCGCTGCCGACAAGGGGCTGGATGAATTCCTGGCCAACCCGGCTGCGGCCGCGGCCGCAGCCCGCATGCTCACCGACGGCAAGGACACGGGAGAGCTCTTCGACGAAGTGATCAACGGGGCTGTCCACATCAGCACCTTCAAGCCGATCCTGAACGAAGCGAGCTGCCACCACTGCCACGGCAGCTCCCGCAAGGTGCTGGGCGGCCTGCACGTGCGCATCTCGGTCGAAAGCGCGGTCCAGATCGCGCGGTCGGCCCGCAACAGCAGCATCATGATCGGCGCCATCGCCAGCCTCGCACTGATCCTTGCCATCTATTTGCTGTTTCAGCGCCTGGTCAACCGTCCGGTGGAAAGGCTGCTTGAGCTTGCCAGCAAGATGCGCAGCGGCGATCTCAGCCACAGCCTTGAGGTGCGCGGCCGTACCGAGATCAGCCACATGAGCTCCCGCATGAACCTGGTGAACCAGAACCTGCGCCAAATGATCGGCGAGGTTGCCGCCGCCTCAAACAACCTGTCCTCGTCGGCGAGCGAGCAAGCCGCTGCCCTGGAGGAGACCAGCGCCTCCCTTGAAGAGATGGCCTCCATGACGCAGCGCAACGCCCAGGACGCCCAAGCGGCCGACCAACTCATGGCGAGCGCCAAGCAGGTAGCCACGCAGGCCAACACGTCGATGAGCCAGCTGACCGAGTCCATGGAAAAAATATCCAAGGCGAGCGAGGAAACATCGAAGATCATCAAGACGATCGACGAGATCGCCTTCCAGACCAACCTGCTCGCCCTGAACGCCGCTGTCGAGGCTGTGCGGGCCGGCACGGCCGGGGCCGGCTTTGCGGTCGTGGCCAACGAAGTCCGGTCACTGGCCGTGCGTGCCGCCTAGGCGGCACGGAACACCTCCGAGCTTATTTCCGGGACCTGCACAAACGTGGGAGAAGGCTCAGGCCTCGTTTCCCAGACCGCCAAGGCGTTTTCAGAGGTGGGAGCCACGATTCAAGAAACCGCGGAACTGGTGGCGGCCATTGCAGCCGCTTCCAAGGAGCAGGCCGTGGGGATTGAGGAGATCAACAAAGCGGTAGCCGAAATGGACAAGGCCACCCAGAATTTGGCCACCACAGCCGAGGAGCTGGCGGCCTCCGCCGGGCAGTTCAAAGTTGACTCGAGCTCATCGCCGGAAGTTGTCGAGAACCCTTTAAAAAAGGGTCACAGGATTAAGGAATCATCGAGAAAGCCAATTGTTCCGCAGGAATTTTAAATACTATGGAAACCACCTCATGAAACAGCAGACCGAGTTAAACGGCCTTGCATATGCCATGGAAAACACTCGGCGATGCCAAAGCTAATATAACATCTGGTAAAAAATTCTTAGATGCAGGGCCCTATCAGGAAAATGATTCTCAACATATCCAAAACCTCTCAAGTCGACCTGGTGAATCAATGAAAGGCGCACAGGAGATCCACCTGCTCGTAGGCAAGGCCGATGGTCTGCCGACCCTTCCCGGAGTAGCCGTCAAGCTCCTTGAGGCTGTTCAAAAGGAAGAACCCAACCTCGCTGAGATCGGCAGGATCCTGTCGAACGACGCCGCTCTGACCGCGAAGATGCTGAAACTGGTGAACTCGTCATTTTACGGTTTACCGACCCGGGTCACGACCGTCGATCACGCCATCAAGCTTCTGGGGCTGAACGCGGTCAAGAACCTGGCATTGAGCTTCTGTCTCATCACCGGTTTCCAGAAGAAATGGATCAGGCCTTTGCACTACAGCCAATTCTGGAAAGATTCGCTTCTGGGTGCAATCGCAGCGAACCTGCTCGCCGGCAGGATCGGCCTTCCTTCGGCCGAGGACGCTTTTTTCCTGGGGCTTTTGCAGGATATCGGCTCCCTGGCGCTGGCCTGCTGCCTGCCGGAGCAGTACGGTGTCGTCATCTCTGAAACCGGCCGGCTGACGGCGAAGGTCCACCCGGCAGAAAACCAGCATCTGGGCCTCAACCACATGGAAGTCGGCGAATACCTGATCCGCTCGTGGGGATTGCCCGAGAGCTTTTACATCCCGATCGGCCACCATCATTGCCCCGAGGCGCTCTCAACCCAAAGCCGCGACTGCCGGGAGCGCACCCGGTTGCTGCACCTATCCTCCCTCTACATAGACGTCTTCAACAGCACCGACTTGAACATCCAGATGAGCACGATCGAGCATTTTATCAAGGAATACGGCCTATCCGACAAATTCGACCCCGCCGGCCTGGCAGCAGAGATTCATCGTCAGGCCCAGGAGGTGTTTCCCATTTTCGATGTCAAGTTCACGGACGACCGTGATTATGCCTCTTTGCTGGCTACGGCCAAGGCCGAGATGGCGAGGCTTTCGGTTGAAATGATTGCCGAGCTTCTTGAAAAAAACAAGGAGATCGAATTTCTAAGGGAGCAGACGACCATCGACAGCATGACCTGCATTCACAACTACAAGGGCTTCTGCGAGTGTCTAAGCCGGGAGCTCAGCCGCGCCAAGAGATACCGAAAACCTTTATCCCTGATTTTTGCGGATATCGACCATTTCAAGGAGGTTAACGACACCTTTGGCCATCAGGCCGGGGACCACGCCTTGAAGGCGGTCGCCGTGGGCCTCAAGAAGGGGTTGCGCGATTCGGACTACCTGGCCCGGTATGGGGGCGAGGAGTTCGCCGTCATCCTGCCGGAGGCGAATATGGAAAGCGCCTTTCTGGTGGCCGAAAGGCTCCGCGAAAGGATCCGATCGCAAAAGATGGCCTACAGAGACCAAACCATTACATTGACCATGAGTTTTGGGGTTGCATCCATGGCCCCCAACCAGGATCTCTCTTCAGACAGTTTCATTAAAATGGCTGACGATGCCCTTTACATCGCCAAGACGCAGGGGCGAGATCGCTGCTGCGCATTTGACAGGTGCGGCAATGGGTGTGGTTGAAAAAAGAAAATTCCGGAGGGTTAAGACCCACAACCTTATCTCCTACGTGTGCCTGGATAATGACGGCAGGCCGATTACCAACTTGATGGGAATTGCCCTGGACATAAGCCAGGGCGGCCTGCTCCTGGAAACGACCCAGCGGATCGAACCGCAAGATATCGTTCTGGTCGCTGCCGATGAAAAGGAACGGATCGTTGAAATCAAAGCGAAAGCGGTGTATTGCCGGGAAGTCTCCAGCGGGAAATTCCATGTGGGTGTGAATTTTCTAGGCACCCATGATGAAAACATCCAGTTTGCCAAGTGCGTGGTGAGGGCCTACCACTATCGTAAGATCTCCGGCAAGCCCAGCTGATCCAATCCAATTTGGTCTCAATGGCTGGCACCGGCGCCATGTTACAGGGGATGGATCAGATGACGAAATCAAACCTACAGAAGAAGGATTCGTCGATCTCGGGTTCAAGTCTTGACAACCCTTCAAGAGAAGAGAAAAGCCACAATTCCGGGACTGAGCGCCGAAGGGGTTTTGACCGAAGAAGCCGAGGTGATCGCAGAAGAATCACCGATCGCAGACGCCGGAACGTGCAATAGAAAAGGCAGGTGCCGGTATTTAGCCTCGCCATATCGGGTCGCAGGATTTAAGCTTGGGTTTGAACCGGGTGGACCGAGGGCGCGGGGCAGGGGGGCTTCCGGTTTCTCGCGCACCGCCAACAGCGGCTGGACGTCTCAAGGAGGTTTGGGGCGGCCAGTTATATTTCAGTGACCGCTGTATTTCCGGATTAGAAAATCCGCAAAAGATGATGAAGCTTGCGCAAGCCGGCAACCGCGACGGCAGGTTGCCATATTCCCTGCAAGCGGTCAAAAAAGATTAAGGGCTCTTGAGTTATCCTCGCCTAGGTCTTCCGAACTGGGAACTTATCATCAGCTCCGATTCCCAGGTTCTCGACCCGCTCCTTTGCGCTGATGATTGAACCCTGATTGCCGACAGCAATCCACTTGGCATTTTCAGCGTTAACGGCACTGTCCCCCCCCTTAACAGCGGGCAGATTCCCCTCGACAATCAAAACGTTTGTATTGCCGCTCTTTAACCGGGTGGACGTCTTAAAACCCAAGACTTTCACCTAAATTCAATGTTCTCATATGTCAGCAGCTGATATTCCATAGGGCGTTTGCCAAAAATACATCTCAAGAAATGCACATAAGCGCTGATAATAATTAAAAAGATTTGTATAGCCGCCGGAGAAGCCCAGAATGAACCGTGAAATCTGCCGCCTGGTCGACCAACCCAATGAAATTAAAGCCGATAATCACACGTTCCGGAATAAATGCGAGCCTTGCCATCCAATAAACCCAGAAATTGCCTTGCGCCAAAGCGAGGTGAAATTCCGGTTGGCATTCGACACAAGCCCCGATTCGATAAATTTCAACAGACTTTCAGATGGAGTGTATATCGATATCAATGAAGGTTTTACAAAATTAACTGGGTATGCCCGCGAGGATGTCATTGGGAAAAGCTCCCTTGAGCTGAACATCTGGTATGACCCGAAGGACAGGCAGCGCTTGGTCAAAGCCCTGAAAACCAATGGGTACATTGAGAATTTAGAGGCCAAATTCAGGCGAAAGAGCGGGCAGGTCGGTGTCGGGCTTATGTCAGCCCGTGTTTTGAGCTTAAATCAAGAAGAGGTCATACTATCCATCACCCGGGATATTACGGAGCGCAAGCAGGTTGAGGATTCGCTTCGGGAGAGTGAGACCAGATATCATCAGCTTTTTGATGCCTCAACAGATGCAATCCTTGTCCGCACCGGTGAGACGATCATTCATGCGAACCCGGCTGCATTAAAACTATTCAGGGCTCGGCATGTAGGGGAATTGGTCGGAAAGCGCTATTTGGACTTTGTCCATCCGGATGATCGGCCTGAATCCGCTGAAAGAATCCGAAAAAGCATGGATGGAAATTGGATTGTCCCTCTGCGCGAACACCGACTGATCAGCTTGGATGGCGAGGTGATGAATATCGAGTCCGCCGGTGTTCCGATCAGGTATCAGGGTGAGATACAGCATTTCGGGATGTTCAGAGATATCACCGATCGGAAAAAGGCCGAAGAAAGACTGCGTGAAAGCGAAGAACAGCACCGCCAGATCGTTGAGTCCTCCACAGATGCGATTCTGGTCAGAGCTGGTGATGTCATAGTCTATGCCAATCCCGCGGCCCTGAAGCTTTTCCGGGCAAGCCACATTTAGGAAATAGTGGGTAAAAGCTATTTAAGTCTCGTTCATCCGGATGACAGGGCAGAATCTATTGAGCGGATTAAGAAGGGAATAAACAACAAATGGGTTGCACCTCCCCGGGAGCACCGCATGGTGGCCTTGGACGGGCAGATCGTACATGTGGAGTCCACTGGAATCCCCATTCAGCATAAGGGTGAAACCCATCTTTTCGGGGTCTTCCGCGACATCACGGAGCGTAGGCGATTTGACGAAAAGCTGAGAGAAACCGAAAGGAAATACAGAGAACTTGCCGAGTCCTTGCCTCAAGTAATATTTGAGATCGATTCAATGGGCAATCTTATTTATCTAAACCAAACCGGCTATTCGCTGTTTGGGTATAGCGCAGAGGATCTTGCCAGGGGCTTTAATGTGCTAGAGGCGTTTATCCCTGAGGACAGGAAGCGGATAGCGAGCGATATCATGCTCAATGTGCAAGGCCAGAGGCTGGGCAGCCAGGAATATACGGCTGTTAAAAAAGATGGAACCAGGTTTCCGG
>JBLMXM010000079.1:0-3015 GCA_050257775.1 Hyphomicrobiales bacterium
GTGGCATCCCGCCCATCCTTGGTCTGGCCGCCGATGGTGACCGCTTCCCAGTGGGCGTAGCCTTCGTTGATGGCTCCGCCGGCAGGAGAGATGTAGAGATCGATGAACTGGGCCATCGCGACCCACATGCACTCCAGCAGCTCGATGGCCTGCTCCTCCGTGAGCCGGCCCTCGTCCATGTCCTTCTTGAAAAAGGGATAGAAATACTGGTCCATGCGGCCGTTGGAGATGATGGTGCCGGTTTTCGACTCGATGCGCGAAAACATCTGGACGAACCACTGGGACTGAGCGGCTTCGCGGAAGGTCGCGGCCGGGTGCTCGGGGACCTTGTCGCAGATCCGGGCGATTTCCAGAAGCTCGGCCTTGCGCTGCGGGGTCTTCTCCCGGGCGGCCATCTCCGCCGCCAGGCGGGAATGCCGCTTGGCCCAGATGACGATGGCGTCGCACAGGATGACGACGGCCTCCAGGAACGGTTTTTTCTCGACGTTGTCGACCGGGCTGAACGGGTCGAGGGACTGGAGGCGTTCCAGCGCCTCCTCCTTCATGCGCTTGAACCCCTTCTTCAGGCCCTTTTCGTAGTCGTGGACCCACTGCAGGCAGGAGCGGAAGGAGGCCGTTTCGTTCACGATGTACCGGGACATCAATTGATTCTGCGGGTCGCAGGTGCGCTTGAGGGTGTCATGCGGCAATGCCTTGGACAGGGCCTCATGAAAGGTCTTGCCTTTCCAGTACGGCGCGATCTCGTCGACGACGATGCGGGCGTCCTCCGGTGCGATGTCGAAGGGAGACTGGGTGCGCTGGGAAAGCTGCTGAACAGCGAGATCCAGAAAGTCGCCGTCCAACTCGGGGTAAAGAATTCCATAGCGGCCCTGTTTGCCGGAGCGGCCGACGATGAGCTGGTGGTCGTCGATGTAGACGGTGATGTGCTCGGCGATGTGCTTCAGGGCCTTGGCCCAGCGCAGGGTCAGGTGCTCCCCTTCGGTCTGCTTCATCGACTCGGTGAAGTACTTGGCGCGTTCGACGTCGATCTTGGGACGCTGCATCTGGAAACCCTTCATGACGCGGAAGACCCGCTCGCGGCCCTTCTCGTACTTGGCGGCGCGGCCCTGCCGTTCCTCCTCCAGTCGTGTTTCATGGGGTGACAACACTTCACAGCATTCCATATGACGTCTCCTTTTGAATGAGGGCTTTAATTGCCTGAGTAATAATACCGTTTAGCAATTCCCATGCCTTCGAATCGGACCCGGCTCCGAACCCCGCCCGATTCCGTGGTTTCAAGGCGTTCCGGGCTCCCCGGCGCACTCCGGTAAAAATCCTGAACAGCTCGAAATCATTTATAGTTTGAGAGCATGTGCCATAACCGCAGAAAAGGGCGAAAACATGTTGCAATATTGCAGCACCTGTCGTAGAGACATGAATGCCGATATCGATCAAGAGCTTGGCTGGTGCATTGCCGCAACGCCTGTCGCATAAATGCAACCAGGCTGGAAATTCGACCCGGCAGGGGCACGATACCCGGCCGCATCAGCCTTTGGCGTTCGAGCCCTAGTTTCGGGGCACCATGAATTAACTATATGATATAAAAATAAATCTACACAACAACGGCCGACCGCAAGAAGAAATGCAGTCGGCTAGCAAGTCCCCGCAATGGCCTGAATATTGCTTTGTTCCAGCCTACCAAAAGCATATTTTGTTCCAACCGAAAGGAGGTGTCTCGGAACAAAGTAATTTCAATGCGGCGTCTTGGCAACCGGATTTCGGACAACCAACTGCGAACGGAGGGAGAACGCAAATGAAGAAGATGAAAACCGGATGTTTCGTATTGGCCGTTGTGTTTTGCCTGGCCGGGTTGGGACTCTCGAGTGCCCAGGCTCAAAACTACAACCTGAAGATCCAAACGGCAGTACCGAGCTCCAGCATCTATTTCAAACTGTTAGAACGGATGGGCACCCGTGTTGCCGCCATGTCCTCTGGCCGGCTTAAGATCGAAGTTCTGCCCGCCGGCGCCGTCGTGGGAGTCTTCGAGATCCTCGACGCGGTCAATAGCAACGTCGTCAACGGTGGTTTTGCCTGGACGCACTACTGGTCTGGCAAACATCCCGCCGGCCTGCTGTTCTCAGCCCCCACCGCCGGCATTGGCGTGGGTCTGGACCAGGTCAGCGTGATGTCCTGGTTTTACGATGGTGGCGGTGATGAGCTTTATCAGCAGTGGTTTACCGAGGTTTTGAAATACAAGGTAAAGGGGTTTATGTGCATGCCTATGGGACCTGATCCCTTCGGCTGGTTTGCCAAGCCGTTCAACAATCTCGAAGATGTAAAGAAGCTCAAATTCCGCTCACCTCCCGGCATTCCGGCCGAATCATTCAAAGTGATGGGGATGAATGTCGTCTCGATGCCCGGGGGTGAAATCGTACCATCGGCCCAGCGGGGAGTAATTGATGCAGCCGAATGGATCGGCCCGGCGGACGATGCGGCGCTCGGCTTGAACACTGTCTGGAAGAATTACTACCTTCAGGGGTTACACCAGGCCATTGACATCGGTGACATCTACGTCAACTTGGACTGGTGGAACAGCCTGCCGAAGGACCTGCAGGCTATTTTCCAGACCGCGATCATGGCGTTGATCACCGACACTTACAACTGGAACGTTAGTCAGAACAGCAAGGCACTGAAGAAGTTCGTGGTGGAGGACAAGGTGCAGGTGCGCGACACTCCGCCCGACGTCTTCCCGGCTTATATGGCGGCTGCTAAAGAGGTACTGGAAAAATACGCCAAACAGGATCCGTTTTTTGCAAAGGTCTACAAATCCATGGTTGATTGGGCCAATCTGACGGTGCCTTACACCGCGAAGACCAATGGCTTGTTTGCCAACATGGGCAAAAATGCCTTGGACAAGAATATGGTCGGGTACGGCAAGTAGATTCATCTCCGGCCGGGTGCTTTGGGCACCCGGCCGGTCTTTCACAAGAGAGGCGTGTACCCCAAATGGAACGCAGCCCAGAAAACGTTCAGAAA
>JBLMXM010000080.1:0-7976 GCA_050257775.1 Hyphomicrobiales bacterium
ATCTCGGATTTCCGTGGTCGGATAAGAGGATACGCGGATAAACGGCGATGGCCTATTATGTTCGCACGGCAAAAGGCTGCTTTGGCGACGGGATCGGCCCGGGGCTACGCCCGAATTTAAAAAACTCCCCGCCGTGAAACTCCTCGTGGCAGGCCGCGGGGAGTTTCTCTTAGAGGTCTTTCTTAAAGAAGTCCTCTGTTTCCTTCACTTCCCCCGGCCGCTTGCTGTACTCGAGTGGTACCGTGCCTTCCTTGAAGCACTCGAACAGGGTCTTTCTGGATTCGGGCACCGGCAACAGGCCCGTCTCAGCGTCGATCTTGGCGAAAACGACCCCTTCCGGCGGCTGAAAGGTTTTAATCGGTTCATTGGCCAGGAGCCGTTTCATGAATCCCAGCCAGATGGGG
Source organism: Hyphomicrobiales bacterium (assembly GCA_050257775.1). Lineage (GTDB taxonomy): Bacteria > Desulfobacterota > Desulfobacteria > Desulfobacterales > SpSt-501 > SpSt-501. The sequence continues at coordinate 405 of JBLMXM010000080.1, forward strand.
CTGGCTGCAACCGCGCCGGTCTCGGTCTTGCCCAGGGGGGCCTCAGTGTCGAACCCGACCCAGACCCCGGTAATGTACTCGGGGGTGTAGCCAATATACCAGGCATCGTACATGTCGTTGGTGGTACCGGTTTTGCCCGCGCTCGGCCTTCCCAGGGCCTTGATCCTCTGGCCCGTGCCGTGCTGAACCACGCTCTCCAACAGACTGGTCATGATGAAGGCGGTATCTTTTTCGATGACCTTGCGGCGCTCGGCCGGAGCTTCCTCCAGCACGTTGCCGTCCCGATCAAGGATTTTCAGGACAAATACCGGCTCCACCAGGAAACCCTGGTTGGCAAAAACAGAATAAGCCCGGGTCAGCTCGAACAGACTCACGCCGGAAGAACCCAGAGCGAGAGCAAGCGTGCGGGTGAGCTCGGAGGTGATCCCCAGCCTGCGGGCGTAATCGACGGTGTAATCCACTCCGATATCCTGCAGGATTTTCACCGTCACGACATTGCGGGACTGGGCCAGCGCCTCCCTCAGCAGGGTCGGCCCATAAAAGGTCTCCCGGTAATTCTTGGGCTTCCAGGTGAGATCGCGCTCGCGGTCCTCGAACACCACGGCGGAATCGATGATGACCGTCGCCGGCGTGTAGACTTTCTTGGGATCGTTGAACTTCCGGTCCAGCGCGGCTGCGTAAATGATCGGCTTGAAAGAGGATCCCGGCTGGCGCCTCGCCTGGGTGGCGCGGTTGAACTGGGTTTCGTTGAAATCGCGTCCGCCCACCATGGCTTTGACCAGGCCGGTCTCGGTCTCCAGGCACAGCAACGCACCCTGCGCCAGGGGATCCTGCTCGAGCGCCAGACGCCAGGGCTCGCGGGCGTCCTTGCGCTTCTCCTTGACTTGCACCAGGATGACATCGCCGGCCTTCAAAACCGCGCTCGGCTGCCGGACCTTGGCCTCGTAATAAGCCACATCCGGGTTAGGTTTGCGCGCCCAATCCATGTCCGCTAGGGCAATAATCCCCGGATCGTGGCCAATCTTCACACTTACCGTCCGGGCCGCGTCATTCACCTGGACCACCACCGCCGGGACGATCCGGCCCGGCTCGAGGGGGTATTTGTCCAGCTCCGCCTGTTGTTCACGGATAAAAGCCTCGATGTCGGCAGAAGGGATCGACCTCAGCGGCCCGCGATAGCCTTGGCGTTTGTCGAGTTCCTGCAGCCCCTTGTTGACCTCCTGCTCGGCCATCTTCTGGAAGTCGATGTTCACCGCCGTGTAGATCTGAAGCCCTTGGGTGTAAAGGGCGTCTGGGCCGTATTTGGCTTCAACGTACCGGCGCACGTGTTCGGTGTAGTAAGGGACTTCCTCCACGTAAATGTTGCGGCGCGGCTTGATGTCCAGTTTCACTGCTAGCGCTTCGTTGGCCTGGGCGCGGGTGATGTAACCCTCCTCGGCCATCCGGTTGAGGACGTACATCTGCCGCGCCCGCGCCTGCTCCGGGTGGCGGAAGGGCGAATAGCGGGTCGGCGCCTGGGGCAGACCGGCCAGCACGGCGCACTCCGCGAGATTCAGCTCCTGGACCGACTTTCCGAAATAATTTTCGGCCGCGGCCTGCACACCGTAGGCCCCATGGCCGAGATAGATCTGGTTGAGGTAAAGAAAGAGAATCTCCTCCTTGGAGAACGCCTTCTCGATGCGGTAGCTCAGGATGACTTCCTTAATCTTGCGAATGTAACTGCGCTCGGGCGTCAACAGAAAGGACCGCGTCACCTGCTGGGTGATGGTGCTGCCGCCCTGCTTGATGGTTCCGGCCTCAAGGTTTTTCAGCGCTGCGCGGAGGATGCTGAATGGATCGACGCCCTGGTGCTGGAAAAACCGGGAGTCTTCGGCGGCTACGAACGCCTGCACGAGCAAGGGCGGCACCTCACTCAGCGGGACAACCACCCGGCGCTCCTTGAAGAACTCGGCGATCTTGCGATTGTCGTCGGCGTATACCGTGGTGATGACCGGCGGCCGGTAATCCATGAGGGTATTGATCTTGGGCAGATCCTGGCTGATGTAATGATAGCCGGCGACCAGGGCGAGCGCGCCCAGCAGGCCGAGGATGAAAAGCACTATAAAAGGATACAGAATGAACCGCCTGAAGAACCTTTTTTTCCTGGGGCGTTCGGGTTGGTCGATTTTCTCGGGGACGGGTGTCTTTTGTACCATGGATCGCGAAACCGGATGAATTTCAATTCGAGTGTATCAAGAAATCTCTGTGCAGACAATAAAAAGATTTGACTTCCGCCATGCAACAATATTAGTAGAAAAGTTTTTGTTCCGGCAAATTCGATTGGTTTCTCCGGCGGTTTGATTGAATAATAGGACAGAAACAGCCGGACTTCAACGTTTTCAATGGGGCTGGCCCAGCCTGGAGGGACGGAAAACCATCATGGTCACGCTCAACTTTGACAAACTGGGAGGCTTGGTCCCCGTGGTCGCCCAGGATTATCAAACCGGTGAGGTCCTGATGCTTGCCTTCATGAACGAGGAGGCCTGGAGGGCCACGCTTGAGACCGGCAAGGCCACCTATTACAGCCGCAGCCGCAAATCCATCTGGATGAAAGGCGAAACATCCGGGAACATGCAGTATGTTAAGGAAATCCGGATCGACTGCGATGACGACGCGGTTGTGCTCAAGATCCAACAGGTGGGCGGCGCCGCCTGCCATACCGGGCACCGAAGCTGCTTTCACAAGAAGGTTGCCGACGGCTCCGTTCGTATCGTGGGCAAGCCGGTCTTCGATCCGAAGGAGGTCTATCGAAAGTGACTAAGAAACTTAAACTGGGCATCCCCAAGGGCAGCCTGCAGGAGGCGACGATCTCCCTGTTCAAGCGCTCCGGCTGGAGCATCAATGTGAACAGCCGCAGTTATTTTCCTGAAATAAATGACGAATTCATCCAATGCGCCATCTGTCGCGCCCAGGAAATGTCCCGCTACGTGCAAAACGGAACCCTGGATGCCGGGCTCACTGGAAAGGACTGGATCGCCGAAAACAAGTCCGATGTGCACGTGGTCGCTGATCTGATCTACTCCAAAGTGAGTGCCAGGCCGGCGCGCTGGGTTTTGGCGGTGCCTTACGACTCGCCGATTAGCCGGCTGGAGGACCTCGCGGGAAAGAAAATCGCTACAGAGCTGGTGGATTATACCCGCCGCTATTTCGCCGAACGCAAGGTTGACGTCACGATCGAGTTCTCCTGGGGTGCAACCGAGGCCAAGGTCGTCTCCGGCTTGGCGGATGCCATCGTCGAGGTCACCGAGACGGAGAGCACCATCAAAGCCCACGGCCTGCGCATCCTCCACGAACTGATGCGGACGAATACCCAGCTGATCGCCAACCACGAAGCGTGGAAGGACGCCGACAAGCGCCGAAAAATCGAACAGATTGCCCTGCTGCTGAAGGGCGCCCTGCGCGGCGAAAAGATGGTGGGCTTGAAAATGAACGTACCCGGGGACCGGATGGAAACCGTGGTCGCCATGCTGCCCAGCCTGAAGGCACCCACGGTGGCCCCGCTGTATCATACGAGCTATTTTTCGGTGGAAATCATGGTCGACCGTGAGATCGTGCGCGACCTCATCCCCCGACTGCTGGAGACCGGCGCCGAGGGGATCATCGAGTATCCACTGAACAAGGTTGTCTAGAACCCGTTTTGGTTCCTGCAACTCGTTAGTAAAAGATTAAAGTAGGCGCCTACGCCCGTGTAAGCGGTTTCGTTCGCGTCTGAAACTCGCCGTCAACGGGCTCTAGGCCCAAGGCCATCCGCCTCTCTAAAAGTGGGGCCGCAGGGGGCCATAGGTGTCTAATTAATTTTCCTAAGGAAAAATTACATGGTATCCAAGCGGACCCAGGAGCTGACCTCCTTCATCGTGATGGACGTTCTCGAAAAAGCCAATGAGATGGAACGCCGGGGGATCCATGTGGTGCACCTGGAGGTGGGCGAGCCGGATTTCGACGCCCCCGCCTGCGTCAAGGAGGCTGCCTGCCGCGCGCTGGACGACGGCTACACCCACTACACCCACAGCATGGGCAACTACGAGCTGCGGGAGGCCATCGCGGTCTACTACCGGGATACCTATGGCGTACGGGTGCAGCCGGACCAAATCATTGTGACGTCAGGCTCTTCACCGGCCATTCTGCTGGTGTTTTCAGCCCTTCTCGACCCCGGCGACGAGGTGATCATCTCCGACCCGCACTATGCCTGCTACCCCAACTTCATCAAGTTCGTACAGGGTAAACCGGTCACCGTGCCGGTGTTTGAGGAAGACGGCTTCCAGTACAGGCCTGAGGCCATCGCGGAGAAAATTACCCCGCGGACCAAGGCCATCTTTATCAACTCGCCCTCCAACCCCACCGGTAACCTGCTTTCGGCCGACCGCATGCGGCAGATCGCAGCCATGGCCGCAGGGCCGCAGGCCCCGATGGTCGTCTCCGATGAAATCTACCACGGCCTCGTTTACGAGGGCCAAGACCACAGCGTGCTGGAATTCACCGACCGGGCATTTGTGCTGAATGGTTTTTCCAAGCTCTTCGCGATGACCGGCCTGCGCCTGGGCTACGTGATCGCCCCGCCTTCCCTTATCCGGCCCATGCAAAAGCTGCAGCAGAATTTCTTCATATCCGCCAACTCCATGGTGCAGAAGGCGGCGATCGCTGCGCTGAAATGTGCGGGGGAGGACGTCGCTCGCATGAAGTCCATTTATGACGACCGCCGCAAGTTCATGATCCGGCGGCTGAAGGAGATCGGCCTGGGTATCACGGTGGATCCGACCGGGGCCTTCTACGTTTTTGCCAATGCCAAGCGCTACTCGATGGATTCCTACCGGCTGGCCTTCGACATCCTTGAAAAAGCACACGTCGGAGTCACCCCGGGCATTGATTTTGGCCGCAACGGCGAAGGCTATCTGCGGTTTTCCTACGCCAACTCCAAGGAGAACATCGCCGAGGGCATGGACCGGCTGGAAGCGTACTTTCACGATTATGGTTCAGGCAGTTAAGGATCCCCGCTTCTGGCCGAAAGCCGGCTCGCCGGAGTCTCGATTGCTGAGCTCTCCCTGCGTGCCGCATTTCTTCGCCGGAGTGCCAAGATGCTGATCAAATCGGTGGAGTTTGTCACCAGCGCCGTCCGGCCGTCGCAGTTTCCCGCGGCGGTCTTGCCGGAATTCGCCTTTGCCGGCCGCTCCAATGTCGGCAAGTCGAGCCTGATCAATACCCTGGTGAATCGGAAAAAACTCGTGAAGACCAGCTCGACGCCCGGCAAGACCCGGCTGATCAACTTCTTCCGAGTAAACGACGCCCTCATGTTCGTGGACCTGCCCGGTTACGGCTATGCGGCCGTGCCGGAATCCGAGCGCCGCAGCTGGCAGCCGATGATCGAAGGCTACCTTAGCGGCCGGGAGAGCCTGCGGGCCGTGATCGTCATCCTGGACATGCGCCGGACGCCTGCCGGAGAGGAAATCCAGCTGCTGGAGTGGCTGGAGCAGTGCGACATCACATCCGTTCTGGTGGTCACCAAGTCGGATAAGCTGTCAAAGGCCGCCCAGAAGAAGCAGATTCAGATTATTGCCGACACCCTGGCCGCCGATCCGCAGGACATGCTTGTATTTTCCTCCAAGTCCCGCGAGGGGTGGGACGCGCTGTGGAACACCATTGTGAGCCTGGCGCAGGCCCCGCCGGAAGACGAACGGGCTTGAAAGTCTGCGACCCAGGCCGTGACCCTGCGTTGCGCGGCTCTTGTAAATGCTCAGACATCCGCCAATATGTTGCGATTTCCAATTCGGCGCGCGTCTGGGCTGACGACCGGATGCTTGTTTTTCATCACCCGGTTAGACGTGAATAAGCAGGAGGTAGAAGTCTTGACCGAATCTGTAGCCACGCCTAACTCCTTCCGCTCCGGCTACGTGGCCATCGCCGGCGTGCCCAATGCCGGCAAATCCACCCTGCTCAACCGCCTATTGGGGCAGAAGATCTCCATCACCTCGAGCAAGCCTCAGACCACGCGCAACCGCATCCTGGGCGTCTGCCACCGCCCCGGGGCCCAGATCGTTTTTTTGGATACTCCCGGAATCTTCGCGACCAGGGACAAACTGAACCTGAAAATCGTTGACAATGCCCTCGCCGCGCTGGGCGACGCAGACGTAATCCTGGCCGTTGCCGATTCAGCCGATGCCGATCCGGAGGCTGAAGCCTATCTGGTCCGACAGATTCAGAGCCTGGCCCGGCCGGTCGTTCTGGCGCTCAACAAAGTCGACCTCATTCAGGATAAGAAAGCCCTGCTTAAACTGATCGCGCGCTGGTCCGGTCTGCACGAATTTGAAGCAGTGGTGCCGGTCAGCGCCCATGAGGGAACCCAGCTCGAGGATCTTGTTGCTGCTCTGACCCGCGCGCTGCCTGAGGGCCCGCCCTTTTTCCCGGAAGACACCCTGACCGACCTGCCCGAGCGCTTCATCGCGGCTGAACTTATTCGCGAAAAAGTGTTCCGGTTCACCGGGCAAGAGATCCCCTACGCCACGGCCGTCACCGTGGAGTCCTTCAAAACGAGCGAAGATGCCAAGCGGGTCGACATCCAAGCGACCATCCACGTCGAGCGCGACTCCCAGAAAGGCATCATCATCGGCAGGGGAGCCAGCATGCTGAAAAAAATCGGCACCGAGGCCCGGATCGAGATCGAGCAGATGATCGGTGCCAAGACGTCCCTGAAGCTGTTCGTGCGGGTTGAGAAGAACTGGCGCAAGAATGCCGGTGCCATTGAACGCTTCGGTTATTAGAGCGGTCGTCGGAACTCCAAGCGGTAAAAATAAAAGCGGAACCTTTTGGTTCCGCTTTTATTCGTTTTCGAAGGTCAGGTCGTGAAAAAGCTACGGCCCCATCGGTAGGCGCTTGGAAACCGCTGCACCCTCGGAGCGATCAGGTTTCGGAGTAACCCCCGGCAGCCGAAGGCCTTGGGGTATGACGCTGAAGAGCGACAGCAGCAGGGCCGCGGCATACGGCAGGGCCTGGATCAGTAGAAGCCCGGACCGGACCAGCCGCTCCTCGGTCTGATCGTTGCCGAAGGTGTAGTTGACGACCGTCGCAAAGAGCAGCATTACCATCATGAAGGCCTCGCCACGGGCCATCACCAGCCCCTTGATCACCGCGCTCTGGCTTTCGCATTTGGGTGTGCGCAGGAACGGCATGCTCTTGGTGAGAACGCCGCGCAGAATGGCCGTTCCGATGGTGTATGTCAAGGCTGTTCCGGCCAGGGCCGCACCCAGTCGCTGCTTGAACGTGCAGGGCACCCGCACCGTATAAAGCCACAGGAAATGCAGCAGCTTGAAAAGGAAAGCCCCGATGGGCGGCAACATGAGGACGTAAAGAGGGGCCCCGAAGTACTTCGGAAAAATCGCCATCCCGATCGCCCAGACGATGCACAGCACGTTCATGGCCAGGCTGATGGCATCGCCGAACCAAGGCAACCACCCGGCAATAAAATGATAACGCTGGGCCAGGTTCAGCCCACTTTTGCGGCTGAACGGCGAAAGGGCCGGCCAGTGCCGCTTCATGATCTGT
>JBLMXM010000081.1:0-3947 GCA_050257775.1 Hyphomicrobiales bacterium
CCAACGTATTAACTGTTTTTTGGGAGCGGCTCAAATTGCATGTATTGTAGCATATAACCTCAGTCGGTTTTAAAATTTACCGATAGTCAAAGCATATCTATTAAGAAAAGCGCTTTTTCGATTTGATCCGAGTTTCGTCAATCGGTTTTGGCCTTGGCGATCTAGCCCAGCGCCGGGTCAAGCGGCACCTCCACCTCCGCCCCCCGGCGCTCCGCCGAAAGGTAAGCGGCATAAAGAACGGCGACCGTGTCGCTTGCGATCCGCATCCCCGATTTCGGCTCCCGGCCCGTGGCGATCGCCTCCATGAAATCCTGGATCTCCTGGGGGTAGCCGAACGTGAAATACTCGTCGGGCGCCGGGTTGGACCAACCCTGCTTGGTTCCGAGCTTTTCCATGAGATAGACGTCGGTCAACTGTTCCTCTTTTGGGTTGTAAAGCTCCATGGCATTGCTCGGGCTCATGTTGCAGCGGGTGCGGTGGTTGTTGGCGAAGATCTCCAGCCAGTTGTGCACACCGCCCATGACGATTTCAGAGGCGAAAATGTCGGCCACCATCTCGTCCTCGAAGGTGAGGTGGACCTGGCAGTAGTCCTCAATGTCCTGGTAGTCGGTTCGAAGGAATCCTCTGTCCATAAATGCGGGGTTGCGGGTGAGTTCATGCGTGCGGGCGCTGACGCGGGCGGGACGGATGGTCCTGCCATGCATCGCCTGGCCTTCGACTTGCTTCAAATAAAGGATGGCCGTCAGCGGGTGGCAGCTCTTGCCCACCACCGATCCGCCGCCGGAAAGTTTCCATATGCCGTAGGCCGGGGAAGGGCTGCCCGAATGCGACTGGCCTCCCAGGGCCCAGAGGATCTGGCCCTTGCCCTTGGAGAGGATTTCGGCCTCTTTCTGGACGGCGGGGGCGTAGATCCAGTTTTCGGCATAGCCGAGCGTTTTTCCGCTCTTTAATGCGGCTGCGATCACCTGCCTAGCGCTGGCGACCGCCTCGGCCAGCATGGTCTCCTTGGGGAACCGGTTGCCTTCGAAGGCAGGGTTCTCGCGGGGACCGTAGTAGCCGGTGAACGGCTTTTCGACGATGACATGCTTCCCGGCCTCAAAGGCCGCGATGGAGACCGACTCGTGGGCATAACCTGGCGTGCAGTTGTCGATGACGTCCACCTCGGCAAGCATGTCCGATAGCGAATCAAATGCCCGGATCCCGCGCTGGGTGGCAAACGCCTCGCGTCGCGCTTTCTGCAGAGAGGTGACCCCCACTACGCTCACCGGGATGCCGGTCACCCGCTGAAACGACGCATAATGAAAGACGGCTGCGTTTCCGCAGCCCACCATTCCAATCCGAATCGGCTGATGCATCACAACCTCCTCCCTGTATCGGGCCAAGGCAGGCCATCCCACGCGGAGCGAAACTTCTTGACAGCGGCCACTTGGTCTGATAGCTGATGGTCAAGTGGTCCGTCCAGTTCGTCCGATCCTATGCCAATTCGGACTAAAAGTAAACAGGGTAACGAGGACTTTCGTTCCGCAAAGGAAAAGCCAGGATGAAACGGCCGAGCATGCAGCACAACCTGTTTTCCACGGTGACCCCGCGCAAGATTCCGGACGTGGTTTACAAACAGCTGGTTTCCCTGATCTCCAGCGGCCGCCTGAAGCCGGGCGAGCGACTGCCCTCCGAGCGGGAAATGGCGACGGACATGGGCATCAGCCGCCAGTCCATCCGGGAGGCCATCAACAAAGCCAAAACAGTGGGGCTCATCGAAGTCAGGCAGGGCGGCGGCACGGTGGTCGTTTCCTCGGTGGGAGAACACCTGAAGGCGCCGCTTGCGATACTTCTGGAGGAGCAGGCCGAAAAAATCTTCGAATTCCTGGATATCCGCAAGCTGTTTGAGGGTTGGTGCGCCGAGCGAGCCGCCAGGACAGCCAAGGCCGCTGATTTGCGCGCGATGCGGGAGTTTTTGAAACGGATGGAGAAGCTCGAGCCGGGCGGGGCGGCCTGGGAGACGGCGGATTTGAACTTCCACTCCGCCATTGCCGCAGCCTCTCACAACGTGATCGCCATCCACATCATGGAAGGGCTCAAGGCCAGCTTCAATGACTACTTCAAGGCCAAGAAATTCGCCTTGGGGCTTGAACGCAAGGATGTACTGTTCAATCAGCACGCCGGCATTTTTGCAGCCATCCAGCAGAAGAATCCTCAAAAGGCCAGGGACCGGATGACGGAACACCTGGAATATGTCGCCGAGGTGATCCGCAGGGACTTCCTGAAACACGGGCGCAAACGCCGGGGCTCGTCCACGCCCACCCGTTGACTGAATTTGGGATCTCGGCCTTCTTTCCCTCAACAGGAGAGGGGCTGCCCCGGAACCGGCGCTGCTTCAAGGGAGGCAATCCGTGAGCCGCAATGACGTCTGTGGCGGTTTTTTGATGATCATTTTCGGCAGCCTCACGACGTACCTTTCTTTGAAAATGCCTATCGGCACCTTCCGGGCTGCCGGGCCCGGTTTGTTCCCCTTATGCCTTGGCATCTTGTTGATGCTTCTGGCCGTCAGCTTCACCCTAAGAATTATTCTGCAAAATCGCCGGATTCGGGAAAGGGAGGCGGCTGCTCCTAAACCCGGCGGCTCGGCAAAGCCGGTTATCGGCTTCATGGCGGTTATCGGCGTAGCAGCCGGACTCCTGGAATACCTGGGATACGCGCCCACCGCTTTCCTGATGGTTTTGGCGCTGCTTCAGATCCTGGAAAGCAAAAAATGGCACTGGAACCTTTTGATCGCCCTGTCGTCTGCCGCGGTTTCCCATTTCGTCTTCGTTTGGTGGCTGCAGATCCCCTTTCCGCAAGGGTGGCTGGGATTGTAACCGGGTGACTCATGCTGGAAACGCTCCAACAACTTGCCGGCGGTTTCGGGGTCGCCACCACGGTTCCCAACCTCTTGTATTGCCTGGCCGGCGCCATTGTAGGCACCTTGATCGGCGTACTCCCCGGAATCGGCCCGATTGCCGGGATTGCCCTGCTGATACCGGCAACCTTCAGCCTGGACCCCACCTCCGCCATCATCATGCTGGCCGGCATTTACTATGGTGCGATGTACGGCGGATCAACCACCTCCATTCTGCTCAATGTGCCGGGCGAGACCGCGTCGGTGATTACCTGCATCGACGGCTATCGAATGGCGCAGAAGGGCCGTGCAGGCCCTGCCCTGGCGATTTGCGCGATCGGCTCCTTTATCGCAGGAACCCTCGGCATCTTCGGTCTCGTTGCCTTTGCTCCGCCGCTTGCCAGAGCAGCGCTGGCCTTTGGTCCGGCTGAATATTTTTCCCTCATGGTGTTCGGGTTTGTGGTACTCAGCAATGTGACCGGCAGCTCTCTTTTGAAATCACTGATGATGGCCGTAGTGGGATTGATTATTGGCACGATCGGCCTCGATCCGGTCAAGGGGGACGCCCGATTCACCTACGGATCGATGTATCTGCTGGGTGGAATCGAGTTCGTGGCCGTGGCCATCGGCCTCTTCGGCATCGGGGAAGTTTTGAGCAACGTGGAGAAACCCGCGGAACTCTTGGAAGGAAAGGTTCTGGTCCCGCGGTTGCGGGAACTATACCCGACTCTTCTGGATTTACGGAAATCCATCCGAGCCATCTTGAGAGGCACGGGTGTGGGGTTCGGGGTCGGCCTTGTGCCCGGGCCTGCGCCGGTCATCGCCACCTATGCTTCCTACATGATCGAGAAACGGGTCTCCCGGCACCCGGAGGAGTTCGGCCAGGGCGCGATCGAAGGCGTCGCCGGCCCCGAATCCGCCAATAACGCCGCCTGCCAGTCGGCTTTCATTCCGTTGTTCGTGCTCGGGATTCCCTTCGCACCGCCCACGGCGATCCTGCTGGGTGCCCTCCTGATTCACGGAGTCACCCCGGGGCCCATGATGATCAGCGAACACCCCCAACTCTTTTGGG